>NZ_CAJTMT010000001.1:0-92919 GCF_910577345.1 uncultured Duncaniella sp.
ATGCCATACAATTCAAACACGCGGATAGAAATTGATGCTCTCGTAAATGTGGCATCAGAGGCATTGGCTGAGAAAAAAGATTTCGGTGCCAATCTTTCTGATGACAAGAAAGCGGCGATAGCTGAGATTGTGCGTCTCGGAACGTCAGCCGGAGGTCAGCGGGCAAAAGCAATCATTGCTTATAATAAAAACACGGGAGAAGTTCGGTCCGGCCAGGTTGACGCTCCCGCAGGATTTGATTATTACCTGATAAAACTTGATGGAGTGACGGCGGAAGCCGGTTTCCGTGAAACTCAGAATTTCGGACGACTCGAATACTCATTTTACAAATTGGTAAAAGAGTGTGGCATAGAGATGTCGGAATGCTCATTGATTGAAGAGAACGGTCGTGCCCATTTCCTTACCAAGCGCTTTGATCGCGTCAATGGGGAAAAAGTACACATGCAGACCCTATGTGCTGTGGCTCATTATGACTATCGTTTGCTCAGGGCATATTCCTACGAGCAGGCACTCAATGTGATGCGCACACTCAGGTTGCCATACTCCCAAGCACAAGAGATGTTCCGAAGGATTGTGTTCAATGTGGTGGTCCGCAATCAGGATGACCATACCAAGAACATATCATTCCTGATGGATAAGAATGGAAAATGGAGATTGTCGCCGGCATACGATATGGGATTTTCATATAATCCGGATGGTGGGTGGACATCGCAACATCAAATGTCAATAAACGGCAAGTTCGACGGTATCACCCGTAGTGACCTATTGGAGATTGCCAAAAGAAACAACATCAAGGAAGCCGCAGAAATAATCGACCAAGTCAGCACAGTTGCCTCCGGCTGGGGAAGCATAGCCAGTGAGTGTGGGGTACCGGACAAAATGCTTGACGCAATAATGGCGCAATTCCAGTTCATGCACTGACTTTGAGTAAATATTGCAAAATACCTTCCTTTCGGGATGCGATCAGTGAGGGTAGAATGTGAATCAGGCACTCTTGTCGCAGGGAATGCCGACAGGAGTGCCTGATTCTGTACTTTTTTCAATATTTAATGGTTGTGATTATTCGTCATTTAATGGTTGTGGTTATTCGTCGAATGTCATTTCGTCGAAACCGGCGGCGTCAAATTCGTCCTCGTTGAATTCGGTTGTACCATAGAAGTCGTCGTCGAGGTCGGTTGAGGCTGCGGTCTGGGCTGCTTTAGCGTCGATTTTCGCATCGAAATCGTCGAGATCCACGAATTGTGCTGGAGCTTCGCCCATAGAGATGGTACACAGCGGGTCGCGGAGGCTCTTTCCGGGGATTGATTTTTTCATCTCAAGGAAGAATGAGCGGTCGGTCATGTAGTCAAAGACCCATACGAGGCGCTGTCCGTCATCTTCAATGAAATCGCTAAGGGGGGTGTCGTCCATCAGGTAGACATCTTCGGAGGAGTCGGAGCCCATGTCTTCGAGACAGATTTCCTGATTGCGTTCCCATCCGTCGTCGCAGAGGAAGAATGAACTGAATTGGCTTTTGTCGTAACCTACTGAATCACAGATTGCATTGCGCAGGTCGAGGAAAGTTGCGTCAGCATCTATCTGGATTTCACGCTTGAAGTTGTCAACTTCGTCAGAAACAATGCGAAAATTAAATATCATATCGGAAGAATATTGTTTTTCAATTAGAATTTCATTTGTCGAGGGGCCGTTCTCTGTACGGCCGTGAATCTATACTGCGAAAGTAATAACTTTTTTTTAAATCGGAAAAAGTTTGATGGAAAAATATGCGTTGACTTAACGGATAGCCGGTCGCGGAGGGATATTTTTTGACCCGGTTTGCATTATCGCACCATTTCGGGCCGTGGCGGGTATAACTTTGCAGTAAAAAAAGCTATGGAAAACAATCCGACACCAAAAGAATGCAGGACAGGGACAGCCAAGTCGCCTTCGTCAAAAATAAAGTGGGACAAACCGGTCTCACGGGCCTTTTATGAAAAATTGAGACTGAAGATTGATAAAATCTATAAAGATTTGAAATATAGTCCGAGTTGGGTAGCAGAGATTATGGAATATGTGGACCTCTATTTGCGCACCGGGGAATACCCGAACCGCACATGGAGGTGTGAGGAGCCTGTTTTGGCAATATTTTTCTGCCTGAAGTTTGATATTGACGTGGCCATCAAGCGTTCGGCTGATTGCCGGCGCCGTGCGGCTGAACGCCGTGCGCGCAAGGAGGCGGAGCGTATTGCGGCAGCCGGGGAACAGTCTGGGGAAGCGGCAGGAAATGAAAATGTCCCCCGCCGTGAGGAAAATTCCTGGGCGGAGGACAGAGATGGTGATGTTTCAATCGGGGTTACGTCCGCTGAACCTTTAGATTGTCAATCCCATTTGACGTTGAGATCGCGGATGAGGGTCGCGGAGGCGCCGACTGACCCGGTGTGCTGTATGGCAAAGGAGGGGAAGTAGAGCGGGCTTACCTTGGCGGTCAGGAATACTTCTGACTTTACAGCAGGGTCAGCCGATGTCGCAGCCGGAGCTTCGGAGCGTGCGCTTGCCGTCAATTGTCCGTTGCTTATCTCGACAGAGATGTGACATGGATTGCGGAAGCAGTTTGTGGCCACAGGTTCGCTGACGGGTGTGACTTCGCCGTCGATGTAGCGGATGAGTCGGAAGGTGACAGCCTTGTCGTAGTCGGGAGTGCGTTCGATGCGCAGACCGTAGCCTGTCCGGGTTGCCGCGTTGAAGCTGATGCAGATGTCCATGTATTGTCCGGTTGCGCTACCGAATCCCTGACCGGGGCCCTTGCTCGGTTCGGCCACAAGGGAGAGGTGCATTCCCTTGCATCCGGGACGCATCGGGGTGTAGGAGAGGCGCGCTCCACGGGTTGCCTGGACAAGTCCGAGTCCGGTTGCAGCATCGACACCGCGTCCGTAATACCAGCTCAGGTTCTCGTCGGGAGTCCAGTCGTGGAGGTTGGTGTCGGCGGGCTTGTATGAATCGAAATGCCAGAAACCGGGACGGCCTGGCTTTCCTTTGCGGATGGGGATTTCTGCGAAGGAGGTGTAGAGTGTCCGTTCCTTGTTCGGATTGCTCTTTGACATTTTGGGTAGTATCTCGCTGTTGAAGGCCACGGTCTTACCTTCGCCCGCACGGCTGTCGGAATGTTTGGGTGTGATTGTCGCTGAGATGAAACAACCGTGGTCGGCACTTGTCAGGGGATAGCTTGCGGCGGAGAGTCCGTGTCCGTGGCGGACGGCAACGGAGTCGGCAAGGTCTGGGCGCGAGGAGCGATACCAGACGATGTAACTGTCATCCGTGCCATCGCCGGTGAGGGTATAGCCCGCTTTAAGTGAGGTTTTGTCAAGAACAATGCCGGGTGTCGAAGCGAATCCGGGTGCATCTTTAAGGAAGGGGCTGATTTTAACGGCAGTCGCGCCTACCAGACCGTTGGCAGTCGAGGCGGTCACGATGCTTTCGACTGCACGGGGAAATTTGTTGGCGCTCGTGGCGGTCGCACGTCCGGCCACTGATTGGAGTTTCAGTGTTGTGGGCCCGGCCCATTTGATGCTAAGGATGGGATTGGGGACATCATAGTCGCCCCAAAGGCGGAGCGAGGGGGTGAGGTTGATGGTATCGCCCTGCGCTTCGAGTTCCTTTCCGGAAGATAGGAGACGGAGTGCGACGGGAAGGGATGTGAGGGAGGTCGACATCGCCTCTTCCGCTTTGTGGATTTCGGGAAGAACGCCGAGCGGATCCCAACCATCATTGCCACCGAAGAGATTGGGGGTGTTGTAGATGGTTTTTCCATCAACAGTCACCTTGTAGGCTTTGAGCAGCGGCGAGGATGTCAGGTCGGCGCTGAGTTCGGGGCGGTTGGCGTCGATGGTGACGGGTGTTCCGTTAAGTGTGACGTTGCTCTGGTAGCAGCGTATCGGCGAGGCATCGCGGGTCCATTGGAGAGTGACGGGATTGTCGGACGTGAAGCGGGTGTCAATCATGCTCACCATGCCGGGGGCTTTCGTCAGATACTGGGTGCCGTTGACCAGAGAGTGGATGTCGCAGTTGAGGAAGACGGCTCCGGTCGAGGCTGTGGAGTAGAAGGGCTTTCCGCTGAAAAAGGTGAAACGGCAATCGAGATAGACAGCAGAACCGGCCAAGGCATCGTCGGTGCATTCGAAATAGCAATCCTTGAAGAGCGAACGGTGTGCACCGACGAAGGGACAGAGGTTCAGACGGCTCAGAAAACGGCAGTTGCGGGCAAAGAGTCGGTCAGTCCCTTCGCAGATGCCAAGTTGGGCCTGCACGATGGCTTCGCGGCGTTTGGGGCGGTTGAGTTTGGGATCGCGGGGATAGACGAGGTCAAGGTTGCAGTAATTGCCGAAAGTGATGTTCTCGGTGCGCAAACTTTTGCCGAAGAAATGAAACATGGTGAAGTTACCGAGCGCGCCCTGTGTCTGCCCTCTGTTCACGGCAAAGACCACATCCTCGGGATTTTCCGCAAGTCCGAGAATCGACAGATTGTCACACCGGATTTCTGCGGCGTAGGGGATGCTTCCCGAATTCTTGGGATTGCGGCGGATGGCGGGGTCGTCAGGGTCATCGAGCCAGTAGACACCGGGAGCCACGAGGAGGGTGACGTTTGATTCCTTTGCATTGTTGACGGCCTCGATGGCTTTCAGCGCATCCTTGAAGGCGTAGGGCGAATCGGGAGCGTCGGGCGCAAGCAGAAAAGTCCCTGCCCCGAGCTTATAATTGCAGTCCGCTGCGGTGACGGTGCCGGTGGTCTTGTTGAAGGTATAATCCGCGGCTGAGGCGACCGGGGAAAGAAAGAGCAGCGCGGAGAATATGATTGGTTTAAACATGCTGTGACGATTGTGCGAAAATCAAAAGCGAATGATAAAACAGGCACAAAAGGACAAAAGATCAGAAGAAACAAAAGATAGAATTACTATATTTCATAGTAAAAATTTTTGTTTCTTCTGACCTTTTGTCCTTTTGTGTCTGTTTACGATATTTTAAACAGCAACTGTAGAATTACACTTCGAGGTTGAGGTTGAATTCCTCATTCCAGGGAAGACCGTCCTTGGCGAGTTCGGCGAGGAAGGGATCGGGATCGAATTCCTCAACGTTGTTCACGCCCGGTTTAACCCACTTGCCGGTGAGGAACATCATTGCGCCGACCATCGCGGGCACACCGGTTGTGTAGCTGACAGCCTGCATACCTGTCTCGCGGTAGGCAGCCTCGTGTGAGCAGTTGTTCCAGATGTAGTAGGTGAGATGCTTGCCTTCCTTGTCGAGACCCTCGATGCGGCAGCCGATTGAAGTCTCGCCGTGGTAGTTCTCGCCGAGGTCCTGGGGGTTGGGGAGAACTGCCTTGAGGAACTGGAGGGGAACGATTTTCTGACCGTTGAACTCGACTTCGTCGATGCGGGCCATACCGATGTTCTGGATTACACGGAGGTGTGTGAGGTATTCCTGACCGAATGTCATCCAGAAGCGGGCGCGCTTGATAGAGGGATAGTTCTTCACGAGTGATTCGAGCTCTTCGTGATAGAGGAGATAGCTCTCGCGCTCACCGATGTTGGGATAAGTGAGGGTCTTGTGGATTTCAAGAGGGCCGGTAGTCACCCATTTGCCATCCTCATAGAAGCGGCCGTTCTGAGTGATTTCGCGGATGTTGATTTCGGGGTTGAAGTTGGTGGCGAAAGCCTTGCCGTGGTCACCGCCGTTGCAGTCGACGATGTCGAGATACTGCATGTCGGAGAAATAGTGTTTTGCAGCGTAAGCTGTGAACACGCCGGATACACCCGGGTCGAAGCCGCAACCGAGGATGGCTGTCAGACCAGCGTCCTCGAAACGCTGCTTGTAGGCCCACTGCCATGAGTATTCGAAGTGAGCAACGTCCTTCGGCTCATAGTTTGCGGTGTCGAGGTAGTTGACTCCGCAGATGAGGCAGGCATCCATGATGGTGAGGTCCTGATAAGGGAGCGCCACGTTGATGACGAGTTCGGGTTTGTGGCGGTTGAAGAGCTCGACAAGCTGGGGAACGCTGTCGGCATCAACCACATCAGAACTTACATTGGGCTTGCCGATGGCTTCAACGATGGCATCGCATTTGCTGCGTGTACGCGAGGCAATGACGATTTCGGTGAATACTTCGGGGTGCTGGGCACACTTGTGAGCCACAACGGTACCAACGCCGCCGGCTCCGATAATTACGACTTTTGCCATTTCCTTATTATTGGTATTAAGGTTTTATTAGATGATTATTTTTGCGAAATTATATTGTAGGGTACCACGGGGGAGAATACGCATGTCGGCCATTCTCTCCCGTGGTTGTCAGTCCTTATCAGTCACGCTGATTTCCGAAGAAGCGGAGGAGATAGAGGAAGAGGTTGATGAAGTCAAGATAGAGGGTGAGCGCACCGATTGTGGCGAGGTGGCCAGCGTATGATGCGGGTGTCACGAGCGCCATCTGCTTGATTTTCTGGGTGTCCCATGCGGTGAGGCCGATAAAGATGAGGACACCGGCAATCGAGATGATCCAGTCGAGGGTCGAGCTCTTGGTGAACATGTTGACCAGCGAGGCGATGATGAGGCCGAAGAGGGCATAGAGGAGGAAGGTGCCCCACTTGGTGAGGTCCTGGGTGGTGAAATAGCCGTAGACACTCATCGCACCGAAGGTTCCGGCACAGATGAAGAAGGTCTTGGCGATTGAAGTGGCAGTGTAGATGAGGAAGATAGGCGCGAGGGCGAGACCATTGATTCCCGCGAACGCGAAGAACATCAGTGTGGCTGACATCGACGACATTCTGGTGAGACGTGCGGAGAGCATTATCACGATGGCGATTTCAGCGATGAGGAGTCCCCAGTAGAACCAACTGTTGGTCAGCATGAAGGTCATGTAGGACGCGGAGTTGGCGCAGAAGAGTGAGACGAAAGCGGTGACGAGAAGTCCGAGGAACATCTTGAAGTAGACGCGCTTCATCACAGCAGTTGTGGTCTGCTCCACCTGTGAGGATGAAGCACGATATCCGTTGTAGGGGTCTCCGCCACCGTAGTAGGGGGGAGGGGTTTGATTGTTGTAGTTCATTTCTGTGTTAGTGATGTGTTTTTGTTTGTCCTGTTATTATATTACTCATTGTTTATTTGACGTTTGAAAAGCCAAATAGTTTAAGCGGGGACAGGAGGATTACATGCGCTCGGGGACTTCGATGCCGAGGAGTGCCATTCCGGTCTTGACGACGCGGGCTGTCTGGCGGCTGAGTTCAAGACGGAATGAGCGCACAGCCTCGTCGCTTTCCTTGAGGATTGAGCAGTCGTGATAGAACTGGTTGTAGGTCTTCACGAGGTCATAGATATAGTTTGCGATGAGTGCGGGGCTGTAGCTCTGACCTGCGGCCTGGACGGTTGCAGGGAAGTCGGCGAGTGACTGGATGAGGGTAATTTCACGCTCTCCGGGTGTCACGTCGGCATAGTTGCCAATCTTCATGCCTTCCTCCTCGGCCTTGCGGAGAACCGAGCAGATGCGGGCGTAAGTGTATTGGATGAAGGGGCCTGTGTTGCCGTTGAAGTCGATTGATTCCTTGGGGTTGAAGGTGATGTTCTTGCGGGGATCGACTTTGAGGAGGAAATATTTGAGAGCGCCGAGTCCGACCATTTCGGAAATGCGTGCCACTTCCTCGTCGGTGAGGCCGTCGAGTTTGCCAAGTTCGGCTGAGACGCTGCGTGCTGTCGAAACCATGTCGTCCATGAGGTCATCGGCATCAACGACTGTTCCTTCGCGTGACTTCATCTTGCCTTCGGGAAGCTCGACCATGCCGTAGGAGAAGTGGACAAGGTCCTTGCCCCACTTGAATCCGAGACGGTCGAGGAGGATTGAAAGCACCTGGAAATGATAGTTCTGCTCGTTGCCGACGACATAAATCATCTTGTCGATGGGGAAGTCCTGGAAACGGAGCTTTGCGGTGCCGATGTCCTGAGTCATGTAGACCGAAGTGCCGTCGCTGCGGAGAAGGAGCTTGTGGTCAAGGCCTTCGCCTGTGAGGTCGGCCCATACTGAGCCATCCTCCTTACGATACATCTTGCCTGCTTCAAGGCCCTCAAGCACTTTGTCCTTGCCTTCGAGGTAGGTTTCGCTCTCGTAGTAAATCTTGTCGAAATCGACACCCATGCGCTTGTAGGTCTCGTCGAAACCGGCATATACCCAAGAGTTCATCATCTCCCAGAGCGAACGGATCTCGGGGTCCTTCTGTTCCCATTTCACAAGCATGGTGCGGGCTTCCTTCATGAGAGGTGAAGCTGCCTCGGCTTCTTCCTTGGTCATGCCCTGTTCTTCGAGAGCCTTGACCTCGGCCTTGTAATGCTTGTCAAAGAGTACATAGAAGTCGCCGATGAGGTGGTCGCCCTTCTTGCCGGATGATTCGGGAGTCACGCCCTCACCCCACTTCTGCCATGCAAGCATCGACTTGCAGATGTGGATGCCACGGTCGTTGACGATGTTGGTCTTCACGACGCGGTTACCGCAGGCCTTGAGGATTTCAGAAAGGCTGAAACCGAGAAGGTTGTTGCGGATGTGACCGAGGTGGAGGGGTTTGTTGGTGTTGGGCGAGGAATATTCCACCATCACGAGCGGTGAGTTTCCGTCGGCTTCTTTCAGACCGTAGTTATCGGTGTCTGCTATATGGCTGAGGACTGAGTTCCAGAATTTCGGGGCAACGGTGATGTTGAGGAAGCCTTTGACTACGTTGAATTTTTCCACAGCTTCTTCATTTGCTTCGAGCCAAGCGCCGATTTCCTGAGCAACTGCGTCGGGAGCTTTGCGGGCTGCCTTGACCCAGGGGAACACTACGACTGTGAGGTTGCCCTCGAATTCCTTGCGGGTTGCCTGAGGAACGATGTTTTCTGCGGGAGTGTCGATACCATAGAGGTCCTTGACGGCCTTCGAGACGGCTTGGGCGATGATGCTATCAATAGACATTTTTACTGTTGCGAATTGGTTTTTTGATTAAAAAATAATTCTGATGTTTACAAACTGAAGATAAAGAGGCTTGCAGCGTGGACAGATTGCCGGAGGTTCCCGGCAGCCGAAGTGCCTATGCTTCAAAAGCGAACCGCTTCATCTTCAATTTACAAAATTACAATAAAAATGTGAATTTCCGAAATATTTGCTAACCTTTGTCCCACATAGAGCCGCGCCGTGGGTATTTGGCTCCGAAAAGGAGCAGACGCAGGGCGGTGTTGTAGCTGAAATAGGCCCATATCCAGTTGATGAGCACACTCAGTTTGCTGCGCATACCAAGCAATGAAATCAGATGGATGAACATCCATGCCATCCATGCGAGAAATCCGTTGAGGTGGATTTTGTTGATGTCGGCGACCGCACGGTTTCGGCCGATTGTGGCCATAGAGCCTTTGTCCTTATATCTGAAGGGTTTGTCCCAACGGTTGTGGTTGAAATTTTCGGCGAGGAACTTTCCCTGCTGGATGGCCACTTGGGCAAGTTGCGGCAGTCCGCGAGGAAACTTCTCGCTTTCGAGGAAATTGATGTCGCCGATGGCATAGATGTTGTCAAGTCCTTTGACCCGGCAGTAATCGTCGGTCGGGTAGCGTGCTCCACGCCCCGGTTTATAGTCTGAGCCGATGAATTCTATCGGGGTTCCAGTTACGCCTGCGGTCCAGATGACCATTTCGCTGTAGAGGGTCGAGCCATCATCGAGGGTGACGATGTTGTCCTTGTATGTTTTCATCAGCCGTCCGAGTTTGACGTTGACCATCAGTTGTCTGAGGTCGCGGAGGGCTGTGGCTGATGCTTCGGTGCTCATTGCGCCGAGCAGACGGTCGGTTCCCTCAATGATGGTGATGCTCAGGTCGTCGATGGGGATTTCGGGATAGTCGCGTTTGAGGATATAGCGTTTCAGCTCACCGATTGCGCCCGCGATCTCGACACCGGCAGGACCGCCGCCGATGACAATGAAACTCAACATGCGGCGGCGTTTCTCTTGGTCCGGTTCGACGGCGGCGCGTTCGCAGCGGAAAAGGATTTCGTTGCGGATGCGGATAGCCTCATCGGTCGATTTGAGGGTGTAGACTTCGTTGATGAGGTCGGGATTGCCGAAGAAGTTGTTTGTCGTGCCGAGTGCGATGACCAGTTTGTCGTAGGGGATGCTCTCGTAGTTCGTGATGACTTGTTTGTTGGCAACGTCAATAGCTTTTACATCTCCGATGTGGAAACGGACACCTTTTCCCCGGCGTTTTCCGAACTCGCGGCGGAGGGGGAAGCAGATGCTTGTCGGGTCGAGTTCGGAGGATGCCACCTGATAGAAGAGGGGTGGAAATGCGTGATAGTTGTGTCTGTCGACGAGTGCGACATCATATTTCTCCTTGTCAAGTTTCTTGACAAGATTAAGCCCGGCGAAACCTCCGCCGAGCACTAATATTTTTTCTTTAGTTGTCATAAGCAGAAGGGACGAACAGCGTTTGAGGTTCTGTAAAGACAACGCTTCGTCCCTTCGGATAGTTCTTGCCGGTCTCTCCCGGAATCTGTATGTCAGATGGGTTTCTAAGCAATCGTGCGGTTCTCGCATGTCAGCACCCTGGCAGGGAACTGCTCGACGAGCGCGAGGTTGTGGGTGGCCATTATGACTGCAGTGCCTTGGCTCGCGATATTGTGAAGGCGGCTCACGATGGCTTCGCCGGTCGCCGGATCGAGATTTCCGGTAGGCTCGTCAGCGAGGATGATGCGCGGGCTGTTGAGGAGCGCGCGGGCAATCACGATGCGTTGCTGCTCACCTCCGGACAGTTCGTGGGGGTTCTTGTAGCTTTTGTTGACCATCCCGACCTCCTTGAGCACTTCCTCGATGCGCTTGTCGATTTCGGCCTTGTCGCGCCATCCGGTGGCTTCGAGGACGAAGCGGAGGTTGGCGTAGGCGCTGCGGTCGGTCAGGAGCTGGAAGTCCTGAAACACGATGCCGATCTCACGTCGCAGATAGGGAATCTGCTTGTTGCGGATGGTGGTTAGGTCGTAGTCAAGCACCCGCGCGTCGCCCGAGGCTATGGGGATGTCGGCATAGATGGATTTGAGCAGACTTGACTTGCCGCTGCCGACCTTGCCGATGAGGTAGACGAATTCGCCCTCCTCAACGGAGAGGTTGACGTGTTTGAGCGCAATCAGGTCCTGACGGTGCAGCTCAACGTCCTTGTATTCAATGACCTTTCCCATAACTTCGAGTCGCGGTGGAGTGTTGTTGGTATGATAGTGTGACTTACTGCATCAATTGCCCATCTCGGAGAGGAACTTGATGCGCATGAGGCGGATTTCGTCCTCGGTGAAGTCCTCGCCAAGTTCGCGGTAGGCTTCGTTGAGGTCGTCGGTCTGACATTCACGGAAGAAGTCAAAGATTTCCTCCTGTGAGTCCTCGTCGATGATTTCGTCGATATAGTAATTGATGTTGATTTTTGTGCCGGAATAGACAATGGCTTCGATGTCATCGATGAGTTCGCTGAATTCGAGGCCTTTTGCCTTTGCAATCTCGGGCAGAGGAATCTTGCGGTCGACAGCCTGGATGATGAAATATTTGGTGGAATTACGGCTGGGAACGCTGCGCACGCGGAAGTTCTCGGGACGTTCGATTTCGTTGTCCTCGACGTGGCGCTTGATGACTTTCACGAAATCCTCACCATAGCGTTTTGCCTTGCCTGCGCCCACACCGGGGATGTTCTGGAGCTCCTCAAGCGAGATGGGATAGGTTGTGGCCATCGCTTCGAGGGAGGGGTCCTGGAATATGACGTAGGGGGGAAGGCCGAGTTTCTTGGCTATTTTCTTGCGAAGGTCCTTGAGGATGCTGAACAGTTCGTCGTCAGCGGCACACGAACCGGTGCTCTTCATCATTTCCGGTTCCGGCTCCTCGCTGAAATCGGAGTCGGCCATGACTTTGAAGGATTCGGGCTTCGAAAGGAACTTCTTTCCCTTTGATGTGATTTTGAGGAGACCGTAGTTTTCGATGTCTTTTTCAAGATAGCCTGCGAGGATGGCCTGACGGATCACAGCGCTGATGACGCGTTCGTCGGCACCCTGCTCGCATCCGAACACTTCGAGCTGGTCATGTTCGTAGGATCTGACATCGGAGGTAGCCCGGCCGAGCAATACGTCAGTGACATGATCGGCCTTGAATTTCTCTTTCAGGGCGATGACTGTTTCCAGCACCGCACATAAATCATCTTTAGCTTCCACTTTTTTCTTAGGGTTATTACAATTGTCACAGTTCTGACAGTTGCCGAGCGTGTATTCCTCTCCGAAATAGAAGAGCAATGAGCGTCGGCGGCAACTGCTTGCCTCTGCGTAGCTCTGTGTCTCCATGAGGAGCTGACGGCCTATTTCCTGCTCGGCAAGAGGCTTGCCTTGCATGAATTTCTCCATTTTCTGGAGGTCCTTGGCGGAATAGAAGGTGATGCACTGTCCTTCACCTCCGTCACGTCCGGCACGTCCTGTCTCCTGATAGTAGCCCTCGAGCGACTTGGGCATATCATAATGTATAACAAATCTGACATCCGGTTTGTCAATTCCCATTCCAAAAGCTATCGTAGCGACTATGACATCGACTTTTTCCATAAGGAAAGCATCCTGGTTGGCGCTGCGGGTCGCACCGTCCATTCCGGCGTGGTAAGGGAGAGCCTTGATGTCGTTGACAACGAGCATTTCAGCCAATTCCTCGACCTTCTTACGGCTCAGGCAGTAGATGATGCCTGATTTGCCGGGATTGCTTTTGATATATTTGATGATTTCCTTGTCGATATTGAGTGTCTTGGGACGCACCTCGTAGTAAAGGTTCTCGCGGTTGAACGAGGACTTGAAAACCTTGGCACTTGTCATGCCGAGATTCTTCTGTATGTCATGCTGCACCTTGGGAGTGGCCGTGGCGGTCAGCGCAATCATCGGGCGGACATTTATCTCGTTGATGATCGGACGGATGCGACGGTATTCAGGGCGGAAGTCATGGCCCCACTCGGAGATGCAGTGGGCCTCGTCGACAGCATAGAATGAAATCGAGATGGTCTTCAGAAACTCGATGTTCTCCTCCTTGGTCAGCGACTCCGGGGCCACATAGAGCAGTTTGGTGCGCCCTGCCGAGATGTCGGCTTTCACCTGGTCTATGGCGGCGCGGTTGAGCGATGAGTTCAGAAAATGGGCCACATGGTCGGCCTCGCTGAAGTGGCGCATCGCGTCGACCTGATTTTTCATCAGGGCTATCAGCGGGGAGATGACAATGGCCGTCCCTTCCATCATGAGGGCGGGGAGTTGGTAGCAGAGAGATTTTCCTCCGCCCGTTGGCATTAGGACGAAAACGTCGTTACCTTCGAGGAGGCTACTCATGATGGCTTCCTGATTACCTTTGAAGGTCTCAAAGCCAAAATGCTCTTTAAGTGCGGCGTGAAGTCGTTGATTCATGGGATATGCTTCAGGTTGGTGGAGGAGATTGAAATGTGAGATTGGCAGCCGGGATTATCGGAGGAATCTACGCTCAGCCTATGTAGGCTTTGCGTATCTTCTCCTCGGCAAAGGCGCGGTCGATGACCAGCTCCTTGATGTCGGTCGACGGGGTCTCGTACATCGGCTCTATCATGATTGTTTCGACGATGGTGCGCAGACCTCGTGCGCCGAGCTTATATTCGATTGCTTTGTCGACTATGAATTCGAGAGTGTCCTGAGTGAACACAAGTTTCACGCCGTCCATTGCGAAGAGTTTCTCATACTGCTTCGTGATTGCGTTCTTGGGTTCGGTCAGTACTCTCAGCAGGGCTTCGCGGTCAAGCGGGTCGAGGTGGACAAGCACCGGCAGACGGCCGATGATTTCCGGGATGAGTCCGAACGACTTGAGGTCCTGCGGGGCTATGTATTTCAGATAATTGTCGGAATCGACCTTCGAGCGGACGGCAGAGCCTGTGAAGCCAACGACGTGGGTGTTGAGGCGATGGGCAATCTTACGCTCGATACCGTCAAAGGCTCCTCCGCAGATGAAGAGGATGTTTTTGGTGTCGACGGCAATCATTTTCTGCTCCGGGTGCTTGCGGCCACCGTTCGGCGGAACGTTGACAACCGAGCCTTCGAGAAGTTTCAGGAGGCCCTGCTGCACACCCTCGCCCGAAACGTCGCGGGTGATGGAGGGGTTGTCGCCTTTGCGC
Source organism: uncultured Duncaniella sp. (assembly GCF_910577345.1). Taxonomy (GTDB): domain Bacteria; phylum Bacteroidota; class Bacteroidia; order Bacteroidales; family Muribaculaceae; genus Duncaniella. The sequence goes on from NZ_CAJTMT010000001.1 coordinate 14,161, forward strand.
GCGATTTTGTCAATCTCGTCGATGAAGACGATGCCACGCTCGGCTTTCGCCACATCGTAGTCAGCGGCCTGGAGCAGACGGACGAGGAGGCTTTCGATGTCTTCGCCGACATATCCGGCTTCGGTCAGCACCGTTGCGTCGACTATGGCGAAGGGCACGTCGAGCTGACGGGCTATTGTCTTCGCAAGAAGGGTCTTGCCTGTGCCTGTCGGTCCGACCATGATGATGTTGCTCTTCTCGATGTCGACATCATCCTTGTCCTGTGCGAGTCGCTTGTAGTGGTTGTAGACGGCTACCGAGAGATATTTCTTGGCATCCTCCTGGCCAATCACATATTGGTCGAGAAATTCGCGGATCTGGACCGGAGTCGGGAGCGACTTAGGCTCTTCGGCTGTGGCGGGGGCGCTCTTCTTGCCCTTTGCGGCAGGGCGGAGCGAAGGATTCTCCTGATAGTAGTCTTTCAGGAGTCCTTCAATCTGGTCGACACACTCGCTGCAGATATAGGTGTCGCCGAGGGGACTCGGGACGAGTATGTCGGTGTAGGATGGTTCCTTGCCGCAAAATGAGCATTTGATTCCTTGATTCGAATTGGATTTTTTTGCCATTTCGTGTCTTGATGGTTCTATATATCAGAACGTGTCAGCAATCAATCGGACACGCGGTTCTTTCGTTGTTCTTCTTATTTCTTTTCGGGAAGGAGCACCTTGTCGATCATGCCGTATTCCTTGGCTTCGTCGGCAGTCATCCAGTAGTCGCGGTCTGCGTCAGCTTCGATGCGTTCGAGCGACATTCCGGAGTGGTCGGCGATAATCTTATAGAGCTCGGCCTTGTATTTGAGGATTTCACGGGCTGTAATCTCGATGTCGGAAGCCTGACCCTGCACACCGCCGAGTGGCTGGTGTATCATCACTCGCGAGTGGGGTAGAGCCATGCGCTTGCCCTGAGCACCTGCGACGAGGAGGACTGCTGCCATAGAGGCTGCCATACCGATACAGATGGTGGATACGTCGCTCTTGATATGCTGCATGGTGTCGTAAAGACCGAGACCTGCGATGACAGAGCCGCCGGGGGAGTTGAGATAGATGGAGATGTCCTTTCCGGGGTCTACTGAGTCAAGGTAGAGGAGCTGGCCTTGAACGACAGTGGCGGTGTAGTCATTGACGTCGGTGCTGAGGAAGATGATGCGGTCCATCATGAGGCGTGAGAACACGTCCATCTGGGCTACATTGAGCTGGCGCTCCTCGATGATGGTGGGGGAGATATAGGAAGAGGTGATTTGCTGTGCCGATGCGGCGGTGTATTGGTCGAGTGCGAGGCCATTCATGCCGAGATGGTGCACTGCAAAATTTCTAAAATCTTTATTCATATATGTGTGTATACTTGTTTCGCTAATTTCGTAATGTAAAGTTACAAAAAAATCTTGTTCGGGCAAAAAATAATTTGCAAAATAGGATGCCAGTCGGAGCCTTATCTGTCATTGCTGACGAGAGGCACCACTACAGACAACATCATTCCGGCATCAGATGTTCGAAGAAGTGCCAGATGGCTATTCCTCCGGAAACCGAGACGTTGAGGGAGTGCTTCGTACCGCGTTGGGGGATTTCGAGGCAGACGTCGCACTGGTTGACCACTTCCTGTGCCACTCCTTCGACTTCATGGCCGAGTATGAGTGCGTAGCGGCGTCCTGCCTGCGGGGCGAATTCCTGAAGCTCGATGCTTCCCTTGACCTGCTCCAGGCAGCAGAGGGTGTAGCCTTGGCGCTGAAGGTCGGAAATGCATTCATCGGTTGTCGGGAAATACTGCCAATTGACCGAGTCCTCGGCTCCAAGTGCTGTCTTGTGGATTTCGGGGGATGGCGGACAAGCGCTGATTCCGCAGAGTATCAGCCGCTCCACTGCAAAAGCGTCGCATGTGCGGAAAATCGCACCTATGTTATTGAGGCTGCGCACGTTGTCGAGGACTACGGTGAGCGACATTTTCGGTTGACGCTTGAAGTGCTCGATGTCCGTGCGGTGGAGGTCGCGGATTGTTTTCTTTTCCATGAGTCGGTTCTGTAAGCTTCGTGTATGATGGTGAATGGACGCGGAGTCCGCGGTTGAACAAAGTTAACTATAAATTTTCATTCATCATGCACGTTGGACTTATAAATTTGACCGGCTCGCACCGTAATTAGGGGCATTAAATTCGCAAATGTCTGAGAAGGGCACAGAAAGACAGAGGGCCAGAAGATACAAAAAGATTGGTTTCAAGTAGATTGGCACAAACTGTAATTATGGTGCATTAGATTCGTCAATGTTGAATAGGGCACAAAAAGACAGAGGGGCAGAAGATACAAAAGGATTAAATTCAGTAATTTTTTTTGACAATTCCACAGAAAAACGGATTGTCCCTGAATTGCACTTTTGTCGCTTTTGTTTATTGTGTTCTTTTGTGTCTCTTTTCGTCTTAGATGGATATGATTTTTTTTTGGATTGGAGCGTCTGGCCTCTTGTGCGGGTTGCCGATTGCATGAAACAAGCGCAGGGGAGCAAGCTGTTTTGCTTGCTCCCCTGCGGGATTAGTGTCTTTTCTTGTCTGGTCCGCAAGGGCGGACGAGGAGGCTTTGATTATGCCTCGGCAGGCTGAACGTTGATGAACTTGCGGCCTTCTTTGCCTTCAGTGAAGACAACAACACCGTCGATGAGGGCGAAGAGAGTGTGGTCCTTGCCCATGCCAACGTTGAGACCGGGATGGTGAACGGTGCCACGCTGACGCTTGATGATGTTACCGGCTTTGCAGTACTGACCACCGAAAATCTTCACACCGAGTCGTTTGCTTTCTGACTCACGGCCGTTCTTAGAACTACCAACACCTTTTTTATGTGCCATTTCTTTTAACGATTTTAGGGGGTTAAGCTACAACTTCTTTGATTAACACTTTGGTGAAGAACTGACGGTGACCGTTCTTGCGACGATAGCCTTTGCGGCGTTTCTTCTTGAAGACGATAACCTTCTCGCCCTTTACAAGGGGAGTGAGGACTTCACATACAACCTTTGCGCCTTCCACTGTGGGAGCGCCAACTTTAACTGTTTCGTCGGCTTCAGCGAGGAGAACACGGTCGAATTCGATCTTGTCGCCTTCTTTGACAGCATCGCCGAGATAGTGAACATACAGGAACTTTTCAGGCTCTGCCTTGAACTGCTGTCCCTGGATTTCTACGATAGCGTACATTTGTTATTAATTGGTTTTCAGGTTATTCCGTCGGGCGAGCGCTTCGGGTTGTGACCTCTGCGACTGCTTTTCGAAGCCCGGTGCGGCTAAATCGGATGCAAAGTTAGTGATTTATCGCTGATTTACACAATAAAAATGCGATAAATTTTAATTAAAAATCAATAAAATTTTGAAGCGAGATTCCGGTGAAAGAATCTCGCTTCAAAAAGCTTAACTAAGTCGGGGTGACTAGACTCGAACTAGCGACCTCACGCCCCCCAGACGCGTACTCTAACCAACTGAGCTACACCCCGATTAGGATTTTAAGCATTGCTTTGTTTTTCAAAAGCGATGCAAAGGTAGGCACTTATTTTGAAACCGCCAAATTTTTCGGCGAAAATTTTTGGAGAAAAATTAAGGCCATGTCGCGGTTGAAGAGTCCGGATGGTGGTTAATGGATTGTGAAGCAGTGAGTTTTTTTTATATTATCGGTGGTGTTGCAGAACCTCGATTTTACCAATAGTCACTAAAAGATAGCGCTTGCGAATCAATGTATTGCAAAAGTAAATTTCTCGAATTTGTGAGTTCTGCAACACCCTCGTCATTAAAGAGTCCACGTTGACCCCATGCCTCGCGACAACGGAAAAATTCCGGCCTTCGGCCTTCATTTTCCATTGTCGCTCGTGATGGCGCTACCACCATACCGCTGCTCCGCGGCTTCTTGGTTGCCATCCGGGAGGGGGTAAACGAACAAAAGCGACAAAAGCAGCCGAGATACTGGCCGTCTTCCGGTTTTTGACAATCCCACGGAAAAACAGACAGCCTCCTTCTTCGTTGGTCGCTCAACAAACGCCTTCGCGGAGTCTTTCAACGCAAAAGTCAAGGCTTGCCGATCGTAGTTTCATGGCGTGACAGACATCCCATTCTTCCTGTATCGTCTGTCTAAACTTTGCGCCTGATTTTTAACAATTCCACGGAAAAACAGGCTGCCCCGAGATGCTGGCTGTCTTCTGGATTTTGACAATTCTACGGAAAAATAGACGGCCCCGAATTTTTTTACCATGCGCCTGAAATTGATCTTTTGTGTCTTCTGAACTTCTGTCTTTATGTGCCCTTTCAGATATTTTCAAGGTTCGTGCGTGGATCGGCTATGGTGGTGGCGGTGTGGTGTGGGGGTAAAAGAAGAAGCGAGATTCCGGTGAAAGAATCTCGCTTCGAAAGCTTAACTAAGTCGGGGTGACTAGACTCGAACTAGCGACCTCACGCCCCCCAGACGCGTACTCTAACCAACTGAGCTACACCCCGATTAGAATTTTAAGCGTTGCCTTGTTTTTCAAAAGCGATGCAAAGGTAGAGAGTTTTTTGATATATACCAAATGTCGGGGCTTAATTTAACTTGCATTAACGCAAAATTTGTAAAAACACGTTGAATTGTTAACAAATTTCACTATTCTATGGCTCCTGCGCGGTTTCGCGCACGTTTGCGTTTCTCGTTAGGGAGGATGAAATATTCATCGTAATATGCCAGCAGGAGGGTTGTGAGGGGGATTGCGATGATGAGTCCGATGAATCCAAGGAGAGTACCCCAGATTGAAAGAGAGAGGAAAATCAATGCCGGATTGAGGCTCATGGCTTTTCCGATGATTTTGGGCGTGAGTACAAAATCCTGAATGAGCTGAACGATACAGTAGACGGCTATCATTTCCCAGAAGAGTGTCCAGAAACTTGCCTGACCGCCCACCGACACCACTATACATATAAGGGTGGCCGGTATGAGGGAAATCAACTGGAGATAGGGGACCATGTTGAGCAGGCCGATAAACATGCCGAGCACAATGGCCATGGGGAGGCCTATGATGAGGAAACCGATGCTGAAAAGAATGCCGACGCAGAGCGCCACGAGGGCTTGTCCGCGGAAATATTGGTTCATCGAGTGCTTCACGTCGCGTCCAATCTTGAAGACAATACGGCGGTATTTCGGCATGACCATGCGGCGGAATCCGCGCGAGATCTTATCGTAGTCAATCATGATGAACACCACATAGAGGAAGACAATCACCCAACTGAAAAGGCTCATTATCAGTCCAATCGAACTGCTGATGACTTGCCATGAGGCACTTACGCCCTCTTCAAGCATCTTCATCCATTCCTCGTGGGACAACTTGCGTGCAATCAATTCAAAGTCGACGTTGTTGCGGAGGAATTCATGCAGCTCGTTGGGAAGGAAGGGGATGGAGAAGTCTGTCCGCGTATAGTTCTTCAGAAGAGTCGCCATTTGGGTGGACTCATGTATTATCATCGGGACGATGAAATAACAGGCGGCAACGAAGAAGAATGTCATTTCAAAAAGTGTCACGAACGTGGCGATCACGCGGCCTTTGAGGTTGAGCAGTTGGCGGTTGAAGCGGACAAACGGCTCGAAGAGATAGGCTATGAGACAGCCTACGCAAAACGGAAGGAGCACACCTTTGAGTATGTTTACGAGCCAGATGACACCGACGAAAATCACACAGTTGATGACCAGGCGAACGGTGCGGTCAAGATCGTAGCGTTGACGGACAAGCATGGGTTCTATTATTATATTAATGTATAGAGTCGAAATATTGACCACGAAATTACACATTATATTCCAATATCTCCATTATTTCAGGCGTTTTTGAACATCTCTGTATCATAAAAAAGTTTTGCCGCCGTTTTTAACCGGTCTACAGAATGAAAAATGACGGCTTGACTTAACTTTAAAGTTAATATATTTGTTTTTAATAAAAGGAAAATCTATCTTTGCCATAGATTAACCGGAAAGTTAAGAGTATGTTTACTTTTAACTTTATGAAGTCTTTATAAACCCTTCCGGTCTGTTTTTAGATTTAATTCAGTTATTATGAAACCCTATAACTCCATAATTAAATCAAAAAACATACTCGAAAGGTCAATATAAATCTTAACATAAGTCAAAAGTAAACATACTCTAAGAATGACGAAACATTACACCATAGATCTTGTTGAGGAGCATGAGGCAGTCAATTTCTATAACATCCATCTTGATGCAGAAGAACTGTCGGAATTGGAACGTTTTTTCGAAAAATTTCCGGCAGGGTCGCCATACGATGAGGATATTGACACCATCATTGCATGGCTTGACAGGATTGGTGAAAAGGGCGCGCTCGAACGGTATTTCCGTTATGAGGGCCGGTATGGTGATGGCGTCAGTGCCATCCCGATTGAGACAAGCAGGCTGAGATTGTATTGTCTTAGGTTGTCGGAGAAGATACTTATTTTCGGAAACGGCGATGTGAAGACCACGGATTCGTGGCAGAACAGCTCGACTTTATCGGAATATGTTGAAATGCTGATAACAACAAGCAAATACATCGCATCGCGTGTGAATAGAGGAACAATAATTGTTTGTGATAAAGAGATTATAGGAAATCTTAAATTTACGACAGATGAAAAGAAGTAGTATAATAGAGAATCGTAGAAAAAGTGTTGCACCGGAGGTCAGACGTCGAGTTGATTTGTCGTTCATGATTGTGGACAGGATTTCTGAGGTGTTGCATGACCGCGGCCTTAGGCAGAAGGACTTTGCATCCATGCTCGGGAAGAAAGAATCGGAAATCAGCAAATGGATGAGAGGTACGCATAACTTCACCCTTGATACAATCACTCATATCGAGAATGTACTGGGGGTGGAAATCCTTCAGGTTGCCGGTTCCGGTAAGGAAGCATAGAGCACTCCCCTTCATAAAGGTGCTAATCGTACTCAAAAAACGGATATGGGACTTTAAAATCCATAAATAGCTTTAGTGTGGAGTGTAATTACGGATATTTTGAGTAATTTTGTCAAGATTAAGGCAAGATGTGCCAAAAAACAGGAAAATCAATTAAAATCAATAACAGATAAATGGAAAAAGTAAGTCAAAGTTTCGTCGAGTCGGGACGGCAGTTGCTGTCCGATAAGGCTTGGGCGAGGTGGACGGCTCTGGCGCTTGTCGCGTCGATGATGCTGTTTGCCTACATGTTTGTGGACGTGATGTCGCCACTTCAGTCGTTGATTCAGACACAGCGCGGATGGTCGCCCGACGCGTTCGGTTATTACGCCGGTGCCGAATATATCCTGAATGTGTTCGGTTTCCTCATACTCGCAGGTATCATCCTCGACAAGATGGGTGTGCGTTTCACCGGTACTCTTTCGGCATCGCTTATGGTGCTTGGCGCGGTGATTAAACTCTATGCTATCAGTGATGCTTTTCAGGGCACAGGTCTCAATGAGTGGCTCAGCTCATGGTGGACAGTCATGCCCGGCAGTGCGAAGCTCGCCGCTCTCGGCTTCATGATTTTCGGATGCGGCTGCGAAATGGCCGGTATCACAGTCTCGAAGACACTTGCGAAGTGGTTTGAAGGCAAGGAAATGGCTCTCGCGATGGGGCTTGAAATGGCTATCGCCCGTATCGGTGTGTTCTTCATCTTCACGATTTCGCCCCGTCTGGCCGACAGTGTTGTTCCTGCATCTGTAGTGGTCCCTGTGGCATTCTGCACCGCACTGCTTTGCATCGGCCTTCTCGCGTTTATTGTATTCACCTTCATGGATGCCAAACTCGACCGCGAGATGGGTGCAACCAAGGTGGCTGAGGCTGAATCGGACGAAGAGTTCAAACTATCGGACGTTGGTGCTATCTTCGGCAGCAAGCTTTTCTGGATCATCGCTCTTCTCTGCGTGCTCTACTATTCAGCTATCTTCCCCTTCCAGCGCTATGCAGCCAACATGCTCCAGTGTAACCTCGGTATTTCGGAGACTCAGGCTTCCGACATCTTCCGTTGGTTCCCTGTTGGTGCTGCTATCCTCACTCCCTTCCTTGGCTATTTCCTTGACCGCAAGGGTAAAGGCGCAAGTATGCTAATTCTCGGTGCGATATTGATGATCGTGTGTCACCTCACATTCGCATTCGTTGTTCCCGCCACACAGAGCGAGCTTATCACCTATTCGGCAATTGTCGTTCTTGGCGTTTCGTTCTCGCTGGTTCCGGCCGCTCTCTGGCCTTCTGTCCCCAAGATTATGGACAAGCGCTTCCTCGGCAGTGCATATTCACTGATTTTCTGGGTTCAGAATATTGGTCTTGCTTTTGTGCCCATCATTATCGGTAAGGTCATCACCTGGTCGAATCCCGGTGTCACTGACCCCTTGCAGTATGACTACACAATGCCTATGTGCTGCTTCGCAGCCCTCGGAGTTCTCGCACTGATTTTCGGTATCATCCTGAAGTCGATGAATGCCGTTTATCATTATGGACTTGAAGAGCCGAATATCAAGGCAGATTTTGAAGATGTCCGCATTGATGGTGAGGCATAATTGAAAAAAATTACAGGATAATAAATTTGAATCCCTGCTTCAGAGTGAACTGAGGCAGGGATTTTTGATTTGGGCGGAGGATGATGGGGATTAGGGGCTAATAGCCAAATAGGGCTAATAAGGCTAATAGGTCAAATAGGGCTAATACGAGAGAGGGATAGGCGGTGGTCAGAATGATCTTTCTCTTCTTGATGCGTCGATGCGGAGGAGGATGAAGAGGAGGAAGGTGAAGCCCCAGAGGGAGGAGCCGCCGTAGCTGAAGAAGGGGAGTGGGATGCCTATGACGGGGCATAGGCCTATGACCATGCCGATATTAATGCAGATATGGAATATCAGGTAGCTTGCGACACAGTAGGCATAGACGCGTCCGAATACGGTCGGCTGGCGTTCGGCAATGGCGATAATGCGGAGTATGAGTATGAGGAACAGCAGGATTACGCTCATTGAGCCGATGAGGCCCTCCTCCTCGCCGACGGTACAGAAGATGAAGTCGGTGTGCTGTTCGGGGACATATTTGAGTTTTGTCTGTGTGCCGTTCAGGAAGCCTTTACCGAAAACACCACCTGAGCCGATGGCAATTTTTGACTGGTTGACGTTGTAGCCCGCACCACGAAGGTCTTCTTCCATGCCGAGTGCAACCTTGATACGCATCTGCTGGTGGGGTTGGAGGATTGAGGTGAAGGCATAGTTTACGGAGAAGAGGAATACAATTGAGGCCAAGGCGGCTGCTACGGTGATGACGAGTTTGCGGGCCGTGGTCTTGAACATCAGGAGGACACAGTAGGCAAGAGCTGCCATGATAGCGGTAAGGAAGAAGATTGTGCCGGGCACGGCGATTCCACATATCTCGAGAACCGTCACGATAGCCCCTGTGCCTACAAACCAGAGGAAAACGTTGCGCGCAGCTAAAATCTCCTTGCAATAGATGGCAAGCATGGCAACAATCATGACCATTATCATGATGAACACGGCAGCTTGTCCGACCGGGATTCCGAGTAGAAGAGTGCCGGTGAATTTCACTGCCACTACAAAAAATGTGACCGCGCAGACGGCTGCGAGGAGTACAAGTCCGCTCATGCCCTCACGGTAGAGGACAAAGAAGAGCGAAAGGTAGACGAGTGCAGAACCTGTTTCGTTCTGAGCAAGAATAAGAATGACCGGGAGGAAGATAATCATCAGCGCAAGCATGTAGTTCTTGCGTGATGCGTTCAGTACGAAATTATAGCTTGAAAACAGTTTCGCAAGACACAGCGCCGTGGCGAATTTGCCGAACTCGGCAGGCTGGAGGCTCATCGGTCCTATTATGAGCCAAGAATGGGAGCCTTTGGTATCGGGGGCTATGAATATCGTAATCAGCAACAGAAGAAGAACGCCGCCATAAATGACGTAGGCATAATTCTCGTAGACTCTGACATCAATCAGCAGGAGCACGAGGCCGAGGACAAGCGAAAGACCTATCCAACGGAATTGCTTGCCTGAGAATTCGGTGAAACTTAGCATGTTGGCATGGTCAAAATCATAGCTTGCCGCGTAGATGCTCACCATTCCCGCCATGACGAGAATGATGTAGAGGACGACTGTGAACCAATCGACATATTTGAAGACCGAACCGCTGTTTTCCTGTTGCACTTTCTATCGGGAGTTTATAGTGAGTGATGTTTTGAATGTTGGGGGGGGAGGAGACTAATGCTTCTTTGTTCCGGCAAACTGGATGGTGTTGGACTGGAGCATACGTTCCTCAAGATATTTTCTCTCCGGCGGGATGTAGCCACGGAGATAGCGCTCCATGACGAGAGATCCGATAGGCACACCGAAGGTGGCACCGAAACCGGCGTTCTCGACATAGACGGCGATTGCAATCTTGGGGTCGTGGTAGGGGGCGAAGCCCATGAAGGCAGAGTGGTCGCGTCCGTGGGGGTTCTGAGCAGTACCGGTTTTGCCACAGACTTCAATGTCGGTGAGATTGGCCAGACGGCATGTACCGCCGGTGACAGCCATGCGCATACCCTCGGCAATGTCATTGTACCAATGGGAGGCGATGGTGGGGACATGTTTTTCAAGATATTCAGCAGGAACAACGGTGTCCTGAATCTCTTTAACAACATGAGGTGTGATGTAGTGGCCGCGGTTGGCAATCGTGGCACACAGATTTGCAATCTGAAGAGGGGTCGCGAGGATTTCTCCCTGACCGATAGATACTGAAATAATGGTGTTGGCGCTCCAGTGGCCTGCACCGTACCATTTATTATAGAAATCGACGTTGGGGATGAAGCCGCGGTATTCACCCGGAAGGTCGACACCGAGCTTATAGCCGTAGCCCATCGAGACCATGTGTTTTTTCCAGATGTCGAAAGCGTTGGCTGATGAGCCGTATTTACCGCGCTTGTCAATCATAGCCTTGAAGCCCCAGCAGAAATATGCGTTGCATGAAGTTTGCAACGCCGGTTTCAGCGGAAGCGGAGAGCCGTGGCCGTGGCAACCTACACGCAGACCTCCGGAAATGAAGCCGTGTGCGCAGGGAAACATTGTTCCGGTCGTGATGATGCCCTCTTCAAGAAGGATTAGGCCCTGAGTAGGTTTGAATGTCGAGCCGGGAGGGTAGGTTGCCTGAATGGCGCGGTTGAAGAGCGGTTTGTCGGGGTCGGCCATCATCTTGTTGTAGTTGCCGCCACGTTCGCGACCGACGAGAAGGCTCGGGTCGTAGGAAGGAGCAGAGACGAGACAGAGGATCTCACCGGTCGAGGGTTCGATTGCCACGACTGCACCTTTCTTGTTCATCATGAGGGATTCGGCATATTGCTGAAGCTCGATGTTGAGGGAGAGTTTTATGTTTTTTCCTGCCACGGCATCGCGGTCAAGCGCGCCGTCCTCATAGCGCCCCTGGATGCGGCCGAGTGCGTCGCGCATGAGGACTTCCGCACCCTTGGTGCCTCGCAGATGCTCCTCGTAGGTGTGTTCGATACCGATGTCACCGATATAGTCACCTGCCATGTAATATGGATCCTTGTCAATATCTTTCTGCGACACTTCACGGACGTTGCCAAGGACATTGGCAGCGCTTTTGTAGTTATATTCGCGCAGGATACGTTTCTGTATGTAGAAGCCGGGGAAGCGGTAGAGCTTCTCCTGCAGACGTCCATACTCCTCGGCTGTGAGGTGTGTGATGAGCTTTTGGGGTGAATAGGACGAATAGCCGGGATTGCGGCGCTTGTCCTTCATATCGACAAATCGCTTGCGGAGATCGTCGGGAGTGATGTTGAGCGCACGGCAGAAATCAAGGGTGTCGAACTCCTTGACGTCGCGCGGAATCATCATCACATCGTAGGCTGGTTGATTGTAGACCACAAGACGACCGTCGCGGTCATAGATAATGCCGCGGGAAGGATAGACAGCCTTGCGTAGAAAGGCATTCGAGTCGGCGAATTCTTTGTATTTAGAGTCGAAAACCTGAAGACTGACAAGACGGAATGAATATATCAGCGCAATGATAATGATAAAACCGCTGATGACATAGCGTCGTTTCTCGAGATTATAATCTTTTCTCACTTCGTGGTGTCATGAAACTGTCAATACCCACCATCAGGGCCATCGAGAGGATGGTGCTGAAAACTATGCGTAACAATAGACGGACGGGATTGAAAAATGTGAATGCTTCGATTAAGAATATAAGGGTGCAGTAGAGCAACGTCATCGTGAGAAGATATTTCAGATACGTTGCTGTTCCGAGAGAGTACATTGAGGGTTCGGGACGTGTGAGATCCTCCTCGCGCGGGACATAGAGCCGGAGGATGGGACGGCGGCACATGGCGAGCACGGTACAGGCAAGGGTGTTCATGCCGTAGGTGTCGGAGAAAATATCCACCGTCAGTCCGAGGAAAAAGCTGATGGTCAGCAGCCAGTTGAGCGAGAGCGTGATGGGCAGACGCAGAATGAGATAGATGAACACCAGCGGAACGGCGACATTGAAGAGGCAGATGTGGTTGAAAACAACTACCTGCGCCAGCACGAGGATGACACCCAGAAGTATGAATTTAAGTGCTGTCTTGCTCATCGTATCAATTTATGTTTTTTACTTCAAGCTCTTTCTCGACTTCGGTCAGCTCACCTTTCATATTGTCGCGGATGACGCGTACGGTCGAGAGGGTTGAGAAGTCGGTGAAGAGTTTGATGCGCAAAGTGTAGAAATTGTCCTCGCGGTCACGACTGCCGGAAAGGATGGTGCCGACAGGCACACCTTCGGGGAAGACAGACGAGAAGCCGCTTGTCACAACAGTGTCACCTTTGACGAACTTCGCGTGTTTAGGCAGCTCTTCGAGGATCGCTTCTCCGGGATCACGGCCATCCCATACGAGTGAACCGACCTGATCCTCTCCCTTGACTTTGCAGGAGAGACGCAGATAGGGGTTCAGTACTGAAATCAAGCGGGCCGTGTGGTCGCCGACAACGTTGACAATACCGACAATACCGTTCTGGTCCATTACGCCCATCTCAGGTTCGATGCCGTCGAGGCGGCCTTTCTCTATTGTGATGTAGTTGTGGGAACGGTTGATGGAATTGTTGATGACGTGGGCGATAAGGAAGTGATAGCGGGTCAGGGCAGAGTCGACTGTCATGGTGTCGGCGTAGAGCTGCTGCTGATAGTCGCGCACCACGCTTTTAAGCCTGTAAATTTCCAGTTCGAGGTCGGAGTTGCGGCGTTGCAGGTCCTCGTTGATATCACGCAGTGAAAAGTATGAGGTCACGTTGTTCGTGGTCTTGTAGACTCCGGAGGCGACCACGTTTGCCGATGAGAGGAAGACATGGTGCTGGAAAGGATTGCGCGAGAAAAGGAGCGCAAACCCTGCTACAAGATACAACGCGAACAGGAACCAAGAACTGTATTTTACGAAAAACTTTAAAAGCTCGCTCAATTTGAAGATGATTTTTAGCAGGATGACAGAAACGGACACAGCAATGGAACTACCATATCCGCATCGTCAAAATCCGGCTGAGTTGGAATGACCGTTGACGACAACGCATAAGGGGACGCTTTGAAAAAGCGTCCGTGACTTACGCGATACCGATTTTTTCGAAATTTATTGTCCGGCTTCGGCCTTCGTTCCGTATGCCCGCAGGCTTAACGGATGAGGAAGGAGAAGGTCTCAATGTTTTTGAGCGCGACACCCGTACCCTTTGCCACTGCGAGAAGGGGATCCTCTGCGATGTGGAACTGGATGCCGATTTTGTCGGTCAGACGTTTGTCGAGACCGCGGAGCATGGCACCGCCACCTGCGAGGAAGATGCCGTTCATCACGATGTCGGAATAGAGTTCCGGAGGGGTCTCGTCGAGTGCCTGAAGCACGGCTGCCTCAATGCGCGAGATGGATTTCTCGATGCAGTGGGAGATTTCCTGATAGCTGACAGGTACTTCCATGGGGAGGGCTGTCATCTTGTTGGGACCGTGGACGATGAAGTCTTCCGGGGGATTCTCCAATTCGGTGAGGGCAGAACCGACATGAATCTTGATCTGCTCGGCTGTGCGCTCACCGACCTTGACGTTGTGGACGCGGCTCATGTGTTCCATGATGTCGTCGGTGAGGTCGTCACCGGCAACCTGGATGCTCTTGTTGGACACGATGCCTCCGAGGGAGATGACGGCAATCTCAGTGGTACCGCCACCTATGTCGACAATCATGTTGCCCTGAGGAGCAAGCACGTCGATACCGATACCGAGGGCAGCAGCCATAGGCTCGTAAATCATATAGACGTCGCGGCCACCGGCGTGTTCCGAAGAGTCGCGGACCGCACGGATCTCAACTTCAGTAGAGCCGGAAGGGATGCCTACTACCATCTTCATGGAGGGAGAGAACCAGTTACTCTTTGAGCTGGCCTTCTTGATGAGGCCACGTATCATCATCTCAGCTGCGTTGAAGTTGGCGATGACACCTTTGCGGAGGGGACGGATGGTCTCGATACCATCGTTCTCCTTGCCCTGCATGAGTTTTGCCTCGCGGCCGACAGCGATGAGTTTGCCGGTGCGCTTTTCAAGAGCTACAATAGAGGGCTCGTCAATGACGATTTTGTCATTGTGTATGATAATCGTGTTGGCCGTACCGAGGTCAATCGCGATTTCCTTGGTGAATGAAAATAATCCCATTTGTAGATATAGAGGTTTGTATTTGGTATCCCCGACGGAACCGTGGCGGCATTGAAGCCGCTTTCAGTTCCCGTCGGGGAAAAATCGGGAGATTAGTGCTTGAAGTGACGGAATCCGGTTGTCACCATCGCCATGTCGTGAGCATTGCAGAAGTCAACGCTTTCGTTGTCACGGATGGAACCTCCGGGGTGGATTACAGCAGTCACGCCTGCCTCGTGGGCAATTTCCACACAGTCGGGGAAGGGGAAGAATGCATCGGAAGCCATCACCGCGCCGTGGAGGTCGAAACCGAATGAATGAGCTTTCTCGATTGCCTGTTTGAGAGCGTCGACGCGTGAAGTCTGGCCGACACCGCTTGCGAGGAGCATACCCCCCTTGGCAAGAACAATCGCATTGCTCTTTGAGTTCTTGACAATCTTGTTGGCGAAGAGAAGGTCGGCAGCCTGTTCGGGAGTTACGGCCTTTTCAGTCACTTGCTTGAGGTCGTCGACAGTCTCGATCTTGAGGTCGCGGTCCTGAACGAGCGCACCGTTGAGGATGGAGCGGAACTGACGCTTGGTGTCGAGGGCTTTCTTGATGACGAGGATGATGCGGTTTTTCTTCTGTTTGAGGATTTCAAGAGCACCGTCGGTGTAGGAGGGAGCGATGATGACCTCGAAGAAAATCTTGTTGATTTCCTCTGCTGCGGCTTCGTCGACTGTGCCGTTGGTGATGAGAACGCCACCGAAAGCGCTGACGGGGTCACCTGCGAGCGCATCCTTCCAGGCTTCAGCGATAGTAGGACGAGTGGCGAGGCCACATGCGTTGTTGTGTTTGAGCACTGCAAATGTCGGATCCTTGAACTCGGAGATGAGGCAGACAGCAGCGTCAATATCGAGCAGGTTGTTGTAGCTGATTTCCTTTCCGTGGAGCTGGCTGAACATTTCATCGAAGTCACCGAAGAAGGTGCCGTTCTGATGGGGATTCTCGCCGTAGCGCATTTTCTTGGAGTCGTCGAATGCAATGCGGAGAGCATCGCGCTCCTCGATGGGGCAGGGAACGGCTGTCGATGCAAAGTAGTTGAAGATGTCAGTGTCGTAGCCCGATGATACGGCGAATGCCTGAGAAGCGAACCAGCGGCGCTCCTCGATGGAGGTCTCCGCACCATTGCGCTTGAGGGTTTCGGCGAGGGGCTTGTATTGGGCTTTTGATGCCACGATGACGACATCTTTATAGTTTTTGGCGGCTGCGCGGATGAGCGAGATGCCACCTATATCTATCTTTTCGATAATATCGGCTTCGGGTGCGCCTGATGCGACTGTCGCGCTGAAGGGATAGAGGTCAA
The DNA here is from genome assembly GCF_910577345.1 of uncultured Duncaniella sp. GTDB lineage: Bacteria > Bacteroidota > Bacteroidia > Bacteroidales > Muribaculaceae > Duncaniella. The sequence continues at coordinate 30,157 of NZ_CAJTMT010000001.1, forward strand.
CAATCACCAGGTCGATTTCGGGAATTTCATATTGAGCGATCTGAGCGCGGTCGCCTTCGTTCTCGCGACGGTTGAGGATTCCTCCGAACACTTTAGGGTGGAGGGTCTTCACGCGGCCTCCGAGGATGGAGGGATAGCCGGTGAGATCTTCGACGGCATCACATTCGTAGCCTAAACTTTCAATGAAGGAACGGGTGCCCCCGGTTGAGAGAAATTTAACACCGTCGGCATTGAGCAACGACAAAATTTCTTCCAGTCCGTCTTTGTAAAAGACTGAAATAAGCGCGGTCTTGATTCGTTTGTTGTCAGACATCGTTTATAAAATTCTGAACTTAGTTTGGAAACTGTGATTTTTGAAAGTGCAAAGTTAGTGAAAAATACTCAAAAATCTAAGATTATTTTCAATGTATTAAATTTAAATTTTGATAAAAATTTCCCGTAGCGTTGTCTTGGATGATTTTTCCGGACTTAGGCAGTGATTAGGTGCGTTAAATTCGTCAACTTCTGAAAAGGGCACAGAAAGACAGAAGGTCAGAAGATACAAAAGGATTAATTTCAGCGAATTATACTTCTGTTTCTTTTGTTTGTTCTGTTCTTTTGTATCTCCTTTCATCACGCATGAGCCGGATTTTAGGGCGATTTTTCCGCCGGGTTGGGATGCTGCAAAAAAAAAGAATCAGGCCCGACTCCGGGAGTCAGGCCTGATTTTGTAATCTTCAAGTAAGATTTCCGTTGAAATGCGGAAATGATTACTTTCTGATACCGAGTTCCTTCTGGGCGATGATGGCACGGTAGCGGTTGATGTCCTTGCGGATGAGGTAATCCAGAAGGCGACGACGCTTACCTACCAAGGCCTTAAGAGCTCGAGCTGTCGTATAATCTTTGTGATTTGACTTGAGGTGTTCAGTCAAATGAGCGATACGGACTGAGAATAATGCAATCTGTGCTTCAGGTGAGCCAGTGTCAGTCTTGCCCTTACCGTACTTCTCAAAGATTTCTACTTTTTCATCAGAGTTCAAGTGCATTGATACAGATGTTTAAAAAGTGATTAATGATGATATAATTATAGTGTTTGCTCTAAAGAGCGCACAAAGGTAGGAATTATATTTAACAATTCCAAATCCTGCGGCGCACTTTGTGCAAAATTTAGTCCATGTTGAGGTGATCCTTTGAAGGATTGCGGAAGTGGATCTTGTGGTCGAGGTATTCCTGTGTAGCGATGAGGGTGGGTTTGGGGAGGCGTTCGTAGAAACGTGAGATTTCAATCTGCTCACGGTTCTCCGAGATTTCCTCAAGGTTGTCGCTAAGCGACGCGAATTCCTGAAGTTTCTTTTCGAGGTCGTGTTTCATCTCGCCGGCGATCTGGTTTGAACGCTTCGCGATGATGCATACGGTTTCATAAACGTTGCCTGTGTCCTCGCTCATCTTGATGAGGTCGCGGGTCTGGGTGTTGAGAGGTGCGTTGGTCTTCTTGTAGTCCATTATATCTCTGTGGTTAACGTAGTTTTTTATCGTTGTGTGCGATTTGAGCGCCAATCAGTCCTTCACATATCGCTGGGCGATCTTGAAGATGTTGTCGGCTTCCTCGCGGTTGGGGGTGTCAGGGTAGTTGTTGATATACGAATAATATTCGTCAATCACTTCTCGGAAACGGTCGGCCTTCTTCTCGTCGATACTCTCGCGGGCTTCCTGATAGCGGGCTTTGAGGACGAGGAGCTCAAGGTCTTCCTTATATTTTGAATAGGGGTAGTCCTTGATGGCGTTCTTGGCGACAATGACGGCGCTCTCATAGTTGTTACCCATGTAGGTGCCGAGGTTGTAATAGAGCTGGGCGTTCTCAAGCTGTTTGAGGGTCAGTTTGTCCTGAAGCTCGAAAATTGCATTCTGGGCAATCGAGACCTTGTCGCTCTTGGGGTAGTAGTCGAGGAATGACTGGAGTTCCTCTATAGCCTTTATTGTGCCTGACTGGTCAAGCTGAGGCTCGGGCGAATCAAGATAGTAGCCGTAGCCTGTATAGAATCGGGCGAGTTCGGTGTACTTGCCTTTCGGGAATCGGGCATAGTATGTCTTGAAATATTCGCCTGAAGTCTGGTAATCCTTGTTTTCGTAGTTGGAGAGAGCGAGGAGATAGAGGGCGTCCTCGGCCTTTTCAGAGCCTTTGAACTGAGTCACTATATCCTCAAGGACCGTAGAGGCCTGGGTGTATTTTTTTTCCTCGAAAGCGCGCTTTGCGTAGTCGAGGCGATAGTTGGCGTCAGTGCTCTTCAGCGCACGTTGGTACTCTCCACATGAAGTGAGGAGTGCGGCAGTGGCGAGCATGACTAAGTACTTTCGCATGTTATTGATCACTGTTTGTTGAGGTGGTCTACTTGAGAGAATTGGTTTTTCAACTTGCAAATTTAAGTCTTTTTTGGGGATTAAGCGCAAAGGCACCCTAATATTTTTGCGAAAAATAACATAAATCGGGTCATACGGAGGATTTTTACAATTTATTCAGCTAAATTTGTAGCCCAAACAGCAAATATACTCATGAATTCATTGCTAAGATTCATTTTTTATATCCTTGCAGGAGTCGTGGCCTCCGCGAACGTGGCCCAGGCTTCCTCACCCAAGAGGGAAATGCGCGGAGTGTGGCTTGCAACCGTATGGGGCATAGACTGGCCCTCAGTGACCGGTACGAGCGAGGCGGTGAGCCGAAAGCAGAAGGCGGAAATGACCGCCATTCTCGACCGCTGCGCAGCCATGAATCTGACCTCTGTGTTTTTTCAGGTTAGAGGCATGGGAGATGTCATGTATGAATCCTCGTCGGAGCCTTGGTCATCGTTTGTTTCGGGTTCGCGCGGGGTGTCGCCCGGCTGGGATCCTCTGAAATTTGTCGTGGAAGAATGTCACCGCAGGGGGCTTGAATGTTATGCATGGGTCAATCCTTTCAGGTGGAGCTCAGGCACTGACTATAACAGCGCCCCGGACCGCGAATGGAAAAAGAAGGGTTGGCTGCTCAGTTACGGAAAATATACGGTGTTCAATCCCGGTATTGAAGAGGTGCGTGACCATATAGTCGGCATCTGTCGCGAGATTGTGACAGGCTATGCAGTCGACGGTCTGGTGTTTGATGACTATTTCTATCCCAACCGTATTCCGGAAGACTCTTCCGCTCAGGATTATAAATTGTGGCAACAGCAGTGCCCGTGGATGAGTTTCGGCGACTGGCGGCGTGCGAATGTTCACAAGACCATTGCCGATGTCCATTGCATGATTGCGGATGAATGTCCGGATGTGCGTTTCGGTATCTCTCCCGCAGGCGTAGCGGGCAAAGCCCATACATCTGCAGTGAAATGGGGCATGGAATCGTGTGGGGTGAAGGCTGACGACTGGCAGTATAAGGAGATTTATTCCGACCCGTTAGGATGGCTGTATCAGAACACGGTTGATTTCATATCACCACAGATATATTGGCCTACGACACACGCGACTGCGCCATACGAGTCGATAGCGCGATGGTGGAGCGAGGCTGCGAGTCTCTACGGTTGCCATTTCTATTCAAGCATGACGCTTGCGCCTCTTGAAAAATCTGACACGCGCGAGCAGAGGCGGGAGCTTCTGAAACAGGTAGCTGCCAACCGTTCGCTCAGTCTTACCGGTGAATTCGGTTCGGTCCTGTATAGCGCCAAGTTTCTTCCTAAGCTTGCGTCGGAGCTGAAGGGGAGCCATTTTGCCGTAAAGGCGTTGAGCCCTGCGATTAACTACGGTTTGGCGGAGCGGCCTGAGGCACCGGAAAAAGTTGCAGTGAAAAGCGGCGTGCTTTCGTGGAAGGAACCGTCCAAGAAGTCCGGAAGGACACGCTATGCCGTATATGCATTTCCTAAGCATCTTTCAGAGGATGATGTGATGGATGAACTCGGCGACGGGATAAGCAGTGCATATATCGTGGGCGTAAGTTACGGCACGTCGGCGGTTGTTCCTGCCGGAATGGCATACGCTGTGACGACGCTTACCGGAAATTCCATAGAATCCGAGCCTGCATATAGCAGATAACAGCTATATTAAAAAAGATAAAGGGATGTGGACACTCTTTCGCAGAGGGTCCACATCTGCGTTTTAGCGTTGAACGAATCAAGAAGTTGTCGCTTAATTGAAAAATCATCCCGGTACCAGGGCAGGAGCCGGACGTGTGGATTGGATAGTATCAGTGATGAGTAACTGAAAGTCAGTTGTAGTTGCCGCCTTTGCCTGTCATGACATCGAAGAAATAGCAAATGGCCCAGAGGGCGAGAGCAATAATAAACATGGTGGGGTTTCGTCTTTTTTGAGAATTAATAATTCAGCTTGCAGCCGTATTGAGGTGGCGATGGGTGTCTTGGGTGACGTAAAAGCGGATAACGGCGTAGATGATGGATTGCATCGGTGTGAGGGTGTCTTCGGGGTTTTGTCCGAGGATGAACTCCATGCTTAAGGCATTGGTTATCGGTGTGCGGTCGAGTGGCTGGAGCGAGTTGATTGTGTCGATGACACGCGGGCTGATGATTAGAGGAGTTTTCATGATGAGTGGAGTTGATTGAAAGTGAGGATGGATGAGGGGGAATGAGTTGGAGGAGAGGGGATGTGGAGGTTTATGATGCAAAGGTAATAGCAGGCATGGGCAATATTACGGCACAGGTTATTTAAAATTTATTAATACTGTCGGCTTCGTTATTCGGAGATTGGCTGGTTATTATCGGACATCTTCGATGCCCGTTCCGTGTATATACAGATAACCCCACACCTTCGCGGAACGCAATTTCGCCCTACGGGCTTCATTGCGTTGCCGCTCGATGCGGGGCTATGATTGTATTGCCGCTTCGCGGCTTATAGGTTGCCATCCGGCAAAGGGGCTTTGCTGTTTCGCAGCTTATCCTGAATTTCTTAGAGCATCTTGACCGAGCGTTTGATGAATTCGCTGAGGTCACGGCCACGGAGAAGTCCGTTGGCGAGAAGGGCGAGGTCGATGGCTTGTTTTACAACCGGTTTCTCAGCTGCGTATTTGGCAATGATCTCTTCCTTTTCCTTGCGGTTCTTCTCGACGCTTTCTGTCAACTTCTTCTCTTCGGCCTGCTGTTCGTCGGTAGGCTTGTTGTCCTTGATTTCCGAGCGGAGGACAGTGATTTTCTCGTTGTCGGCATCAATGGCTGAGTTGAGGGGTTGGAGTTGGTCGGCAAGAGCCTTTTCGGCTTCGTCAAGAATCTTGACAACGACAGGCTGAGAGGTGTTGACGATAAGGTTGTAGCTGTCAGGAAGTTCTGCGTAGAAGCTCATTCCGGGTTGAGTTGCCGCCATGTCCTTCATGCGTCGCATGTACTCATTCTGAGTGATGAGGATAGGGTTGGCAGCAGGGTCGAGTGATTCGAACGACACGAGGAAGTCGGCTTTCTCAACCTCCGGCAACTGGCTGCGGAAAAGGGGAGTGAGAAGTGAAATCTGTTCGGGTTTGAGGCCACTGTCCTTCTCTTCTTCCTTGGGAATGAGTTTTTCGGCGACATCGCTGTCGACGCGCACGAAACGAGTCTTCTCGAGTTTGCTTTCGAGCATTGAGATGAAGTGGCCGTCGAGCTGTCCGTCCATGAGAAGGACATTGTAGCCTTTCTCGTTGGCTGCATGGATATAGTTGTACTGCGCGGTCACATCGGTAGCGTAGATATAGACAACATTGCCATCCTTGTCGGTCTGCGAAGCCTCGACGAGAGTGCGGTATTCATCAAGAGTGAAATATTTGCCCTCGGTGTCGCGGAGAAGCACGAACTTCATGGCTGAATCGCAGAACTTCTCATCGGTGAGCATACCATATTCAATGAAAATCTTGATGTCGTCCCATTTGGACTCGAAATCCGAACGGTTTTCCTTGAAAAGCTCATCGAGACGCGATGCTACCTTCTTGGTGATGTAGCCTGAAATCTTCTTTACGGCTGTGTCGCTCTGGAGGTAGGAACGCGATACGTTCAAGGGGATGTCGGGAGAATCAATGACACCCTGAAGGAGCATCATGAATTCAGGGACAACTCCCTCGACCGAATCAGTTACATAGACCTGATTACAATAGAGCTGGATGCGGTCCTTGCGGATGTCGAGATTGCTCTTGATTTTGGGGAAGAAGAGGATGCCTGTGAGAGTGAAGGGGTAGTCGACATTGAGGTGAATCCAGAAAAGGGGATCTTCCTGCCCGGGATAGAGCTCACGGTAGAATTTCTTGTAATCCTCATCGGTAAGCTCCGAAGGCTTCTTGGTCCATGTAGGTTCGGTGTCGTTGATGACCTTATCCTTGTCGGTGTCGACATATTTGCCGTCTTTCCATTCCTGTTCCTTTCCGGATACGACGGGGACGGGGAGGAAACGGCAATATTTTTTCAGAAGGGTGTCAATGCGGGCCTGTTCAAGGAATTCCTTGTTGTCATCGTCGATGTAGAGGATGATGTCGGTACCGCGTTCCGCCTTTTCGGTCGGTTCCATAGTGTATTCGGGGCTACCGTCGCAGACCCAGCTTACAGCTTCCGCGCCATCCTTGTAGCTAAGCGAACGAATTTCCACTTTCTTGGCAACCATGAAGGCCGAATAGAATCCGAGACCGAAGTGACCGATGATGGCATTGGCAGTATCCTTGTACTTATTGAGGAACTCTTCAGCTCCCGAGAAGGCAATCTGATTGATATATTTATTGATGTCGTCAGCCGTCATGCCGATACCGTGGTCGCTGACAGTGAGCGTTCCGGCCTCTTTGTCGACAGTCACACGCACCTTCATCTCGCCAAGTTCACCCTTGAATTCGCCGAAAGAGGCAAGGGTCTTGAGCTTCTGGGTGGCATCGATGGCATTGGATACGAGTTCGCGGAGGAAAATCTCGTGGTCGGAATAAAGGAATTTTTTGATTACCGGGAAAATGTTCTCGGTGGTTACTCCAATTTGTCCTTTTTGCATAATATATCGTTTTAATAAGTTTATATCTATTACTTATTAACAATATTGCAAATAAAATGCCATAGGCAAAAACTGACAAATTCTGTTAAAAGCACTGACAATTTTGCAGTGGGAGGTGATGGCTTGTGACGTCAGAGTGCGGTCGTGTCGCGGGGAACGTTGATGTTGTGGCGGTCAAATATGTTTGTCGCGTTGCGTACAAATCCCCGGCGGTGATGCTCCATCGAAGGATGAAGATCTGTGCTTTCAGCAGGTATGAGACGGAAATTGTCGCCACGACCGGTGGACGGTTCCGTGAATACAAGACGATAGCTGGCATTGCAGACGTAGGCGCGACCGAAAATGTCGCGTGCGAGCTTCACACGGGCCATAGCTCCTCCGCGAGTGTCGGTGGTGCGCATGGCAGAAATGAAGTTTCCGAGGGAGTAGACCGTGAAACAGGGACGGCCTGTCGAGTCGTTCATCTGCAATTCCATGGGCTGAATGACGTGGGGATGACCGCCTATAATTAATTCAACTCCATTTTCAGCGAGAAATTTTGCGAGTTTTTTCTGCGATGCATTGGGGAGAAGTTTGTATTCATCTCCCCAATGTATGCACGCAGCTATTATTTCCGCCCCTTTCTCGCGGGCTTTGCGTATGTCGGAGACCATCAACTGACGGTCGATATAGTCAATCTCGATGTCCGTTTTCTTTGTGATGCCGTTGGTTCCGTAGGTGTAGTTCAAAAAAGCGACTTTGAACCCATTGATGTCGTGAATCATGGGAAGAATCGAATCGCGGTGAGCACGGTTGCGGTAAACTCCAAGATACGGAACACCTTTTGACTCGAAGGTATCGATTGTACGGCGGACACCCCTGTCACGGCGGTCAAGGATATGGTTGTTGGCCGCAAGCATGAGGTCGAAACCTGCATCAGTCAATGCGTCGACATAATTGTCGTGTGCACAGAACATCGGATAGCCCGAATAGGGCGCGCCACCAAGCGGTGTCTCAAGGTTCACGACTGCAAAATCGGCCGATGAGATGTAGGGGCGCAGAGATGTGAAGTAGGGCGAATAGTCAAGTGAACCGTCAGGCTGCAAGGCGGCATCGATCTGGCGCTGATGCTGCATGGCATCTCCTGCGAAGACAATTTCAGCACTGTCCTGCGGGACAAGCAGCGAGAGAAGCGAGAGGAAAACGGCAATCATGCTCACAGCCTGCGGTGGTTTTGACGGGGTTTAAGAATATATTTCCTTCTTTGCGGCGAGGAGGGTGTTGCGCATGAGGGAACAGATGGTCATGGGACCTACACCACCGGGAACCGGAGTGATGAAGGCGCACTTCTCAGCCACATTCTCAAAGTCGACATCTCCGCGCAGACGGAAACCGCTCTTGCGCGAAGCATCGGGGACACGGGTGGTGCCGACATCGATGATTGTCGCACCGGGTTTGACCATGTCGGCGGTAACAAAGCCGGGGCTGCCGAGGGCAGCGATGATGATATCGGCTTCGGCGCAGGCTTCCTTGATGTTTGTGGATGAGCTGTGGAGCACGGTCACTGTCGCATTGCCGGGGTTGGATTTCTGCATCATGAGCGAGGCCACGGGTTTACCAACGATGTTGCTGCGTCCGAGGACCACACACTTCGCACCCTTGGTGTTTACGCCGTAGCGTTTGAGAAGTTCCATGATGCCCGAAGGGGTGGCAGATACGAAGCAGGGGAGACCGATGGACATACGGCCTACGTTGACGGGATGGAAACCGTCGACATCCTTACGATAGTCGATAGCCTCGATGATTTTCTGCTCGGAGATATGTTTGGGGAGGGGGAGCTGGACGATGAATCCGTCAACACCGGGGTCGTTATTGAGTTCTGCGATGGTTTCAAGAAGTTTCTCTTCGGTCACATCGTCTTCGTAGCGGATGAGTGTGGATTGGAAACCGCAAGCCTCGCAGGCCTTTACTTTGTTTGCAACGTAGGTCTCGCTGCCACCGTCGTGACCGACGAGGATGGCTGCGAGGTGGGGGCGACGCTTGCCCTGCGCCACCATCTCTTCAACTTCAGCCGCGATTTCGCGCTTGATGTCGTCTGCTGTCTTTTTTCCGTCTATCAGTGTCATAATCTTATCTTCTCATTCCTTTCATGTTGCGCATCATGGCCATCGGGTTCTTGATTCCCGAAACGGCCTTCATCATCTTGCGGGCATCGTCGAACTGCTTGATGAGGCGGTTGACCTCCTGAATGTCGGTGCCTGAACCCTTGGCAATACGCTTGCGGCGGCTACCGTTGAGGATTTCGGGATGCTCACGCTCCTGTGCGGTCATCGACTGGATGATGGCTTCAATGCCCTTGAAGGCATTGTCGTCAATGTCAATATCCTTGATTGCCTTGCCGACACCGGGAATCATAGAGGCGAGTTCCTTGAGATTGCCCATCTTCTGGATTTGCTGAATCTGCTGAAGGAAGTCGTTGAAATTGAACTGGTTTTTTGCAATCTTGCGCTGAAGTTCGCGGGCCTGTTTCTCGTCGTAGGCATTCTGAGCCTTTTCAACGAGCGACACGATGTCGCCCATGCCGAGGATACGGTCGGCCATACGCGAGGGGTGGAAGAGGTCGAGCGCATCGAGTTTCTCACCGGTACCCACAAATTTGATGGGCTTGGTGACTACCGTGCGGATTGAGAGGGCTGCACCGCCACGGGTGTCACCGTCGAGCTTGGTGAGGACAACGCCGTCGAAATCAAGACGGTCGTTGAATTCCTTAGCAGTGTTGACCGCATCCTGACCGGTCATCGAGTCAACAACGAAGAGAGTCTCCTGAGGCTTGACGGCCTTCTTGATGGCTGCGATTTCCTGCATCATCTGCTCGTCGACCGCAAGACGGCCGGCGGTGTCGATGATGACGAGGTCGTGGTGGTTGGTCTTGGCGTAGCGGATTGCGTTCTCAGCGATTTCAACGGGATTCTTGTTGCCATCCTCGGTGTAGACCGGAACGTTAATCTGCTCGGCGAGAACTTTCAACTGGTCGATTGCCGCAGGACGATAGACGTCGCAGGCAACGAGAAGCGGACGTTTCCCCTGCTCGGATTTGAGTTTGCGGGCGAGTTTGCCGGAGAAGGTTGTCTTACCTGAACCTTGCAGACCCGACATGAGGATGACGGCAGGATTGCCTGACAGATTGACCTGGGCAGTCTCGCCACCCATGAGGCGGGCGAGTTCGTCATGGACAATCTTGACCATGAGTTCGCCGGGCTTGATGGCGTTGATTACGTTCATACCCAGTGCCTTTGCCTTTACCTCGTCGGTAAATTGCTTGGCAACCTTGAAGTTTACGTCGGCCTCGAGGAGCGCGCGGCGCACGTCCTTAAGGGTCTCTGCTACGTTGATTTCGGTGATTTTACCTTCACCTTTCAGTATCTTGAAACTTCTTTCAAGTCTCTCGCTTAGATTCTCAAACACTTGGAATGGCGGGGGGATAGAGGGTTAAAAAAACTTTACTGATAATATATAATAGGTGGCGTTCTGCCTGTTGCCGGTGGTCTGTCGTGTGGATTACTCCGGGAGCAGACGGTTGGTGCGGGTGTCGGGGAAGAGGACCACGGGTTTGTGGTTGCGGGCCTCTTCGGGTGTCATCTGTGCATAGCACATGAGGATGACGATGTCGCCTACCTGCACTTTGCGGGCAGCAGCTCCGTTGAGACAGATAACGCCTGAGCCGGGTTCGCCGGGGATGGCGTAGGTGTCGAAACGTTCGCCGTTGTTGTTGTCAACGATGTAGATACGCTCGCCGGGGAAGATACCGGCTGCGTCCATGAGTTCACTGTCGATTGTGATGCTGCCGATGTAGTCCAGACGGGCTTCGGTGACAGTCACACGGTGGATTTTGCACTTGAGAAGTTCGAGTGTCATTTCCTTTTGGGGTATTTGATGTTGTCAATCAGGCGGACATCACCGCAGAAGACGGTGACACAGCCGACAGCGCTCTCAGTCTCTGCCCAGTCAGAGATGGGCTGCATGGTGAGTGCGTCGACAATTTCGTAGTATTCCACCTGCATGTGTGGGAAGGAATTGATTTCGTCAATCACATAGCGTTTGGTTTCCTCAACGCTATGGTCAGCGGCCCATGAAAGGCTGCTTTCAAGGGTGCGATGGATGGCAGGGGCGATTGCACGCTGTTCGGGTGTCAGGCGTACGTTGCGCGAGCTCATGGCCAGTCCGTCGTCCTCACGTTTGATGGGGCAGTCGACGATTTCAAGGTCAAATCCTTCAAGCTGGGCCATCTTGCGGATGACTGCAATCTGCTGGAAGTCTTTCTCTCCGAAATATGCGCGCGTCGGGCGAGTGAAGTCGAAAAGCTTGCTGACGATTTGGGCTACACCGTTGAAATGGCCGGGGCGCATTGCACCTTCCATGACTTCTGCCACAGGACCGAGGTCAAACTGGCGGGTATCCGGTTCGGGGTATATTTCCTCGACCGACGGTATAAACGCGAAATCGACACCGGCCTCGCGGAGCATGGCGGTGTCGGCCTCCTCCGTGCGGGGATAGGTGGCGAGGTCAGTCGGATTGTTGAACTGCGTGGGGTTAACGAATACGCTCACCACCACTGTATCGTTCTCGCGACGAGCGCGCTGGATGAGCGAGAGGTGTCCGGCGTGGAGCGCCCCCATAGTGGGGACGAGACCGATGCTGCCTTTCTCGCGGGCTTCGTCGAGCTTGGCTTTTAATTCAGCTACAGTGCGAATTATTTCCATTTCTTTAACTATATGTCTGAAATTTCAGAGTGCAAAATTAAACATTATTTATGCAACAAGCAAATAAAAAAGATTATCAATGATTATCGGGGGCTGACAGCGGGCGAAGCGGCGAAAGCTTGCCGACAATTTTCGGGAACGGACACAAAACCGGGTCAGCCTTTTTGTGGAACTGACACTAATCATTAAAAATTTCAAAGAATGGAGGCCGCCGTGCCTCAGATTGGGCTAAATTTAGTAATTTTGAAGTAAAATTGACTACATATAAATAAAATGCAACAGGAATTTGCCTCAAAATTGCTTGAAGGGGCCGTGACAGAGTTGTCGCGTCTGCCCGGAGTGGGCCGGAAGACGGCTCTGAGGCTTGCTTTACATATACTACGAATGGACGAGGGCGTAGGAGTCGCTCTCGGACAATCCATAATCAATATGCGCCGTGGCATTCGCTACTGCACTGTATGTCGTAATATTTCTGAAACGGAAATCTGTCCGATTTGCGCCGATACCAGGCGAGACCGCTCGACGGTCTGTGTGGTGGAGAGCGTGAAGGATGTCATGAGTTTTGAGAATACCGGCCAGTTCGGAGGCGTGTATCATGTGCTTGGAGGTGTGATTTCTCCTATGGACGGAGTCGGACCTGACCAGTTGGCTATAGATTCATTGGTTGAGCGTGTGGCAGCCGGTGGTATCAAGGAGGTCATTCTTGCTCTCAGCGCCACGATGGAGGGGGAGACCACCAATTTCTATCTTTTCCGCCGTCTGGCTGAGTATTCAGATGTGCGCATCACGCAGCTTGCCCGCGGAGTGTCGGTGGGCAATGAGATTGAGTATACTGATGAAGTGACTCTCGGCCGTTCGCTCATCAACCGTACACTGTTCACAGATTCAATACGGAGATAGCTAAAACCGCTTTTCAGAGTAATTTCTGATAGATATAGGCATCAGAATATTTGTTTGCCGTCCGCAGCCATGAGCGCAGACAGCCGGATGCCTTGTAGCCTGCTTTTTCGAACAGTGAGCGTGACGGACGGTTTTCGGCTCCGATTGTGCAGTAGAGCTGATGCAGCGAATATGTCTTACGGCAATATTCGGCTGCAAGGTCAAGTGTGCGCAGTCCGTAGCCTGATTTCTGATATTCCGTAGCTATCAATATTCCTATTCCGCAACGGGAGTTGGCCGCATCGAAATCAAAGAGGTCGAGGGTGCCAATCGTCTCGCCTGTGGCATTGAGGGTGATCATCAGCCTCAGTTGTCGTGCGGCATAGATGTCGCTGTCATAATTGTTGACATAGTCCCACAGTTGTTTCCGGGAGTAGGGGGCAAGAGTAATGCCGACACTCCATAGCGCCGGGTCGTTTTCCCAGCGATACAGAGTGTCGACATCAATTATTTCAAGTGCCCTGAGGGAAATAGTTCCGTCGGTGAGCATTATGAATGCTTATAATCCTTCTTCGTTGAGGAAGCGTTCGACATCAAGGGCAGCCTTACATCCCATTCCGGCGGCGGTAATGGCCTGACGGTAGGTGGGGTCAGCGACATCACCTGCGGCAAAGACACCGGGCACGTTGGTTTGGGTGCCTGCTCCTTTCACCTTCACATAACCGGAAGCGTCGCAGTCGATGTACTGGCGGAACACCTCTGTGTTGGGGTTGTGGCCGATGGCAAGGAAGAAGCCGTCGATAGCAAGGTCGTAGTGCTGTTCGTTTGAAGTACCGACATTCTCAACGAGGTGTGCGCCTTCAAGATACTCTTCGCCGTAAAGACCGGTTGTGTTGGTGTTGAAGAGAACCTTGATGTTGCTCTTGTTGAGTACACGTTCCTGCATCACCTTCGATGCACGGAGGTGTGGCTTGCGGACAATGAGGAAGACGTCTGATGCGAGATTGCTGAGATAGAGGGCTTCCTCGCAAGCGGTGTCACCGCCACCGACAACTGCCACACGCTTTTTACGGTAGAAGAAACCGTCGCAGGTAGCACAGGCCGATACACCGAGGCCTGAGTATTTCTGTTCGTCGGGGAGTCCGAGGTAACGGGCTGATGCTCCGGTTGAGATGATGACGGTGTTGGCGGTGATGTCAAGGCCTGTGTTGGTCTTTGCCTTGAAAGGACGGGTTGAGAAGTCTACCTCAGTGATGAGGCCTGTACGGATGTCGGCACCGAATTTAACGGCCTGGGCGCGCATATCCTCCATGAGTTGCGGACCGGTGATGCCGTTGGGCTGACCGGGGAAGTTTTCAACTTCAGTGGTGATGGTGAGCTGTCCGCCGGGCTGCTGCCCTTCGATTACAAGCGGTGAGATATTGGCGCGTGATGTATAGATTGCTGCAGTGTAGCCTGCGGGGCCTGAGCCTATGATAAGGCAACGGGTTTTGATTTCAGCCATAATTATTTTATGATTATTTTGGTTTGGAATTGATGATTCGTATGGTATAGATTTAATAAAAACGCCGGAGTGGCAGGGATTGATTTCTCCATTTAGATAGATTAACATCTATGGTCGGTGGTATCATCGTAAATCAACGACCGGCACTCCGGGATACTTCTTGGAATTGAATCGGAAGTCTGACACCGGAAGCGTCCCTCCGCTTTTGGTTGAAGTGACATGGATGGTCACCGTCCTGCGGTTGCTCATTGTCAGTTCGATGGCGGTGGGATATAGGGTCGATGCATTCAACGTGAGAACTACGCTTTTGATGTCGCTTTTAGGATTCGATGCCGTAAGTTTGATTTTCTTTTCCGTTGCGGGCGATTTCAGAAGTGAAGCCTTGTAGAGTTTGCGGAAAGAGTTGATGATCGCAAATGGGTTTACTTGCTGAAGCTCCTCAGGAGTAGGCTCGGTGATGTTTACCTCACCGGTCTGAGTGGAGTAGGTCCACTGTGTCTTGCCGTCATACCACGAGGAAATCTGCGGAGACGTCAGGATAAAGCGGTCTCCGGCGATAGTCAGGGTGCCGCTCTGCAGATGCCCGTCGGCGCTGATGGTGTAGGTTGCAGCGATTGATTTGTCGTTGCGAATTTTTGCCGATGCGCGGTCGAGAATCGAGGTCGCGGTCTCTGCACCTTGCATGACGGCCGTAGAACCGGCAAGCAGGGCGATCAGAAAAAGTATGCGGTTGAGAAAAGTTCGGGTCATTTCAAACGAGGTTCCTAAGTTTGATTATTTGGTTAGTTGTTTTCAAGAATCCGTTCGAGGGTCAGTGAATCGACGAGCACCTGACGGGGTTTGCCACCCTGCGAAGGCCCTACAATGCCTGCAGCCTCCATCTGATCCATGATTTTTCCGGCGCGGTTGTAGCCAATGGAATAACGTCGCTGGAGCGAAGATGTTGATGCGGTGTCGGTGGTGACCACAAGTCGGGCACATTCGTCAAAGAGTGGATCGCGGTCACCGACGGTTGCCAATTTGCCTCCGTCGCCACCTTCAGCAATGTATTCTGGCAGCTCGTAGGCCGACGGGAAACCGACCTGTTCGCTGATGCTGTCGCAGATAGCGCTGACCTCGGGAGTGTCGATGAACGCACACTGCACACGGTCAAGTTTGCCATTATTGCTGAAAAGCATATCGCCTCGGCCGATGAGCTGATTTGCTCCTGGACGGTCGATGATGGTGCGGGAGTCGACCATCTGGAAGACGCGGAAGGCGATTCGTCCCGGGAAGTTGGCTTTGATGACACCTGTGATGACATTGGTCGACGGGCGCTGGGTAGCGAGAATCATGTGGATACCGACCGCACGGGCTTTCTGGGCGATACGGGCGATGGGTGTTTCCACTTCTTTGCCGGCTGTCATGATAAGGTCGGCAAACTCATCGACGATGACGACGATATAGGGAAGGAAGCGATGGCCTTTCTCCGGATTGAGGTGGCGGTGGATAAACTTGTCGTTATACTCCTTTATATTGCGCATCGAGGCGTCTTTGAGGAGCGCATAGCGGTTGTCCATCTCGACGCAGAGGGAGTTGAGCGTGGCCACAACCTTCAGCGGGTCTGTGATGATTGCATCCTCTTCCTCGGGAAGTTTAGCGAGGTAGTGGCGCTCGAGACGGGCATAAAGGCTGAATTCAACCATCTTCGGGTCGATCAACACAAATTTCAGCTCTGACGGGTGCTTTTTGTAAAGCAGAGAGGCGATAATGGTGTTAAGGCCGACTGATTTACCCATACCTGTCGCACCGGCCACAAGAAGGTGGGGCATTTTGCAGAGGTCAGCCATAAAGACATCGTTGCTGATAGTGCGCCCCATAGCCATCGGAAGTTCCATGTGGCTGTTGGTATAGGTGGGCGACTCGATGATTGAGCGCATTGACACCACCTGCGGGTCCTTGTTAGGCACCTCGATGCCGATTGTGCCCTTGCCGGGGATAGGAGCTATGATACGGATGCCGAGGGCGGCGAGGCTAAGGGCGATGTCGTCCTCCAAGCGTTTGATTTTTGCAATTCTCACACCTTCTGCAGGTATGATTTCATAGAGGGTCACGGTCGGGCCTACAGTTGCCTCGATTTTGGAGATAGGAATTCCGTAGTGGTTGAGTGTGTCGGTGATACGCTGCTTGTTCTCCTCCATTTCCTGTGCGTCGACGCTGACACCGGAATTGCTTGAAGGGCGGAGAAATTCAACAGAGGGGAATTTGTAGTGTGAAAGTTCAGCCCGTGGGTCAAACGGAGCCATTTCCAGCACTTCTGAAGCGGATGAGGGACGGCTCCGCTGCATTTCGCGTGGAGTCTCTCCTGCAAAAAGCGGAGCCTCTTCAAAGGTGTCCTCCTCGTCTTCCAACTCGTCATCGGCGAAAAGAGGGGCAATCTCACTCTCATTGGATTTGGTAGAGATGGTAGAATCCTTCTCCTCCTCACTCTCATTGATGTCCGATTCTTCATTGAAGTCAGAAGTGTCGGCCATTTCGCCCATTACCACTGTTTCTTCAAATTCGCCAACGACAGCGGGCGCTTCATAATCGGAAATATTGTCGTTTTGATTCGTGTCAGTAGACTCCGGATTGATGAAAAGGCTGTCGGTTGACGGTGCAGTTGCATTTAGCGGTGCAGTTGCATTTGCAGGATTCGGGACTGATGGCATTCGGTCCATCGCTGCTTGTGCGGGGGCAATAGGCTGCATTGCCATCTGTGCCAGACGGATTCTCTCGGCCTCGGCTTGCTGCTCGGCTGCTATACGCTGCTGTTCGGCCATGCGAGTGGCTTCCTCGGCAGCCCTGATGGCTTCTTCGCGAGCCTCGCGTTCGCGACGTTCGGCTTCCTCGGCCTCACGGATGCGTTCGCGTTCGGCGCGGCGCTCAGCCATGCGCGCACGATAGGCATTGATTCCCTCAGCCGCATATCCAATTACACGCTTCAATTCAGTGAGATAGAGGATTACGACGAGTCCGCCCATGATTACGCTGACTGCAAGCGCTCCCCAGAAGCCGGTGAATATCATAAGTTTCTCGTTCAGGAGATAACCGTGACGGCCACCCCAGTAGATTGGCGAGGCCATCTCGTAGGTGACAAATCCGCAGATTATTGACAGCGAGACGGCTGTCAGAAGGCAGCGTAGGGTCAATGACCAGAAATGCGGACGGTAGACTTTCAGCATACCTATACCGCAGACGGCTATGTAGTAGATTAGCACTAAAGAGCCAATTCCGAGCCAATTGTAGATTAATGTGTGGGCAAGCCATGCTCCGAACGGCCCTCCTGCATTCTTTATCATCTCAGGGTCGAAGTCGTTGTTGAGGAGCGCGCTTTGGTCGTTGCCGATGTGAGCGAAATATGACATTGCCACTATCAGCGAATAGCCTGCGGCGATTACGAAGATAATGCCGATGAACATGACCGTGCGCGAATCGCCTATCAGACGCAATGCGCGGGCCAGAGCCGAAGGTGCTTTCCCTTGCTTCGTTGCTTTGGGCTGAGTGGCTGCAGTGGAGTTGCTTTGACGGGCAGTCTCGCCTCCGGAGTTTCGTCCGAAGAAGCCGTTGGTGCGGTCTGCCGCTCCGTCATTGACAGGCGAATTTGTTCCGGGCATGTTTGATGGCTCGGAGTTGCCATGGGTATCTGCTCCGTTGAGTATGGCTTCCGGATCGAAAGCCGTATCAGTGTATGATGGTTCGTCGATGGGGGAATAGGATGATGACATAGCTAATCAGAGTGTGCTTTCTCAAAATTGAGTTTATGAGAAACAAAATTACAATTTTTATTTCACAAATTCAACCTCAGATTGATAAAAAAGCAAAAACCGGCCGCAATCCGAAATTTATGGATTGCGGCCGGTGGAAGGGTTGATGGATTACCGGACGTTTGAAGCGTCGACAATCAGTCTTTAATTCTTGATGAACTTGTAGTTCTCGACACCGTTGCTGTTTTCAACCACGAGGATGTAGACACCCTGCTGGAGATTGTCGATGATGTCAGTGCGGTCAGCACCTACGGCAGTGCGGATGATGCGTCCGCTGAATGCGTCGACAACTGTGTAACGGGCGTTGGCTGAAGAAGCGATGATGTCCTTGATTTCCGAAAGACGGAGGAGATTGTAGTGCTCTTCCACTTCGTCGGCAGAAAGTGCTTTCGGGAGGATGGTGAATTCGTCGATAGCACCTGCAAATGTGCGGTTGCCGCTTTCGTCGTCACCGCCGATGAAGAAGAGTTCGGTGGCTGAGAAGTTGAGTGCACCTGTTGCCACACCGTTTACGCTTGCAGTTTCCTTGCCGTCGATATAGAGCGTCATGGTCTTGTCGGCATAGTTGCGCACACATGCAATGTGGTGCCACTCTCCGTCAAACACGCTGTTGGCATCTTCCATCTTGCAATCCGTCTTCTTGACATCGTCGTCAATCGAGAAGCTGAGGTAGCCGTTCTTGCGTTCGAGGCCGATCCAGTTGCCTGTTCCACCCTCGACATTGGTCTTGTTGTGGGTACCGATGCAGAGGAGATAACCGTCTTCGTCGGTGGAACGTGCCCACATTTCGATGGTGAAGTCCTTATCGCCCATGTTGATTGCATCGTAGATTGGCTGGGTGAGATAGTAGGAATCGTCAAATTGGATAGCTCCACCCTTCAGGCCATCAACCGATACGGCCATGCCGTTCTGTGCGGTGGCTTCTCCGAAGACAATGTTGGGAGTTGTTTCGCCCATATCATCCATCGGGAAGTAGGCAATGTATTCCGAGCCTTGCGATTCGAAATGTTCCTTGACCTTGCTTGCGCTCATCACACCGCGGTAGATGGAGAATTCGTCAAGCTTTCCGGTGTAGAAGTTGTCGTAGCCCCAACCGTCGCCGCCGTTAACGTTGCCGATCACGAGCGGTTCGTCAGAAAGAATCTCGATAGTGCCGTCTTCTGCAGTGTTCATGAGTTCGCCGTCGACATAAAGTCTCAGTTGTTTCTCGACCGCGTCGCGGACTGCCACAATCTGATGCCATGCACCGTCGAAATATTTGTCGGCACCGGTCACCACTACCTGATTTTTGGTCACATTGTCATCGACAGCAAAGCGGAGCTCTTTTGTTCCCTTGTTGTCCTTGTACTCTATGCCATACCAGTTTCCTGAGCCGTTGGCAGGAGCGATGACACCTTTGTTGAAGATATAGCAGTTCTTATCGGCGGCTGTTGAGTTCATCCAAAGTTCAACGGTGAATGACTGATCGCCGAAATCGATAAGGTCATAGCCTTCCTGGATGTAGCAGTTGGTTCCGTCAAGAGCAAGTGAGTTGCCTTGCTTGCCTTCTGCGACAGCGCCGGGAATATCCTTGTAGGCTACGGCTTCGCCGCCTGTAAGGTTCGGTGTGGTTGCGCCGATCTTTTCAAACGGGAAGTAGGCCACGAGCTGGATTGAAGTATTCCTGCGTACCTTGATGGTACCGCTGATAGCGGCGTTTGCATCATCGGCAGCTCCGGTGGTTGTCACGGTGAATGAGTATTCGCCTTCAGTCGCCGGTGTGCCGGAGATTGTGCCTTTGAGAGTGGCGGGATCGAAGTTGAAGCTCATGCCGGAAGGAAGACCTTCGCAGACCGCTCCGGTGGCGCGTTGCACTGTGAATGTGATAGGCTGAACTTCATCGCCAAGGTAGATTACCTGATTGAGCGCTCCGCTGTTGATGGTGATTGCACCCTGAGTGTTGAAGAGCTCCTCAAGGTTGTAGCTGAGGTGGGGAGGCTGGTTGTAGCCTACGTTCTGCCATGCGATAGCCACACGATACTGACGGTCCTGCATGAGAGTGGGGACCTTATAGTCAGAAGGAGTGGTCGTTGTGAATATTAGGAGGTCGGACTGTGTGTTGCCGTCATGAAGTATCACTTCCTCACGCCAGTCACCAAAGAGGTCGGCCTGGAGGTTGGGAGTTGCTTTTGTCGTGTTGCACGAGGCGGCATTGGAGTGCTTGGAGAAATTGACCAGAGTGCTGATTGATGTCATGCCGCTGTTCGGCTTGGTGATTGATGTCCCGTCAAGGAGCTCATCAAGCAAATCACCATCCCAGTAGACGCGGAAGTTTACTGACGGGCGCTTTGCGCTTGTCAGATGTTCTCCGTTGTTGAATACCTTTCCAGTTGATGACCAGTATTCATAGCCGGGATACATTGATGTGACGTTTGCTGCAAGTCCACGGCCGATGTCTTTTGCGGATTGCGGTTCGAAGAAGAGAATCTCGCCGGTCTTCGCATCGCGCAGTTCGGTGTCATATTTGTAGGAAGACGAAGTCTCTTCATGAGGCATGAACACCTGAAGACCCTCACGGTCGGGAAGCATGGCTGCAAGGTGGAGAGCGTCGCCGTGGCCTGCACCGGTGCGGTAAAGGACTGTTTTGCCATCCTGGTCAAGACAGGCCGCACCATAGACGATTTCGTCGCAGCCGTCGCCGTCAACGTCGCCGATAGTCAGTGAGTGGGCTCCTTCGCCCCAAAGTCCCTGCATCTTTTTGTCGGATGCGTGGAACCATTTTTCTTTCAGTTCCTTGCCGTCGAAGTCCACAGCCCAAAGGTAGGCCTGATGATACATGCCACGGCAGAAGATTGCAGAGGGGTGCTGTCCGTCGAGATAGGCCACGCCTGCGAGATAGCGCTCCATTCGGTTGCCGTTTCCGTCACCCCAGTTGCCTTCGGTGTTTTTGCTGCCGCCATCCTTGAGGATGCTGCGGGGAGGATTATAGGCGATGGTGTGGATTTCAGCACCGGTCTCGCCATTGAAAACGGTCAGGTATTCAGGTCCGCTCTTGATGATGCCTGCAAGGGATCCGGAAGTTATGCGATAGTCGTCGGTGACCTTGTCGTCGCCCATAAGGACGGCGTTGCCTTTGCCGTCGATTGTGCCGGGAGCTGTCTTGCAGATGAGTTCGGCTTTACCGTCGCCGTCAAAGTCATAGACCATGAACTGGGTGTAGTGGTTGCCGGAACGGATATTCTGTCCGAGGTCGATGCGCCAGAGCTGAGTGCCGTCGAGCTTGTAGCAATCGATGATGGTATGTCCGGTGTAGCGGAATTGAGAACCATTGTCGGCCTGGTTGGTGGGGAACCATTTCACGATGAGTTCCCATTGACCGTCGCCGTCAACATCGGCGGCGGAAATGTCATCGGGGGTGTAGGTGTAGTCCCGTTGTTCCTCGGCTCCTCCGGCAGGACAGGTGCCCCCTTCCGGACGGTTCAGATGGATTTTGAGATAGGGCGTTTCCCAGACGGATGTCTCAGCCGAAGTCTCGGTGACCTGATCGTTGAGAATTGCTTTGACTGTGTACTTTGAAGCGGCTGTGCCTGCAGCGTCAGTGAAGTTGGTCTTTGTCTTGAGCGGAGTTTCATTGACCTTGACACCGTCGCGGTAGAGGTCAAAGGTCAAACCTTTGTCATCGCTGACAAGTGAACGCCATGAAACAAAAACTCCACTGTTGGTCTTCACTGCCACTACTCCACGGTCAAGCTTCTCGGCCTGAATCGTGTGGGAGTACTGGGCCGACAATGTCAGCGAAGCCAGTAAAGCCATGCAGGAAATGAAAGTTTTTTTCATGTTGAATTTAAAGTAAATATTATAAATAGTAGATATGACGATTTAATCGCTATTTCGTATTGTGCGTGAGTTGATTCCCTTGCAAAAAATGTGAAATTCCGTATGCAAAAGTAATTATTTTTAATTAAAGCCACAAATCGCGCGGTGGAAACGAACCTAATTTCCCGACGAATGTTAACATTATAAAAACATAATCATAGACAATCCGTCAAAATCAAACACACAGATTCAATCACAAAAAAAGACTAAACATATATTAACAGATACAATGAAAAAAATAGGTATATTCTACGGTTCCACCACCGGCACTACGCTTGAAGTGGCTCAGGAAATAGCCCGTCAGCTTGATGTAAAAGCTGAGGATGTCCATGATGTGGCTTTGGCTGCTCCGTCGGCAGTAGCCGATTACGATGTGCTTGTAATCGGAGCAAGCACATGGGGTGCAGGAGATCTGCAGGACGATATGGCGACATTCCTCGACGGTCTCCAGTCACTCGACCTCGAAGGCAAGGAGGTCGCTATCTTCGGTTGTGGCGACGATTCGATGTCGGACACCTTCTGCAACTCGGTAGGGGAGATCTATCATCGTCTCCATGACACCAAGGCCATGTTTATCGCGCCTTTCAATAATGATGGCTACAATTATCAACATTCCGACAGTGATGTCCACGGCATGATTGTCGGGCTCTGTATCGACAATGTTAACCATGCCGACGAGACTGAAGCGCGCGTAAAAGCATGGTGTGATGCCATAAAAGAGGAAATTGTTTAAGATTTTATGTTATAAAATGTGAAAAATATTTGTCCGTATGAGTTTTTATTCATAAATTTGCACCTCGAAATATAGAATAACAGAAAATAAACATATACGGCAATGAAAAGAACATTTCAACCTTCTAACAGAAAGAGAGTTAACAAGCACGGCTTCCGTGCCCGCATGTCTACACCCGATGGTCGTAAGGTCCTCGCTCGTCGTCGCGCTAAAGGCCGCGCACGTCTGACCGTTTCCGATTCTATCGCCGGTAAGTAAGAATCTCTCTTACAGACAAAGATAATCAGCCCGATGGGAGAAATCCCGTCGGGCTTGGTTGTTTATAGCTGTTGCTATAGTGGACTTCGTTCCTGTATAGCAGTTAATGAGCTGCGGAGCAGCGATGTGGTGGTAGCATATCATCCACTAAGCCATAAATCAGACAATCCCTTCGAAGTTTAATAAAACTCAGCGAAGTGCTGAAACTATTAAACTTCGAAGGGATTGTCCGGCTTATGACTAATTGTCAAAACGGGCTCAATGGCCCGCTTTTGTTCGTTCTTTAGAAAAGATATGCGAGAGAAATTGTCCAATAACGGTTCTTACCCTCAATTCCGGCATTGTCTGCACCCGAAACGGCGGTGACAGCTTTAGTAAGGCCGAGGCCATAGCGGGCATTGAGGTCGATATGGCTGAGAAGCTGAACGCCGAAGCCGAAGTTGAGCGCCCAGTCGACAGATTTGTTCTTGTATGCGTCGGAGATGTGACGACGGCTTGTGAGGAACGACACGCTCGGACCTACACCAACGTAGGGGACGAGGAACTTGCTCACAACGGGCAGACCGAATTTGTATTTGATGTTGAGAGGAATCTCAATGTAGTCGCGGTTGTCTTTCGACATTTCGTTTTCTTCAAGGAACTTGGTGTTACGGCGAACATACATTGCGGAAAGGTCTGCGGAGATACCGATGACCGGAACGGTGAATTCAGCCATCAGACCTGCTGTCCAGCCAGTCTGGTTTTCTGCATCGACAACGCTCTTGTTGAAATGGAAGTCATTTACTGTTAGACCGACTTTCGGACCGAATTTGAACTGTGCTTGCGCGGGAATGGCAGATGCTCCGATTACCATAACGAACAGGAGCAGGAGTGCTTTGATTGATTTCATAAAAATAAAATGAATAGGTTAAAGTTATAAATGTGACATTTGCTATTTTACCCGGTACTGTGTCAAAACTGACACAGTACCGGGTGAATTTGCTTTATTCTTTAATCTGAAGAAGATTGTAGAAGCGTTTTTTCAGATTGCCATCTTCATTCGAATTCGATGAGGGGAGCATCGTTGCTCACCTGGTCATCGAGGTTGACAAGTACTCGCTTGACGATGCCATCCTGCTCGGCTTCAACATCGTTTTCCATCTTCATGGCTTCATAGACGAGCACGGTGTCGCCCTTCTTGACGCTTTGGCCGGGTTTCACCTTGATTTCAACAATGCGTCCGCACATCGGAGCTGAGATGACAGGACCGGTGATAGGCTCGACTGCGGCTACTTCTTCCTTCACTTCTTCAACAGCGGGAGCCTTGGCTGCTTCCTCGGCTTTGAATTCCTCGTCGCGACGACGGCGGAGGAAGCCTTTGGCTACAGCGGGAAGGAGTTCGAGAAGGAGGTATTCCTCATTGTTCGACGCAAGCTTCTTGCCACCCATCTCCGCGATTTCGGGATTTTCGGGTTTGACGTACTTGCTGACATCATAGGGTTTCTCCTCGGGACTGCCGGTGATTTTCTCGCGGAAAGCGGGGTCGATGGCCACGGGGGTACGTCCGTATTCACCCTTCACGAGTGAGATGAACTGATTTGACTTGTTTGTATAGTCGGGCTTGCCGTTCTTGCGGTCGAGAGCAACGAGCACTGCCTGGTTGCCTACAATCTGGCTCGTCGGAGTCACGAGGGGAATCAGGCCGGCATCGCGGCGCACCATCGGGATGAGGCGCATGGCATCTTCAAGAAGATCCTCGCTCTTGAGTTCACGGAGCTGTGCGACCATGTTGGAGTACATACCGCCGGGAACCTCTGCAGTCTTGACGAGTTCGTTGGGCTTGGGGAAACCGAAATATGCCTCAATCTTGTGGCAGGCATCGAGGAGGGCAGGTTCGTCGCCGGCCTTTGCAAATTCGATGGCGCTGTCGAAGAGGGCGAGCACTTCGGGAGGAAGTTGGTCCTTGAGGGGATCGAATGGACGCTGCATGTCGTCGCGGTGAAGGTCGAACTGTGCGAGTGCCTTGCGCGCGTCGAGGAGTTCGGCGCGGATGCGGCCGACAGCCTCCATATTGACTTCGACTTCTACGCCCATGCGCTGGCAGAAGAGCCAGATGAGCTCGATGGCAGGAGCAGCCGAACCGCCTCCGAACCACCAGATGTTGGTGTCGAGGATGTCGACGCCGTTGATGATGGCCATGAGTGAGGATGCAAGACCATAGCCGGGTGTACAGTGGGTGTGGAAGTCAACCGGGACTTTGACGGAGCGTTTAAGGGCTGAAATGATAGAGGCCGCACGGCTGGGGTTGACCAGGCCGGCCATGTCCTTGAGCGTGATGATTTTTGCGCCGAGGGCTTCCATCTGACGGGCCTTGTCGACGAAATATTCATCAGTGAAGATTTTTTCAGGCTCGGCCGGTTTGCTGCCGCCGAACATTGATTTGAGTTTGCCGAAGATGCCACCGCCGTTGTTTTCGACAGGTGCTTCGGGTTTGGGATCGACTGTGTAGCAGACAGCACCGTCGGCAATGCCTCCGAGCTGGTTGATGAGACGAATTGATTCCTTAACGTTGTCAATGTCGTTGAGTGCGTCAAAGATACGCATCACGTTGAGGCCGTTCTGGATGGCTTCCTTGTAAAATCCTTCAAGCACGGAGTCGGGATAGGGTACATAACCGAAAAGGTTACGTCCGCGTGAAAGGGCCGAAAGCAGGGCCTTCGGGTGTTCGCTCTTTGAATCCATGGCCTTTGAGAAGATGCGCAGGCGTTCCCACGGAGATTCATCGAGGTAACGCATCACTGAGTCAGGCACTGCACCGCCCCAGACTTCCATGATGTAGAAGTTTGCGTCTTCGTAGAAGGGGAGAAGCTTGTTGATTGTCTCCTGATTCATTCGGGTGGCAAAGAGGGACTGCTGTCCGTCGCGCAACGTCAGGTCGCGGATTTTAAGTTTTGGTCGTGTCATAATAAATGTGACTGTTAACGTGATTGTGTGGTTTGGCAGACGGGACGGTCGGTGAATGGCCTTCGGGCTGTCATTTCGTTCGCAAATTTAAAGTTTCTTTTTTAATTAAAGAAAAAATTCTTTAATTATTTTGGACGAAAATAAAAATTATTTTAAGAATGGATTGGATTTCTTTTCATTGCCGATAGTGGTCTCACCTCCGTGGCCGGACAGGACCACCGTAGAGTCGGGGAGGGTGAGAAGCTTGCGGCGGATGGCATCGACGAGGGTGGCGTAGTCGCCCATCGGAAGGTCGGTGCGTCCCATTGACCCGGGGAAGAGGGTGTCGCCGGTGATGACGAAGTTGGATTCCGGACAGTAGAGCGCTATTCCGCCGGGAGAGTGGCCGGGGACGCCCAGCACCTCCATGCGTTCTTTGCCGAGGAAGATAGTGTCGCCGTCGTGGAGCTCCACATCGAGCTGCTGGGGTTGGAGAGGCATACGCAGACCGAAACGGGCGGCCTGCTCGGGCAGGGTGCGAGCCAGGAAATCGTCGGCAGGATTGGCTTTGATTTCGAGGCCGTATTTTTCTTTTATATATGTGTTGCCGAAAATGTGGTCAAGGTGGGAATGTGTGTTGATGAGCTGTGTCACTTTGAGGTTGCGGCTCTCGATGAAGCTGTCGAGTGCGCGACGCTCGTCATCGTCGATCATTCCGGGGTCGATGATGGCCGCTTCGAG
Source organism: uncultured Duncaniella sp. (assembly GCF_910577345.1). Classification (GTDB taxonomy): domain Bacteria; phylum Bacteroidota; class Bacteroidia; order Bacteroidales; family Muribaculaceae; genus Duncaniella. The sequence goes on from NZ_CAJTMT010000001.1 coordinate 56,518, forward strand.
CGATTCGGGGTCCCAGACAACGTAGGTGTTGACTCCGAACATGTTGAAAACGAATCTGCTTACTTTCATAGCTTTACATAAATTAAGTCCTTGGTCTTGAAATATTCTTCAGAGAAGTAGTCGCTGAGCGGCACATCAATGAGCGGACGTTTGACTCGGCCAAGCTCGCTTGCAAGCTCACCGCCTTTAAGGCATATCAGTCCGTTGGGGAGCTTGTTGCGGTTTTGGGTCGAGACGTTGCGCATGGCAATCTTGACAAGTTCGTCAAGCTGCATCACGGCGCGCGAGATGACATAGTCAGCTTTCAGTTTGCATTCACCCATGTCGCCGTGCTGGAATGTGACATTGTCGAGGCCGAGTTCTTCGGCAATCGATGATGCAACCTTTATCTTTTTCCCGATACGGTCAATGAGGTGGAACTTGCATCCGGGCCAGAATATGGCCAGGGGGATTCCGGGGAAACCTCCGCCTGTGCCGAGGTCGATCATCTGCGTCCCATCGACAGGGGTGATGAACTTCGCGATGGCAAGGGAATGGAGGATGTGGTGGATATAGAGATTGTCGATGTCTTTGCGGGAAATGACATTGATTTTCTCGTTCCACTCAGGGTAAAGCCGTCCGAGGACGGCGAAACGTTCCTTTTGCTCTTGCGTGAGGTCGGGGAAATATTTGAGTATCTCTTCCATGATTATGCAGATGATATGAAAACTGTCTTTGTGATTTAATTTAACAAATGAGTGCCGTCAGACGTTTATTAAACAATAGATCTTTCAGGCAGGTTTGGGATGCCCGTTTTATGACGGCGCTCTTACTCGTCTGCAAAATTATAGGTAATTTATGAGATTTTGGTTAAATTTGCCAAAAAATTAGAACAATCCCATGCTAAAGATTGGAAAATACAATTCACTGCAAGTGTCCCGCAACGTAGATTTCGGGGCGTATCTTGCTGACCGCGACGGAAACGAAGTCCTTCTGCCTGCCCGTTATATCACTGTGCCCCTTCAGCCGGGCAACGAACTTGAAGTGTTCGTCTACAAAGATTCGGAGGACCGTCCCGTCGCCACTACCGAACACCCCTTTGCTGAAGTCGGCGAGTTTGCCTATCTTCAGGTGACGCAGGTCAACAACACCGGCGCATTCCTTGACTGGGGTCTTGTCGGGAAAGAACTCCTTGTCCCTTACAGCGAACAGAAGATGAAACTTTCGAGAGGCATGGTCGTGCTTGTCTATGTCTATCTCGACAATGCAACCCAACGCGTGGTAGCATCCGCCAAAATCGAGAAATTCCTTGGCAACCGCTATCCCGACTATAAACTCGGCGACAAGGTCGAGGCGCTGGTCTACAAGCATACCGAACTTGGCTACAAGGCGATCGTCGACAATCTTTTCCATGGCATGGTCTATGAAAACGAACTCTATAAGCCTCTTGAGATTGGCAAGACGATTCCGGCCTACGTCAAACAGGTCAGGGAGGACGGCAAGATCGACCTCGTGTTGAGCGGAGGGAATGACGGTCGCGTCGATGCTCTGATGGAGCGTATCCTCGACCGGCTCAAAGATCAGCCGGGGTGCTTCCTGCCTATTTCGGATTCGGCTTCACCTGAAACCATACGCGCTACATTCCAGTGTTCGAAGAAAGATTTCAAGAAAGCTATAGGCCATCTGTATCGCGATAGAAAAATCGTCATCACCGACGGAGGCATACGTCTTGCGGAATGATTCGATGCAGCCGCGTTGCCGGATTGAATTGAACAATCAAAACATACGGAGAAATAAAAATGGCAGAATGCGTATTTTTGCATTCTGCCATTTTTTGATGTCTGTGCGCTTTCGCGTTGCCGGTGGAATGAGCGGTCAGGCATTGGACATCTCGTCAAGCTCCATTGATGCGAGTTCCCAAAGCGACATGGCATTTTCGAGTTGCTTCGTCGTCGAAGCGTGACGGTCGTAAATATCTGCCGGAGGATCGCCGGCGGCAATGGTCGCTTCGATGTCGGCTATATCCTGTTCGAGACGTGCAATCTCCGCTTCAGCTTCCTCCACTTTCTTGCGGGCTTTGCGGACGAGCTTCTCACGCTCGCGCTGCTCTGCGTATGTCAGTTTACGGGGCTGTTCGGATGTCGGCGTAGCGGTTGATGATGTCGGGGAGGAGTTGGAAGATTGGGCTTGCTTCTTTGCCGATGCGTCGGGATTCTGACCGTTGACAGGACGGATGGTGTTGCGCTCCAGTTCGGAGAGCGACGCGAGTTTTTTCTTTTCAAGGAATTCGTAAATGCCGCCGAGACATTCCTTGACTTCTCCACCTCCGAATTCGTAGACCTTCTCGACAAGGCCGTCAAGAAACTCTCGGTCGTGGCTGACCACGATGACAGTTCCGTTGAAGTCTTTGATGGCCTGCTTGAGGATGTCCTTCGTTTTCATGTCAAGGTGGTTGGTCGGCTCGTCGAGGATGAGAAGGTTGACCGGTTCGAGAAGAAGGCGGATCATGGCGAGGCGGGTGCGTTCACCCCCCGAAAGAACTTTCACCTTCTTGTCGGATGCTTCTCCGCCAAACATGAATGCGCCGAGGATGTCGCGGATTTTTGTGCGGATGTCACCGACGGCCACTCGGTCAATGGTGTCGAATACGGTGATGTCCTCGTCAAGAAGCGTGGCCTGATTCTGGGCGAAGTATCCTATCTTCACATTGTGGCCGATTTTCAGCGAACCGGTGAAAGGTATCTCGCCCATTATACATTTCACAAGCGTAGACTTTCCTTCGCCGTTCTTTCCGACAAAGGCGACTTTCTCGCCACGCTTGATGGTGAAGGTCGCATGGTCAAACACCTGATGGTCGCCGTAGGCTTTCCCGACATTGTCAGCGATGACGGGATAGTCGCCCGACCGGGGGGCAGGAGGGAATTTTAGGTTCAGATGTGAAGTGTCGACTTCGTCAACTTCGATGCGCTCGATTTTCGCAAGCTGCTTGATGCGGCTTTGCACCTGTACGCTCTTTGTCGCTTTGTAGCGGAAGCGCTCGATGAAGTCCTCTGTTTCCTGAATCATCTTCTGTTGATTCTGATAGGCGCGCATCTGCTGTTCGAGTCGCTCCCGGCGGAGGACGAGATATTTTGAATAGTTGACGGAGTAGTCGTAGATTTTACCAAGTGAAATCTCGATGGTGCGGTTGGTGACATTGTCAATGAAGGCACGGTCGTGGCTGACGAGCACGACGGCGTTGGCCTTTGTGATGAGAAAGTTTTCGAGCCATTGGATGGACTCGATGTCAAGATGGTTCGTTGGCTCGTCGAGAAGCAAAACGTCGGGTCGGCGCAAAAGAATTTTTGCAAGCTCGATTCTCATTCGCCATCCGCCGGAGAATTCCGAAGTCGGGCGGTCGAAGTCCGAACGCAGGAAGCCGAGGCCGAGCAGGGTCTTTTCCATCTCTGCTTCGAAGTTCTCGCTATGCTCCATTGCCAACCGGTCGTTGAGCGAGGTCATCGCTTCAATGAGTTCCTGATAGGCCTCCGATTCGTAGTCGGTGCGAGTGGCGAGCTGATGGTTGATTTCGTCAAGGCGTGCCTTCATTTCGTCGACGTGGCTGAAGGCGCTGCGGACTTCATCAATGACGGTGGAGGTGTCGCTCACGGTGATGTGCTGCGGGAGGTAGCCGACTGTCGTGTCTCTCGGCATGGCGACGCTTCCGGAAGTGGGGTTCTGCAGTCCGGCGATTATTTTGAGCATGGTCGATTTTCCCGCTCCGTTCTTCCCGACGAGGGCTATTTTGTCCTTGGGGTTGATGATGTAGGAAATGTTGTCGAAAAGGCATTTTGCGCTGAACTCGACTTTGAGGCTATTTATAGAAATGCTCATTTTTGACTTATGGAGATGGTTTTGAATTTGCTTTTGTTCGGTCGGTCATGAACCGGCTTGCAAAATTACTCAGAATCTTGCAGACTGCCAAAAGGCCACTGTCCCGCCGGAGTTGAAAACCGGAAGGGCAGTGGCCTTGATAATCTTTAGGAATTTGCTTGGATGCTTTGACCGGATAGTTTTTTATGGTCGGGCAGGAGTGTTTGAGGAGTTCGCTTTGGACGTGGGTGTGATGAGAGGGTATCACCTCATGAATGGATGTCCGTGGTTCGGGTCCGGGATAAATGATTCGTAGGTGCAGTCGTCGTAATATACAACTATACCGGTGACGCGTTTGCCTTTCCCCGTTGTGAGAGTGATGGAATCGGGCTCCGCCGGCTCTTTCTCCGGTTGGATGGGCGACTCGGCCTCCTCGCTTGCTGAAACCGGTTCTGCAGGGCTTGCAAATGTGAAAGTGTTGGCCGAAGTAGTGGCTTGATTTTTTTCTGCTGTCTCCGGCTGCAAGCTTTCATTGAAGTCGAGCGAGAAGTCAATTGGCTGGTCAGTAGGATGTTCCTCCGCGAAAATTTCGTTTTTTGGCTCGTTTTGAGGCTCTGAGATTTCAATATTTGCATTCGTCACCATATTCCCTTCGCCAAACATCAACCATACGATGTTAAGGTCGGGGTAGGCGGTGTGGATTTTGCTGATTATCTCGTCACTCACCTTTTTATTGCGTCCTGCAAGGAGCTGACTTCCTGTGGGGCGGGGTATTGCACACTCATCTGCAAACTGGGTGACGCTGATTTGCCGAGAGTCGAGATAGTGTTTGAGTCTTGAAACAAGGTCCATAATGCAAATTCTTAAAGATTTGGATTTGTAATTCGATTGCAAATGTAATCATTTAATTTTGAAAAACCAAATTTATGTTTGTAAATAAATAGATTGGATTTGGGAATAGATGGAGGAGCATATTGATTTGCAAAAGTAAATAGTAAAAGAGCGATTTTGCAAATATTAACTATGTTGCTAAAGCTTTAGTGTAGATATAATATGCTATCTTTCTATATATTCGGGGTGTTATAATCAAAGTTATAGTTAAGGGTTAAATAATGTGTAATATCGGCGTGATGGAGGGATTTAGTATAAAGTTGTTATTTAAATTAATTTTATGTATGTACTGATAATCAATATTTTATCATAAAACATAAAAAATATTAATGCTATGTTTTGATGTGGAATTAGGAATTGCAATTTATTGTGTTTGCAATCTGTAAAAGCAAATTGTGATGTGGATTTGAGGATGATGGGTGGCAATTCTGAATTTAGATTTGTAGGTTGTAAAGTTGAATTGTAGAATTTACAATTACGAATTGTGAATTATCGGAGATTGAATTTGTAATTGAATATTTGATTTGAATTTGCAAATTGATGTTTTGTAAATGCAACTTATCGGTGGCGATGGTTGTAATTGCAATTGCAAATAGAGAGATTCCGATAAAAATTTGAGTCAAAATGTAAATAATGGCTATTTGAATGCCTTCATCCTCTTGATGTTCATTGATATAACAAGTCATTGGAATAAAAATTTCTTTATCTTAACATAAATTCACTATAAATATTTGGAATTTAAACTTTGTTTCACTTATGAAAGGTTGGTTAACTGAAAAATGGTTTAGAAAGGCGTGTGTTTGTGTAGAATTATTGATTGAAATGCAGGTACGCTTAAATAATGCTGCTATAATGGGCTTTAAATTGGTAAATCGGTGTCCTACCGGACACCATATATACGAGAGCATACATGTCCCGGCACATCTCCGCTTCGCTCCGTATGTGCCGGGTTACGAAAAAAATCAGTGTCCGTAGGACACTACTGTCTATTTTGTTCGTTTGTATCTCTTCGTTATATTTTGTCGGTTTGTATCTCTTTTCATCGCACATAAACGGGATTTTAGGATTGCCTCCGTCCTATTGGTGCTATTGTTGTCTTTATTATCGACGTGCGTGGGTATATAAGAATTATCGACGTGCATGGGTATAAAAAATCTCTGCAATAGTCCGGTCGATATGTCCGGGACGATTGCAGAGATTTTATTTTTAGTGGTTATGCGAGCTTTAATTCTTCGTCAATTTCGCATTTGCGCTGTCGAGATACTGGGTCCACCATGATCCGTTGTAGTACCAATAGCAGAAGCCCGACAATTCAATTGAGCCGTCGCCATTGATGGTGCCAATGACAGGGCTTGTCGGTTCGAAGTTTGTCCAGTCGTTAAGGGCAAAAGTGTACCATCCTGCGTAATCCTGAATAGGAAAAGTAATGGTCCTATTGTTGAGGTCCACATTTGCCGTGAGGGGGCAGTCAGTCCATAGCAGGCCGTCGATAGTAATTGTGGTATTATCAACTTTCTCAATAGTAGCAACCCAATCGTTGTATGAGTAATACGCCCAGTCGCCTGTACTATCATCATAGGAGGAATATGAGATTGTGTTATTATATGTACCGACGAGATCATCAATGTTGAGCTTTGCAGCTTCCCATGTGAAGGTGTCATTGACATAATATTCTCCCCAAAGGTGGTTGATGTTGACAATGCCTGAAGTGGAGTTGCCATCCATATAGGAATATTCGTACCAACGATAGATATTGACTTCCGGATAGTCGCTCAAACCGGTGGGAACTCCGTAGAGCCAGGTGTTGTCGTCATACGTTCCGTTGAGCACTTGGAATGAACCGTCGGCATCACTCTTGTTGATGCTGAAATCGAGGTTATATCCCTCGACGCCATACCATGCCTGAATGGTGTATGAACCGTCGTCGTATGCAACCATGACGGCATCCCAGCTCTTGTTGAGAGAATAGGAATAATAGGTGCCGGTGACCTGCCATGCAATCATGCGTTCAACGCTGAAATCGATTTCTTCAGAGTAGTCTCCATTCTCGAAACCCTCTTCGGTTGTGGTGGCTTTGACGTGGAATTTATAGTCACCTTTTTCAAGTCCGCGGATTGCGATTGAAGTGGAGGTTATGCTTGCCGTGCGTATCACCTCTCCGTCAAGCGAGACCTCGTAGGTGTAGGATTCCGCATGGTCGACGGCCTCCCAACTGAAGGTGTTTGTGCTGCCTGAGGTGGCAAGTGAAACTGTCGGTGTGGCCAGCTTGGTGAGCGGAGCGGTGGTCGCGGTGAGGGTTACGGTGGGAGCCGTTGTGAAATCACTGTTCATCGCTGCAAATGCCCATACATTGAGGGTATAGGTGGTGGCATATTGCAGATCGGTCAGGGTGGCGGTTGTTGCGTTGGTCGTACCGGTCGAAACAACGTTGCCTGACGGGTCAAGGAGCTGATAGCCGTATTGCACGGCATTCTCCACCTTGTCCCATTCAAATGTGAGTGAATTGAATGTCTGTAAGGTCGTGCTTACTGAGGGTGAATTCAATTCCTGAAGCACTGTATCGTCATCGCTGCAGGATGTGAAACCTGCGGCGATGAGGGTGAAGAGTGCAATAGGTAGTATTCTGTTTAATTTCATGATTAGTCTGTTTTGCATGTTTATTCAGTAGCTGCAAATGGATTGTATTTCAGATTGAAATCATACTGCCAGTAACCCCAGGCGTATGAATCATCGGATAACTGAAGGTCAATGGTGTTGCTGCCGTAGCCATAGAGTGTGGAACTGTCATAAATCATGTTTATGCTGCTGAATTCCGTTGTGCCGTAGAAGAGGGCATAGCTCACACCGACAGCATTGGGATTTCCTCCGGGAGTCCATTCCGGCCACGACTCGGTGGCACTGTCGTAGATGTACCAGCTTTGATATGTGTCCTCATATCCCGGATAATAGTCCGCGTATGTTATGAGGTTGGAGGTCGGCATGAACAGAGTCTGGTCAGGGGTATTGGCTGTGAAGGGCATATCCAGACCGGAACCGTAGAAATCGGTTACCTTAAACATGTTGGAGCCTTTGAGATAATACATCTCGCCGGTGGTCGAGGGATACATCTCCGCATTGTTGCCGTCGTAGTAATAATAGGTCACATTGTCGGAAATCAGATCCCAGTCAGATATGATTGCCGAGAGTACCAGAGAGGTGACACCGGGACCGTAAATATCGCTTTCATCGGCAGGGAGTATAAGGGTCACATCCTGAAATGCACCCTGCGGAATGTCGGCACAGCTGATGGAGAACTCTGCGCTTTCCTGTCCGGCTTCGAAATCGACTGTCGCCGGAGCGGTGAAGCCTGCGACGGATGTCGACAGGGTCACCGGCAGAGAGATTGCCGACGCGGTGTTGACACGTTTCACTGTCACCGTCATTTCCCGATCGGCGGCGTCAGAGTCCGAGCTGAATATGAAATTATAAGTGCTTTGAGGCGGGAAATAGGCACTCACGCCGATTTCCGTGTCCTGTGGCCCGGGGGTCCAATCCGAGGAGTCGGAACATGAGGCCATGACAATTCCGGCAGCCAAGGTCGCAAGGACTATATTGAATTTTAATTTCATGATTGATGTAAACTTTTTAAGTTTATGGTTTTATTACTGAAAGTTCGCCTATTCTTCCCAGAGACTGTAGTACGGGCCGTGAGACGGATCCGGATTGAGGAGGATTGCAGAGTTGTAGTCCCTTTCAAGTTCCGGGAGACACATGGTGGTCCAGGGTGCGACGGCATTGGGAAGCGAATTGTAGCGGTAGAGCGTGGGCCAGTTGGTTCCGGTGTAGCCTCTCAGAATCTGGCGTTCGAGTCGGCGGTAGTCCCAAAGGATAAGGCCCTCACCCCAGAATTCGATACGTTTCTGAGTGAATACATCGTCAATGAATCCATAGAGACCGGCACCGGTGCTCTTGTATGATCCATCCTTGTAGCGGTAGGTGTTCATGAAAGTTTCGAGGAGCTGGCGGCCTGCAGCATCGCCGTAGGCACGGCCTGTGGCTTCAGCTTCGATAAAATACATTTCCTCCACGCGCATCAAGGGAATGCTGACCGCATTTCCTGTAGTGGATGCGTTGCGGTCTCCGCCATTGGGGTGGAACTTCATTCCGCAATAAGCGTTGTAGTTCTTCCACTCGTTGAAGCCCATGGAGGTTCCGCGCGCATACTTGGTGTTGAACGCATTCTCATCGGCTACGTCGCCCGGGGCAATCCATGTGGTTTTACGCCAGTCGGCATCGGGGATTTCCTTGAAGAGATTCACGTCGATCATGCGGTAGGCATTGTAGTCGGAAGACGCGACTCCGTATGTGGCCTCTGGACACATGTAGGAGACGAACGACTGCCAGGTGTAGGAGGTGGCAAGTTCATTGTCAGTCGTGATGATGATTGCCCACATCCATGCAGCGTTGACGCTGTTGAATCCTGTTGTCGGGTCGAACCACTGGGTCTCGGTCACGGGGGAGTAGCCTTGATTGATGGCAAGACGTGCGTAGGTGGCAGCGTTCATGAAACATTCCTTGGCATCGCTAACTCCGAATTGAGTGTAGGGAATGTCATTGTCATTCTCGTGTGAGATTGCTGTTGCGAGATCTTGCGGATGAAGGTCGAAACGAGTGCCGAGATAGAGCCACAGGCGGGCCTTGAGACCGTAGATGACACCGAGGTCAGCTTCGGATTTGGAAGCAAGTGCGGTCTGTCCCTTCATATAGGTCTCTGCGCGGTTGAGGTCATCAAGAATGAATCTGTACATCTTATAGAATGGCGCGCGGGGATTATTTCGGGCTTCTGCCTCAGTCGTCTTTTCAGTGACGATGGGCACTGTCAGTCCTATCACACCGGCTGCTTCAGCTTCCTGGTCGAGCGCGGAAATTCCGGTGTTCTGATACTCATACCAACGGGCCATGTCGAGATATGTCGAGGCGCGGTAGGCAAGAGCGTCAGCGGCATAGACATAGTCTTCTTCATTATCATCGTTGATTGCTGCAATCACAAGATTCGTCTTCTGGATAAGGGCATAGTAGCGCTCCCAGAAGAAGTATTGTGAAGCGTAGGTCGATCCCAGGGTGGTTGTCAGGCCGACATAGCTGTAGTAGTCGTAGGCAGGGTCATAAATAGGGAAATCGCAAGTCATGGCATCACGGTAGATTCCACACGCTGCCATGCCGATGTCGTATGTATAGATACCGTAAACGTAGGTCATGTAGGCCGACACTGCGCTTGACAATCCGCTCTTGTCGGCGTTGTTGACCTGGTCCTGCGTCACGCCGTTTGTCGGAGTGAATTCATCCAGACACGAAGTCAAAGCCGGGGCGACAGCCAAAGCCAGCATCATATATTTGATATGTTTGTTCATCTATATGGATTTTAAAATTAACGGATGATTGTTAGAATTCTACGGACAGACCGCCGGAGAGTGTGCGCATCGGGAACGAATAGCCGGAGTCGGAATTATAATTGCCGTAGAGGGTGCCCATGCGGGGGTCGAATCCCTGTCGCTTGGTCCAGTAGTAGACGTTCTCAGCCTGACAGTAAATTCTGAGTTTCGACATGCCTATTTTTCTCACGAGGACATCGGGGAGAGTGTAGCCGAGGTTGATGCTGCGGAGGCCAAGGTAGCTCGCATCCGTGAGGAAACGGTCTGAGGAAGAACAGGTGTACTGGTCGTTGTACTGGAAGCGGGGTATATTTGAATCGGGATTTTCAGGAGACCATGAATTGAACACGTCGCGATGGAGCTGCTTGCCGGTAAGAGTGCTGTAGGGAGGAGTCATGAGAGCGGCGTATGTGCTGTCATACTTCTTTCCTCCGATAGAGTAGTTGAACTGCGCGCTGAGATCGAAACCGAAAGCTTTGACGGTTGTGTTGAATCCACCGAATACGGTCGGGAGAGCTGTTCCGCAGAGGTAGCGGTCGGCTGTTTCGTAGTTGGTGGTTGCCTCCATTTCGCCTGTTGTCGAGTTCGTGCGGTAGAAGAGAGATTCGCCGTTCTCGTTCAGGCCTGCAAAGCGGGGGAGATACCAGGTGTTGACCGGAAGACCTTCACCATAGAAGAGGTCGCCGTCCTGATAGCCTCCGTAACCGCCAACTTCGAGAAGTCGCTTGTCAAGAGGCAGTTTTGTGACGCGGTTCTTTTCCCAGGTAAGATTCATACCTACGCTCCAGGTGATGTCGCGCGAGGTGATGATGTCGGCATTGAGCTCAAGTTCGATACCTGTGTTGCGCATGTCGCCGATATTGTCGTAGTAACCGGAATAGCCGAGTGACGGAGGAGTGGAGAACCACATGAGCATGTCGCGGGTGTTACGGTTGTAGAATTCAAGACCACCGTTGAGGCGGCTGTTGAACAGCTCGAATTCGAGACCGGCATTGAGGCTGCTGACGGTTTCCCAAGTAATGTTTTCGTTGCCCTTGGCATTGAATACGAAGGCGACATTACCGTTTGAGCTGGAGATGTTGTAGGTGTTGACATATCGGAAGCTGCCGATACCGTCGTTGCCCTGTTCACCGTAGGAAAGTTTCACCTTAATCATGTTGAGCCACCAGTTTTTCGGGAACCATTCTTCCTTGCTCATGATCCATGCGCCGCCAACCGACCAGAAGTTGCCCCAGCGGTGATCGGGATGGAAGTTGGAAGAACCGTCGCGACGGAAAGAACCCGATGCGAAGTAGCGGCTTTCATAGTCATACTGTGCGCGGAGGAAATAACCTTCGACGTTGTAGTCGCTGACATCACTGCCCATGCCGGCATCAATGATGGCCCCGTCAAGTTCCTTGTTTGTGGGGAAAATGGCCATTTTGTTGCGTGAGCCGTAAAGCGAGGTCTGCGAATTGCGGGAATATTCATGGCCGAGGAGGACATCAATCGAATGGGCTCCGATGTTTTTGCTGTAGTTGAGGAGCTGCTGATAGTTGCTGTCGATTGTGCGATAGTGGGACACGCTTGTGGAACCACCGGTCGACTGGGTGAATCCATAGTATGGATTATAAGCGGTGTTGATGCGGTTTTCAGTCACATAAACGCTTGCGTTTGCTGTGAAGTGGAAGTCGTTGAGGAAATCGAATGTCGCGTAGCCCTGCATGTTGAATGCATTGCTGACGTTGCGGCTCTGGTCGAGAAGGTCCTCCTGGATGTAGTTGCCGCTGGCATCCACCGGACGCACGAGACCGGCATTGTCACCGTTGCCGTAGTCATACATTCTACCTCTTGAATCGCGCATGATGTTGCCGTTCATGTCGCGGATGAAGAGGGGATAGATTGGAGCGACATCAGTGAGTGTGTTGAACACTTTGCCCATGGCGTTGGTCGTGGTGTGGTTGAAGGCTGAGCTCATGCCGACACGGAGGAAGGGGAAAGCGGTATAGTCGGCTTTCAGGCGGGCGGTGTAGCGCTCGATGTCGTTGTTGTAGGCGATGCCTTCTTCGTCAAGGTAGCCGAGGCTGCCGTAGAAGGTGAACTTGTCATTGCCACCTGAAAGATTCAGGTTGTACTCCTGACGGAAACCGGTGCGCAGACCTGCGTCTGTCCAATCGTCGGGATAGAGGGTGTAGATCTGATCTCCGTAGGCCACACGATTGCCGAGAGTGGCATTGGGGTTGATTTTGCCGTTCTCTCCGATGAGGAGCTGATTCTGCGGAACGCTGTAGACCATGTAGCCGAGACCTCCTTCGGTGTAGGGAGCGCCGAGGGTATTGTTGGCATTGATGTGGGCGAGAGCCATATTCTGGCCACGGTCATTGACATAATAGTTCTTGAGTGCGAGATAGTGGGCTTCATAATATTCACCAGCATTGTCGATGATATCATATTTGACGCGGCCGTCGGTGTTCGCACCCCATTTTGCGTTGAAGGAGACTTTGGTTTTTCCGCGCTCCGCACTTTTTGAGGTGATGAGGATGACACCGTTGGCACCGCGCGCACCGTAGAGTGCGTTGGATGCGGCATCCTTAAGCACGGTGATGTTGGCAATGTCGGCAGGGTTGATGTCGTTCCAATATCCGTTGTAGGGGAGGCCGTCGAGCACAATGAGCGGGGCGGTGGATGCGTTGAGCGAGCCGATGCCACGGATTGTGATGGCCGGGTCGGAATTGAATGAGTTTGTCTCAAGCATGTTGAGACCCGACACAGTTCCGTTGAGGGCCTGGATAGGGTTGGTCACCTGCTGACGCATGATCTCATCGGCTGAAACGACTGAGGCTGATCCGGTGAAGGCCTCCCTTTTCTGCTTGCCGAAGGCCACAACGATAACCTCGTCCATCATCTCGGAGGAGACGTTGAGATAGATTTTCACGTCAGGCTTGATGGGTACGATCGCAGTTTCATAACCGATGTATGAAACTTCAAGATTTTTGTCGGACGCTTTGAGATCCGTAAGCGTAAACTTTCCGTCAGCATCGGTGGCTGTGGCGTTCATGGTCCCTTGGACCCTGACGGTAGCACCGATGATCGGTTGGTCGTCACCTGCGGATAACACTTGTCCCGACACGCGCGTGAGTTGCGCGTAAGCATTCCCGGCGATGGCCGTCAGGAATACTAAAATCAGCATAATTTTTCTCATAGAACAAGAATAGTGAATAATATAAATTTGATTGTCTCTTTTCTAACTATAGACATGTCACGGCGGCCATCGCGGCTTCGCGTGAAGCATGTTTAATATTGCAAATATAGCAAAACATTTATTAAATCGTGGATAAATTCTAATAAAAATGGCGAAATTTATAATGTTTTGTAGCAATAAGACAGTGTTTGCTGATATATTTGTGTGTTTAACATGCGTTAACAAATTTGCTTCATATAAAGGAAAACCACCGCCATGTCGTTGATTTTATCGACAGGACGGTGGTTTTTCCCTTTATTTCAATTAATCTTAAGTTCGTCTTTTACATTATGCCTCTCTCGCGGAGTTTGCACTGCCATGCCCATGCAGAGCGCATGGTGTCGGCAAGGGTTGATGTGGCTTTCCAGCCGAGGACTTCGTTTGCGTAGGTGGGGTCGGCCCAGACTTTCTCGATGTCGCCTGCACGACGCCCTACAATTTTGTGGGGAACTTTCACGCCGGTAGCTTCTTCGAAAGTGTTGATGAGTTCGAGTACGGAGACTCCGTTGCCGGTTCCGAGGTTGAAGATTTCGATTTTGTCGTCGCTCTTGTCTTCGAGCATACGTTTCACGGCAATCACATGGGCTTTGGCGAGGTCCACGACATTGATGTAATCGCGGATGCATGAGCCGTCAGGTGTGTTGTAGTCATCGCCGAAAACGCTGAGTTCCTTGCGGATGCCGATTGCGGTCTGGGTGAGGTAGGGGATGAGGTTCTGCGGAACACCGTTGGGGAGTTCGCCGATTTCTGCCGACGGATGGGCACCTACAGGATTGAAGTAGCGGAGGATTACACTCTTGAACGGTGCGCCTGCATTGATGACATCGGTGATGATTTCCTCGGAAATCTGCTTGGTGTTGCCGTAAGGCGAAGTGGCCTTCTTGATGGGCGACTGTTCAGTGACGGGGTTCACATCAGGCTCGCCGTAGACGGTGCATGATGAAGAGAACACGATGCCCTTCACATCGTTGGGAGCCATCAGATCGAGAAGGTTGAGGAGGGTGTTGAGGTTGTTGCGGTAATACAGAATCGGTTTCTGCATACTTTCGCCGACAGCCTTTGAGGCTGCGAAATTTATTATACCCTTGATGCCGGGGTAGTCGGCGAAGAGTTTGCGCAAGGTTTCGATGTCGGTGCAATCGCCTTCCACAAAGTCGGGACGTATACCGGTGATGCGTTCGATTCCGTCAAGCACATCACGGTTTGAATTGGAAAGGTCGTCGATGATAACGACTGAATAGCCTGCATTCTGCAGTTCGACAACGGTGTGGGAACCGATATAGCCTGTACCGCCTGTCACTAAAATCCTGTCCATGATAAGGTTTCGTTGGTTGTGGTTAAATATAGATTGAGTTTTGTATTATATTATATGGTGTGTCGTGCGCTTGCTGGGGCGCAGTGTGTCATGAGAGAGTCCGTTCGGCATCCGGAAGCGGATGGTAGGAGCCGATGTGTCGCTGCTTTTTCTCCTCGAAGATGTCGGATATGGCAAAGAATATGCCGCTCTCCTCGACATCGCCGAATTCATCGTTGATGGCTGTGCCAAACATTTTCATTGTCGGCGAAAGGCTCATGTAGGAATTGACAAGCGGGGGGATGTTGAATCCGAATTCACGCACGGCGTGGTTGAGAATTTTATAGTCCTCCTTGAAGCAGCTTTCGGTGAAGAGACGGCCCATAGCTTCTTCGTCGATGCTTGTTGCGCAAGGTTTGATGGGGCGGACAAGCTCTTCGGTGTCGGGGAAATGCTTGTGGAGGAAATAGAGAATCATGTCGCGACATTCGCGGTGGTAGCTGGGATACATGGTCATCTTTCCGAAAAGATATTTGATTTCGGGATAGACCACGGTGAGTGCTCCCAAACCGTCCCAGAGGTTGTCGAGCGCGAAGATGGCTTTGGCTCCTGCGCGCGATGACTGGTATTCGAGTCTGACAAACGAACGTCCAAGCTCGATTGTGTTTGGCAGATATTCCTTGACGAAGCGTTCGGAGAAATCAAACATGTGGGCGGTGGCGATTCTCGGACGCCCCCGGTCGTCGAAGCGTATGTCGCGCCCGATGATGAAACGGTAGCCCCCGAGTATCAGTTTAGACTCCGGATCCCAGACTATGAGCTGACGGCATGGCGGCTCCATGAGGTCGAATTCGTCGATGTCGCACTCCTTGCCCGTGCCGCCTCCGGCTGCGCGGAAGGCGAGTTCGCGCAGACGTCCGATCTCGCGCATCGTCGAGGGACACTCGCGGCCGTCGACGACGTAGATTTCATTGTTTCCTTTGTTAGTCTCGCGCAAGAATTTGTCGCGCGTCAGCTCCGCTTCGATGAGAGCGCTGTCAATAGGGTCGATTATCTTTTCGGTCATGAATCAGAGTTGCGGGTTGTTTTATCGTTTTGAGGATCGGTCGGAGTGCCGGAGAGAAGCAAGACGGTAGACTTCTTCGCGCAGGGCTGAGGCTTCGTTTGCTGCATCTTTGCCCCCGTGGAAAGTTTCCCATGGAATCGGTTTTCCTATGTGGATGTCGAAGGTTTTGCCCGCGCTTTCAAACACTTCGCGTGGCAGTCTGACCATCTCGATGTTGAATTTCAATCCAAGACGAGTCCTTAGACGTGCAAATTTATAAAAAAACGGGGAATTCTCACCACCAAAATGCAAGGGAATTATGTTTCTGCGTGACAAAATGGCTTTGTTGATGACCATTTTGTTCCATTTGAGGTCTGCGATGGTTCCGTCGTCACCTTTTCGGGATACGAGTCCTGCGGGAAACATGACTATGGGAGCATCGCTTTCGAATGCCTCGTCGAGTCTGGCGGCGGCTTCGCGTGACTGTTTTCCGTGTTTGTTCACGCCGAGAAAAATCGGGCGCAGAGGCTCAACGAAAGTCAGAAGGTCGTTGACCACGAATTTCACATCCTTGCGTCCGCCGTAGAGTTCGGAAACCATCGTGGCAAGCACCATTCCGTCGAGTCCGCCGAGGGGATGGTTGGAGACGATGATGACGCGCGTATCATCAACCGGAAGCGAACCGTGAACACGGTAGGTGACACCCAGGTCCTCCACCACGCCACGGCAGAAATCCACTCCGACCTTGTCGGCATTGTGGGTGAGCAGCCGGTTAAGTCCATCCTGACAGATGGTACGTTCGAGGGCTTTGATGAGGAAGCGGGGAATGAATTTGTAGTAAGCGGACGCGCGCTGACGCAACACTGCGTTGATGTCAATCCGCATCGGTTGTGGCTTATTCTCCATCCTGCACTTCGATTTTGTCGAATGCCTGCCAGAGAGGATCGGAGGGGAGCGGGGCAGTCACGTCGATTTCCTTGCCGGAAACGGGGTGAGTGAAACGTATGCGCCGGGCCATGAGAGAAATCGACCCGTCGGGATTGCTGCGCTTGTCGCCATACTTCAAGTCGCCTTTGATGGGGCAGCCGATGGCCGAGAGCTGCACGCGTATCTGATGCTTGCGTCCTGTCTCAAGTTTTACCTCTATCAGATGGTAGCGGTCGGAGCTTCCGAGCAGACGGTAGGTGAGAGCGGCACGTTTGGAGCCTTTCTTTTCAGTGAGCGACGCATAGCTCTTGTTGTTGCGTTCGGTGGTGGTGATGAAGTGGACGAGCCGTCCTTCGGGCGGTTCGGGCATGTTGCGGCTCAGAGCCCAATAAGTCTTCTCGACTTCACCGTTACGGAACATGTCATTGAGGCGGGCGAGAGCCTTCGAGGTTTTGGCAAACACGACAAGACCACCGACAGGGCGATCCAAGCGATGGACCACACCGCAAAACACGTTGCCGGGTTTGTCGTATTTTTCTTTCAGCCATTTCTTGACTGTCTCGACAAGCGGTTCGTCGCCTGTCTTGTCTCCCTGGACTATCTCTCCCGGGGCCTTATTTATTATAATAAGGTGGTTGTCTTCGTAAACAACTTGCATGACAAAATTTTTATTCCTGATTATAGACACAAAATTAGCTGTTTTTGGTCTAAATTGGAAATAATAGAGTAAATTTGTGAAATCTAAACAAACATAATCCAGTCAATACAACTATTCCGGATGCTTGAATATATAAAAGGTATAGCCACTGAGCTAACTCCGACTTATGCCGTGATTGAGGTCAACTCGATCGGTTATCTTGTCAACATTTCCCTTGCCTCTTTCGAGGAAATCCAGCGCTCGTCGGGAGAACTGAAAGTGCTTCTCCATGAGGTGATACGTGAGGATGCGCATCTTCTCTACGGCTTTATCAAAGCGGAGGAGCGTGAGATGTTCCGTCTGCTGATAGGTGTGTCGGGTGTCGGCCCGGGGACGGCATTGCTTATCCTGTCGTCAATTCCTGTCACTGACCTACAAGCCGTGATTACTTCAGGTGACCATTCAAGGCTGAAGAACGTCAAGGGAATCGGGGTGAAAACGGCCCAGCGCATAATAGTTGACCTCAAGGATAAAATAAAACCGACTGATGCAACGTTATCTTTACAGTCCGACGCATCAAGCCCCTACAGCGAGGTCTACGAGGAGGCTCTTGCAGCCCTCACCGCACTCGGTTTCGTACGCCAGCAGTCGCAGAAGGTGTTGAAGAGGATTTTCGATGCCGATCCGGCCATCAAGGTCGAGACCGCCATAAAGAAAGCGCTGAGCATGATGTAGGCCCCTCCGAATGGGCTGTGGCCGGACTTATGGATTGATAGGGGAGTTGCCGCCCGGTTTTCTCCCATGGATAGTTCATCATTGTTTTAGCTTTAAACAGCCCTGAAAAGACGGCGCGACATATTCATTTACGCTTCACTCTTCGCCGGTATGGTCACCGTAACGGCGACGGGTACTTTTTTTGCCTTTTCGCAGAGCATCACACCCGATTTCAATCCCCCCGCACCTGTCATTCCTGCCCCTGCTCCGGGAGGAAAAACC
The DNA here is from genome assembly GCF_910577345.1 of uncultured Duncaniella sp. Classification (GTDB taxonomy): domain Bacteria; phylum Bacteroidota; class Bacteroidia; order Bacteroidales; family Muribaculaceae; genus Duncaniella. The sequence goes on from NZ_CAJTMT010000001.1 coordinate 74,770, forward strand.
GACTCGGTCACAATCCCTTTCCCGGTCAGTCGTCCGATTCCGCAGACCTACGAGGACCTGATGCAGCAGGAACTTGCCGCCGATCTCTCGACACCGTCAAACATATCGACTGTCGCCGAGTTTGATCCGCAGTTGGGTTACTACGTCATCCGCACCAAACTTGGTGACTACGACATCACGACTCCCTTCTATCTCACTCCGGAACAATACAACCGCTGGCAGACGCGCAAGCAGATGCAGCAGTATTTCAACCTGCGCAATTCCGAGGCTATGACGAAGCCAGACAAGGAACCGTTCAACATCCTCGACATGAATTTCGCCCTCGGTCCGCTCGAAAAGATTTTCGGACCCGGCGGCGTGCAGTTGAAGACACAGGGCTCGGTGAATATCTCGATGGGTGTCAAGAGCAACAAGACCGACAATCCGGCTCTGTCGCTCGATTCACGAAGAAAGACCTATTTTGATTTCGACCAGAAGATACAAGCCACGGTAGCAGCTTCCGTAGGTGACCGTATGAAGTTCAATATGACCTACAATACGGATGCCACATTTGACTTCGACTCGAAAAACCTCAAACTTGCCTACGAAGGGAAGGAGGACGACATCGTGAAGTCGATTGAAGCAGGTAATGTTTCAATGACGACCGGCTCATCTCTCATCCGTGGCAGCTCGGCTCTTTTCGGTATGAAGACCAAGCTCCAGTTCGGCAAGCTGACTGCTACGGCTCTTGTCTCACAGCAGAATTCGCAGATCACTTCCGTCAGCTCCAAAGGTGGCGCGCAGACCACGGATTTCTCCATCAAGGCCGACAACTACGATGCTAACCGCCACTTCTTCCTCGGTCACTATTTCCGCGATAACTACGACACGTTCGCCTCGCGACTTCCGTTTGTGTCATCAGGCATACAGATTACGCGCATCGAAGTGTGGATTACCAACCGCAACTCCCGTTTCGACCAAAGCCGTAACTTTGTCGCCTTCATGGACCTTGGCGAAAGCAGTCATACTGCCAGCAACTACTGGCAGACAAATCCGGCATACGCTCAGCCGTCGAACCTTTCAAACAATCTGCTTTCAGTCATTAAGGAGGACTATCCCGGTGCGCGAAATATCAACTCGGTCACCCAGGCTCTCTCTCCTCTCAATGCCTACGGTATTGAAGGTGGAATTGATTATGAGAAGGTAGAGTCAGCGCGTCTGCTCTCGTCATCGGAATATACCCTCAACCCGACTCTCGGCTACATCTCGCTCAAAAGCGCGCTTGCGGCCGATGAGGTTCTCGGTGTCGCTTACGAGTATACATATAACGGTAAGGTCTATCAGGTGGGTGAATTCTCGGCCGATATTACGTCGACTGACCAGTCGCTGTATCTGAAAATGCTGAAATCGACCACTGTGGCTCCGAAGCTGCCGATGTGGGATCTCATGATGAAAAACGTCTATTCGCTTGGTGCCTCGATGATTCAGAAGCAGAACTTCCGCTTGAATATCAAGTATCTCAGCGACACGACGGGTACGGAAATCAACTATCTGCCTGTTCCCTCCATCTCCAATGTCCCGCTTCTGCAGGTCATGAACCTTGACCGCATCGACTCGAACGAAGCTTCAAATCCTGACGGTTTCTTTGACTTTATCGAGGGTTATACCGTCCTTGCAAACCAGGGTAAGATTATCTTTCCTGTTGTCGAGCCTTTCGGCACTAATCTGGAGCGTAAGATCGGCAATCTGACTGTCGCCGAACCTTACCTCTATAAGGAACTTTATGATTCGACACTTGTTGTAGCCCGCCAGTTTGCTGACAAGAACAAGTTTATCCTTACAGGTCGTTATCAGTCGTCAGGAGGCGGTTCGCAAATCCGTCTGAATGCTATCAATGTTCCCAGAGGTTCTGTCGTGGTTACTGCCGGAGGCGTCGTGTTGACGGAGAACAGTGATTACACCGTGGACTATGCGATGGGTGTTGTCACTATCACCAACCAAAGCATCATCGACTCGGGTCAGAGCATCAATGTCTCGCTCGAAGATCAATCCCAGTATTCGTTGCAGCGGAAAACCCTTCTCGGCCTTGACCTGAACTATCAGTTCAACAAAGATTTCAATCTCGGAGCCACAATCATGCATTTTTCCGAGAAATCAATAACGGAGAAGGTCAATATCGGTGACGAGGTTGTCAACAATACCATTTGGGGCCTCAACATGCAGTATAACACCCGCTTCATGTGGCTCACAAATCTCCTCAACAAGATTCCGACAGTCAACGCCATCCAGCCGTCGACACTCAGCTTGCAGGCAGAATTTGCCAATCTCATCCCTCACAAGCAGAAGAGCGGAAGCAACAAGGGCTCATCCTATATCGACGATTTCGAGTCTGCGCAGTATGGCATAGATCTCCGTTCGCCTTATTCCTGGTTCCTTGCCTCAACTCCTTCCGATCCTTCGGGCGATGCGCTTTTCCCCGAAGCTGCGCTTTCCAACGATGTCGCCTACGGAAAGAACCGTGCGTTGCTAAACTGGTATTTCATCGACCGAATGTTCACTGCCCGCAACTCTTCCCTCTGTCCCGGATATATAAAGAGTGACCAGAAGCAGCTCAACAATCCTTACGTCCGCGAGATTTACACCTACGAGGTTTTCCCCGGCCGTCAGCAGACCTACGGAGAGGCCAACACTATTCAGACACTGAATCTCTCGTTCTATCCCACAGAGCGCGGTCCTTATAACCTTGATGCTACAGACATTGACGACCAGGGCAATCTTCTGCATCCCGAACGCCGTTGGGGTGGCATCATGCGCAAGATGGACAATACCAATTTCGATGCTTCCAACATTGAATATGTCCAGTTCTGGATGCTCTCTCCCTTCCTTGACCCCGAAAACGATAACCTTTCGGGCGGTGACCTGTATTTGAATTTCGGTGAAATATCTGAAGACATTCTGAAGGATGGTCTCAAGAGTTATGAAAACGGTATTCCTGTCGATGGTGATGACCAGTTCCTTCAGACAACGAACTGGGGCCGCGTCTCTACACAGAACTCCTTGACGTATGCTTTCGACAATAATACGAATTCGCGTTTGCCGCAGGACGTGGGTCTCGACGGACTCATCAACGAGGATGAGTTCGGATTTTCCTCCTACGCCGATTATCTTGATCGTCTCCGCACGAAACTCTCACCTGTGGCCATCGAGCGTATGCAGGCCGACGCTTTCTCTCCATTCAATGACCCGGCGGGCGATAACTACCACTTCTTCCGTGGATATGATTATGACGAGCAGCGTTTGGGTGTGCTCGAACGCTACAAGCGTTACAATGGTGTCGAAGGCAACTCGCTCTCTCCGGAGGATGCGCCTGACCCTCTCTATCAATCCTCGCGTGCGCTCCCTGATGTCGAGGATATAAATCAGGATAACACACTCAATGAATATGAGCGCTATTTCCAATACAAGGTCTCTATCCGTCCGGAAGACCTCGTTGTCGGAAAGAACTATATCACAGACAAGCAGGTGACCCTCGTCCCCAACAGCGACGGTTCGCAGCAGGAGATGGTGTGGTATCAGTTCAAGATACCTTTGAGTGACTATGAGAAGGTAGTCGGCAATATCACCGACTTCTCCACCATCCGTTTTGCCCGATTGTTCATGACAGGCTTCAAGGCGCCTACTCATCTGCGTTTTGCTACATTCGAACTTGTCAAAGGCGATTGGCGTCCCTATCTGTTCAATCTCAATACCCGTGGCGATGCTCCCGCCGAGGGACAGCTCGACGTGTCGGTAGTGAACATTGAGGAGAACTCCAAACGTGAGCCGGTCAACTATGTCCTTCCTCCCGGTGTCACCCGAATCACAGATCCGGGTCAGCAGCAGATTGTGCAGCTCAACGAGCAGTCAATGTCGTTGAAGGTAACAGACCTTCAGCCCGGCGACGGTCGAGGTGTCTACCGCAATACTCAGCTCGACTTGCGCAACTACAAGCGTATGCAGATGTGGGTTCATGCTGAAAAACTTATTGACGACATGACAAACCTCCGTTCGGGTGAGGTGTCAGTGTTCATCCGCCTCGGATCTGATGTGCGCAGCAACTTCTATGAATATGAAATTCCGCTTGAACTGACTCCCGCGGGACAATACGGTGAGGATGGTGCGGACCGCAACATCGTTTGGCCGCGCAGCAACTACATGGATTTCGAGCTTCAGAATCTTGTCAATCTGAAGAAAGATCGCAACCGTGCCAAAAATGAGCAGCAGCCCGGTGTCGGATTCGGAACTCTCTATACCGGTCGCGATCCGGAAAACGAGCGCAACCGCATGGCCGTCATGGGCAATCCGTCACTCAGCGACATCAGAGTGATGCTTGTCGGTGTGCGCAACAACGCATCTACCACCAAGGATGCCACCGTGTGGTTGAACGAGCTTAAAGTAACCGACTTTGACAGTGAAGGAGGATGGGCGGCAAAGGCTAATATGAATATAGGTGTTTCCGACATCGCCACTCTCAATGTCGGCGCTCATATCGAGACTGCCGGTTTCGGTTCTGTCGACCAATCGCTCAACGCCCGTCGTATGGACGACTATGAGCAGTATAACTTCGCCATGCAGGTTGATGCCGGACGTTTTCTTCCGGAAAAGGTCAAGCTTCGTGCGCCGATTTACTATTCGGTGTCGAAGGAGCGCATCACACCGAAATACAATCCTCTCGATCAGGATGTGAAGTTGAAGGATGCATTGGATGCCTGTACGACTGAGGCACAGAAGGATTCAATCCGTGCTTTTGCTGTTGAGAACAACACCGTCAAGAGTTTCTCTATTTCGGGACTTAAATTCGATGTGAAATCCAAGAATCCCATGCCGTGGGATCCCGCCAACTTCACGTTTAACTTCTCGTTCAATAAACAGTCAAAGACAGACCCGACCACTGAATATGAGAATACCAACGACTATCGTGGCTCATTCCAGTATTCCTATACTCCATACGTCAAGGGTCTCCGTCCGTTCAGCTTCATCAAGAGCAAATCAAAACATGCGAAATTCTTGAAGGAATGGGAATTTAATTATCTCCCGACAAATATATCCTTCCTCACGACAATGTCTCGTTACTACTACGAGCTTCAGACCCGCTCGGAGACCGACGTTGACTTCCAGCTTCCCGTGTCGGTGAGCAAGAATTTTATCTGGGACCGTCAGCTTGCTCTAAGCTGGAACCTGACGAAATCACTTTCAGTCAACTTTAACAGCAATACCTCTGCCCGCATTGACGAGCCTATCGGAGCGGTTAACCGCAAGCTTTTCCCCGACAAGTATAAGGAATGGAAGGACACCGTCATGCAGAGCATTTTCCGCCTCGGCACTCCGTGGAGCTACAACCAGAGCTTCGTGGTGACCTACCGTGCGCCATTCAGTCGTATTCCTGTCCTTGACTGGCTCACCGGTAATGCTTCCTATAATTCTACCTATCGTTGGGACCGTGGTGCTGAAGTGGACGGAGTGCAGATGGGTAATTCCATCGCTAATCAGGCTTCATGGAATATGGATGGCCGTCTCAATTTCGAGACTCTCTACAACAAGTGGAGCTACACGAAAAAAGTCAACCAGCGTTTCCAGGCGCGCCGTACAACCGCTAAGGCAAAGAAGCCCAAGAAATTTGAACGCACATACGCACTGCGCCCCGATACCACGCTCAACATCCGTCACAATCTCCGCAATGCAAAGGTGAAGGTGACGGCTACTACCGTTGATGGTAAACCGTTCCGCGTGACCCACAAGGTTGTCGATGTCAACAACATCACTATCTTTAACCGTGGAGAGGAGAATATCAAATTTACCGTCGAAGAAATCTTGAAGGAGGATAAGTCGCTCTGGAAGGAAATCGGGGAGTACGGCACACGTCTGCTCATGTCGCCGCGTTCCGCCGCAGTGCGTTTCCGTTCCACCCAATCGCTTTCGCTTCCGCTCTTCCGTCCCGACATAGGCAATGTGTTCGGTCAGTCCCGCAGCTATGGCCCGATGTCGCCCGGCCTTGACTTTGCCTTCGGCTTTGCAGGGGAGGATTACATCAACAAGGCTCTCCGCCGCGGATGGCTCATCACTGACGACGGTCAGACCTCGCCTGCGATATTCTCACGCACGAATGAACTGAACATAGAATTGACCCTCGAACCCATACGCGGATTGAAAATCATGCTGACAACCAACCGCACTGACAACCGTACCCGTTCGACTCAATTCATGTATGACAACATGCCGACATCCCTTGCCGGTTCATATACGAAGACCCATGTGGCTTTGAAGAGTGCCATGAAGCATTTCAAGGCGGATAATGGTTATGAGTCCGAGGCTTTCAATCAGTTCCTCGCCAACATTCCCGTGATTACCGAGCGTGTGCGCGGAGAATATGCCGGATTGAACTACCCGATGGGTGGTTTCATGGAGGGTAATGTCAATGCCGGAAATCCTTTCAATCCTGAGGTTGGAGATGTCAGCCCGACAAGTTCCGACATTCTGATTCCGGCCTTCCTTGCGGCATACACCGGAACCGATGCAAAGAAACAATACCTCACTCCATTCCCCTCATTTGCCAACGCTCTTCCGAACTGGCGAGTGACTTACGACGGTTTGCTCTACATCGGCAACCTCCGCAATATTTTCAAGGCGTTCACACTCAGCCATGCCTATCAGTGTACCTACTCCGTGGGTTCCTATTCGTCGTATCTGAACTGGATGAGTGCCAATGACGGCGACCTTGGTTTTACCGTTGACGAGCTCACAGGCAATCCCATTCCGACATCGCCCTACAATATTTCGTCGGTAGCCATAACCGAAAAATTCGCACCGCTTATCGGTGCTGCTGTGACACTGAAAAACGACCTCACACTTTCCGCTGAATACCGCGATTCGCGCACACTGACGCTGAATACTTCTGCCGGACAGATTGTGGAAGCGAATCAGCGCGGCATGACCTTCGGCCTCGGCTACAAAATCATCGGCTTCAATACAGTGCTAAAGATGAAAGGTTCGGGCCGTGGTATCTCCAATGACCTTACCCTTAATGCCGACTTCAACTTTGCGGAAACTCAGGCGCTAATACGCCGCATCGAGACAGCCTACACTCAGGCAACCTCCGGCACACGTTCGCTGACTCTGAATTTCACCGCATCCTACGTCATGTCACGCCGTCTTACTCTTGGAGCATACTTCGACCATCAGGTCAACACTCCCATTGTCTCCTCGACCTCCTATCCGACCACCAACACTTCATTCGGATTTAATATCAATCTCTCGCTTGCCAGATAAGTCGGAAAAGGATGTATGTCTAATCCTTTTTCTTTTCCCGCATTCTGACAAGTTCTATGGCTTCCTTGCCGGTCATGCGGATTATGTCGAGCCGGAGGACAGCCACATGATTGAGACATTTGTTAATTTCATCCGTGGAATCAACGCCGGGCGAGTATTTCTCACACAGCAGATCAAGGCCTTTTCTGATTTCTGTTTCTTCAGTGACAACATTGATGCGCCCCTCTGCAATCACACTTCGGAAGTAGGATGTGAATTCATCCGCAACAATCATGTCTTGCCCTACGACACAGAATGAGCATCGGCTATCAGCCTCGATACACTCCATCTTGTAGCCGTTGCGGGCGGAATGGAAATAGATAGCGCTACCACCATCGTAGACGAAACTCAGAGGCACACCGTAGGGCGTACCGTCGGGGCCTGTGAGCGAGAGAATACCGTTGGTCGCTGTGTTGAGAATCGATTTTGTTTCGCTGTCCGGCAGAAGTTGTTTGAAACGCCGCATCTTATCTTTCATATCTTTTACTTATTCTTGGTTTTAAGCAATGGTATCTAAAATCTCAACTCATCTTTAATCCTATGATTGAAACAATGAGTGTGGTGATGAAAAAAATCCGGCGGAAGGTGGCCGGTTCATTGAAGAAAAGTATGCCGACAATGACGGCTCCAACCGCACCTATTCCCGTCCAGACGGGATAGACTGTCCCAAGCGGAATTGTCCGTGATGCCCGGGCCATCAGATACATGCTTAGCGTCAAGGCGGCAATGAAACCACCCCACCACCAGTAGGATTCTGTCCCTGTACTCTCCTTTGTCTTGCCGAGGCAGAACGTGAAAGCCACTTCCATCAGTCCGGCTAAAATCAGAATAATCCAGTTCATGTTTTATACGCTTATTATGTTTTTACCTGTTTTTCGGGCAGCGAAGTTACTGATTATATTCCACCGTTTCCTTATCATTTGATAATTTATTAATTTTGCCGATATGGAATTGGAGACTATAATAAACAATATCCACGCTCTTCCGAAGAAATCATTTGCAATGCTTGCTGCGGAAGTCGAGGAGGTGACTATTGATAAAAACATTGAGTTTATCAGGAGTGGCCACGTTGAGCCATACATCTATCTGATAAAATCGGGCATTGTCAGAGGATATGTGCGTTCTGACGCTAAGGAAATTACGTTTTGGATAGGACGTGAGGGTGAAGTCGCGCTGTCACTTGAAAGCTACATCAATTTGAAACCGGGTTATGAATCCATCGTGACGATTGAACCGTCGGTCTTATTCCGCATCTCTTCAGCCTCGCTCCATGCGCTTTATGAGAAGGATGTCCATCTTTCCAATTGGGGACGAAAATTTGCTGAAAGGGAGATTCTCAGAGCCGAAAAATGTCTGATTCCACAACTTTTTACAACAGGAAAATTCCGCTATCTTGAACTTCTGAAAACAGATCCGGAGCTACTGAACCGTATCCCTCTTGAATACCTTGCGTCATACCTTGGCTTAACACCGGTAAGCCTCAGTCGTATACGGGCTTCAATATGAAGATGACCCGCGCTTTTGATGCAGGTCCATTCCGACTTCCAAATACTTAATGAAAGAAAAAATCTCCCGATGCGTTTTAAATGACGCACCGGGAGATTAATGTATTGGTTCAATCGTTGGCTATCGGAAAAATAATCCGATGTCAGCCTAACGTGAATCAGTCTACTTTGTAGAGGGCGACCTCTGCAGGGTTGAAGTTAGCGATGAAGTCGGAATGTTTGGTGACTTCTGCCTGAGCGAGATTTGCATATACTTCAGCCGAACGCTTGAAGCTGTCGTTGCGGTTGGCATCGAGAAGGAGCAGATAGCTCATGACGATGCAACCGGCCATTTCGACAAGGCGACGGGCCATGAAATCGCCGTAAGCAGCGTCGTCAACAGCGGTGACTGTTTCAACAGCTTTTGCATAGCGCTCTGTCATTGCTGCGAGACGGTCTTTGAGGGCCTGCAGTTCGGGCTTAACCTCTTCAGAAGCGTATTCCTTGATGAGATTGAGATAAGTGCCTGTGGTGACGTGGCGGATTGCAGCGACAACCTGGAGCTGGGTGGTTCCTTCATAGATTGAAGTGATGCGCGCGTCGCGGTAGAGGCGTTCGCAGGCATAGTCCTTCATGAAGCCTGAACCACCGTGAATCTGGATACAATCGTAAGCGTTCTGGTTGCAATACTCGCTACCCATTCCTTTTGCAAGGGGAGTGAGAGCATCGGCCAGACGGCTGTAGTATTTCGATTCCTTACGCTCTTCAGGAGCGAGAGTGCGCTCTTTTGCGAGGTCGTCATAGATTTTGTAGATGTCGACATAACGGGCGCAGGCATAGAGGAGCGAACGGGAAGCGTCGAGTTTGGCCTTCATTACAGAAAGCATCTCATAGACTGCGGGGAACTCGATAATTGCCTTGCCGAACTGTTTGCGGTCCTTGGCGTAGGCGAGGGCCTCACGGTAGGCAAGCTCGCTGACACCTACGCTTTGAGCCGCGATGCCGAGACGGGCACCATTCATGAGAGCCATCACATACTTGATGAGACCCATACGGCGTGAGCCACAAAGCACAGCCTTGGCATTCTTATATGTAAGCTCGCAAGTCGGAGAACCCTTGATACCCATCTTGTTTTCGATGCGGCGGACATTTACACCACCATCATTCTTGTCGTAGATGAACATTGAGAGGCCACGGCCGTCCTTTGTACCGGCCTCGGAGCGGGCAAGCACGAGATGGATGTCGCTGTCACCGTTGGTGATGAAGCGCTTCACACCATTAAGCAGCCATGTGCCGTCGGGTTGTTCGGTCGCTTTGAGCATGACGCTCTGAAGGTCGGAACCGGCATCAGGTTCGGTAAGGTCCATAGACATTGTCTCGCCCTTGCATACACGGGGAATGAATTTGGCTTTCTGTTCCTCGTCGGCAAATTCATAGATTGTCTCGGCACAGTCCTGAAGACCCCAGAGGTTTTCGAATCCGGTGTCGGCACGGCTTACGATGTCGGCAGCCATGATGTAGGGAGTGATGGGGAAGTTGAGACCACCGAAACGACGGGGCATTGCCATACCCATCAGACCGGCCTTGCGGCAAGCATCAAGATTTTCTTTAGTTTTATCGGCGTAGATGACGCGTCCGTTTTCCACGCGGGGGCCCTGATGGTCAACATCCTCAGCATTGGGCGCGATGATGTCACCGCATATTTCGCCAACGATTTCAAGGACCTTGTCATAGCTGTCCTGTGCATCGGCATAGTCGAGAGGTGCGTAGTCAAACTTCTCGGCATCAGTATAGTTGCGTTCTTTCAAGGCAACGATCTTCTCCATCAGAGGATGGGTCAGATGGTGCTTGAGATCGGGATTATCTGTATAAAAGTTAGCCATTTCTCTGCTTATTTGGAGTTCTTTTTGTAGTACTTGATCAGCTTGGGCACTACCTCTTCAAGATTGCCGGTGATTACATAGTCGGCGATAGTGTTGATGGGTGCGGCGGGATCGTTGTTGATTGAGATGATGATAGAGCTGTCCTGCATACCTGCGATGTGCTGGATCTGTCCGGAGATACCACAGGCGATGTAGAGTTTCGGACGGACGGTGACACCTGTCTGACCGATCTGACGTGCGTGTTCTGTAAAACCTGCATCGACAGCAGCGCGTGAAGCTCCGACTTCTGCTCCGAGTGTATCAGCGAGTTCATGGAGAAGCTGGAAGTTCTCTTTTGAACCAACGCCGTAGCCACCGGCAACAATGATGGGGGAGTTCTTGATGTTGATTTTCGACTTCTCGATGTGACGGTCAAGGATTTCTACAACGAAGTCCTCGTCAGATACATATTTCTTGGCATCGAGTTCTACAACTTCGCCCTTGTGGTTGGGATCAAAGATTTCTTTCTTCATCACACCCTCGCGGACAGTTGCCATCTGGGGACGGCATTCAGGGTTCACGATAGTTGCCACGATATTGCCACCGAAAGCAGGACGGATCTGAAGAAGGAGGTCTTTGTATTCCTTGCCGGTCTTGGGATCAGTGTGGTCGCCGATTTCAAGTGCTGTACAGTCGGCAGTCAGACCGCTGTGGAGGCATGAGCTGACACGGGGACCGAGGTCACGGCCGATACAGGTGGCACCCATAAGACAGGCCTGGGGTTTGATTTCGCGGAACAGGTTGATGAGAACCGCAGAGTGGGGATTGGAGGTATAGGGATAGAGGCGCTTGTCGGAAACCTTGTAGAGGCGGTCAACACCGTAGGGGAACACCTGCTCCTCAACACCTGTGAGGTCATCACCGACAACGACTGCTTCAAGTTTTACACCGAGGCGTGAAGCGAGCACACGGCCTTTGGTCAGAAGTTCGAGGCTAACGTCGGCCACGCGGCCATCCTCAAATTCGAGATATACAATTAAGTTGTTCTGGTCCATAGTGCTGCTTATCCGATAGTGTGGTTAGTGATGAGTTCCTTGACGAGATCTTCGATTTCAGCATCATTGTCAGTGAGAACACGGCAATCCTTGGCTGTGAAGACCACGTTTTCAATAGCTTTTACCTTTGTGGGTGAACCGGGGAGACCTATCTGAGCAGGATCTGCGTCAACGTAGGCTGCGCTCCATTCCTGAAGGTTGAGATAGGGGCGCTTTTCAAGAAGAGCCTTGCGCTCGTCGGAGAGCTTAGCGGCCTCGCTGGGAGAAGCTGCATATTTGAACTTCTGCACACGCATTGCATTGCGGGGACGGCAGTCGGGGGCGGAGCCGTTAACTGTCACTACACAAGGAAGGGGAGCCTTGACGGTTTCAACACCGTTTTCAAGACGACGCTTCACAGTGACGTGACCATCTGAAAGGTCGAGGATTTCCTCTGCGTAGGTAATCTGAGGAATGCCGAGCTTTTCAGCAATCTGGGGACCTACCTGAGCGGTGTCACCGTCAATTGCCTGACGGCCACCGAGGATAATATCATATTTTCCGAATTTCTTCACAGCCTGTGCCAAAGAATAGGAAGTGGCAAGTGTGTCAGCACCGCCGAGGGTACGGTCGGTGAGCACAATGCCGCCGTCAGCACCGCGATAGATGGCTTCGCGTATGATTTCAGAAGCGCGGGGGAGACCCATTGTAAGCAGAGTGACTGTTGATCCGGGATTGCTGTCCTTGAGACGGAGAGCTTGTTCGAGGGCATTGAGGTCCTCGGGATTGAAGATGGCCGGCAGCGCAGCGCGGTTGATGGTGCCGTCCTCCTTCATCGCATCCTTACCCACGTTGCGGGTGTCGGGCACCTGCTTGGCGAGCACGATGATGTTGAGATTCATAATCGGTTTGTTAAATACTTGGGTTATTAGATTGGTAATTCTTTATCGGTTTTTAAGCGGCTTTCAGATGAGTCAGAAACCGGATTTTGGATTTCTGACTCATCGAAAAGCAGCCGGAATAGTTTCAGGGATAAGTATCGGAGTGGAAGTGGATTATTTCACTTTTTCCTCAACCCATTTGCGGGCATTGATGAAGGCATCAATCCACGGAGTGACTTCATCGGTGCGACGTGAAGCGGGATAGTAGCCACACTGCCAGGGGAAGATGGCGCGTTCGAGGTGAGGCATCATTGCCAGGTGACGGCCATCGGCAGAGCAGATACCTGCGACAGAGGCGCGAGAGCCGTTGGGATTGCCGGGATATGCGCTGTAGTTATACTTAGCAACGACGTTGTAGTCACCCATTGCCATCGGGAGGTTGAATTTGCCCTCGCCATGTGCAACCCAGATGCCGAGTTTGCTTCCTGAGAGCGAACCGAACATCACAGAGTTGTTTTCAGGGATGGTCACGCCAAGGAACTGTGATTCAAACTTATGACTGTCGTTGTGGAGCATCTTGGTCTTTTTGGGGTGCTCGGGATTGATGAGATTGAGCTCAATCATGAGCTGGCAACCGTTGCAGATACCGAGTGAGAGTGTATCCTCACGGGCATAGAAGTTCTTGAGTGCACGCATTGCATTCTCGTTCCAGAGGAAGCCGGAAGCCCAGCCCTTTGCAGAGCCGAGAACGTCGGAGTTGGAGAAACCGCCGCAGAACACAATCATGTTGACATCCTCAAGGTTCTCGCGTCCGCTCATGAGGTCGGTCATGTGGACATCCTTCACGTCGAATCCGGCGAGATAGAGAGAATAGGCCATCTCACGGTCGCCGTTCACGCCCTTTTCACGGATGATGGCTGCCTTGACACGGTCACCGTGGCCATCGCGACGGAGGGTGATGTCGCGGGAAGCGAGTTTGCCGTTGTAGTTTGAGGGGAAACGGTAGCGGATAGGCTGCTTCTTATAGTTGTCGAAACGGCTGCGGGCACACTTCTCACCGCTCTGGATTGCATCCATGAGGTAGCTTGTGTGGAACCATACGTCGCGGAGATAATCGATTCCGAGCAGACGCTGGGTGCCGTTGTGATTGACGATGAGTGTACGTTCGTCGGTCGGAGCACCGATATGGCAGAAGCGTACTCCTGCTTTTGTAAGGATTTCGTCGACCGATGCGATTTTTGAAGCCTCAACCTGTGCAACAATGGCGGGATTCTCTGCGAAAAGTATCTTCACGAGATCAGTCTCGCCAAGATCTGCGAAGCCTGCAGTGTCAAGTTCGATGCCGCCGTCAGTATTGGCGAAAGCCATTTCAAGAAGGGTGGTGACAAGACCTCCGGCAGAAACGTCGTGGGCAGCCATGAGCTTGCCGCGTTTCACAAGCGCCTGTACAGTCTCGAACGCCTTTACGAATGCGTCGGTATCTGTCACTGTGGGTGCCTCCGAACCAAGTTTGCCCTGAGTCTGTGCGAGGGCCGAACCGCCGAGCTTGAGACTGTCGGATGAGAAGTCTATATAATATAGTATAGAGCCTTTCTTTCCGAGGACAGGGGAGAGGACCTTGCGGACATCGCTGACCTCACCTGCTGCGGAGATGATGACAGTGCCTGGAGCATATACCTTGTCGTTGCCGTATTTCTGTGTCATGGACAGTGAGTCCTTGCCGGTGGGGATATTCACACCGAGCTTGCAAGCGAAATCGGAGCAAGCTTCAACCGCACGGTAGAGAGCTGCGTCCTCGCCGGGGTTCTTGCAGGGCCACATCCAGTTGGCACTGAGCGAAAGACCTTTTATGCCGTCGCTCAGAGGGGCAGTAACGATATTGGTGAGTGCTTCTGCCACGGCTACGACCGAACCCTTTGCAGAGTCGATGAGTGCAACCTGCGGAGCATGGCCGATTGATGTAGCGATGCCTTTTGTACCGCTGTAATCAAGGGCAACCACGCCGCAGTCGCTGAGTGGAAGCTGGATTTCACCTTGGCACTGCTGACGTGCGATTTTGCCGGTCACGGAACGGTCAACCTTGTTGGTGAGCCAATCCTTACATGCAACGGCTTCGAGGCTGAGGACAGAGGCGGTGTAGCGCTCAATGTCATCTTCGTTATATTCACCGTCAGTGTATGAAGTTTCGACAGTGTTGTCGACGAGTGTTGTCTTGGGTGAAGAACCGAACATGTCGGTCATGGCAAGGTCGATGGGTTTTACGCCGTCGGTCTGTTCAAATACGAAGCGGTGATCGCCGGTAGTCTCGCCAACGACATACATCGGAGCACGTTCGCGGTCAGCGATAGTGCGTACGAAATCAATGTCTTCTTTCTTAAGCACCATGCCCATGCGTTCCTGGCTTTCATTGCCGATGATTTCCTTGGATGAAAGGGTGTGGTCACCTACGGGAAGCGCACCGATTTCAATCTTACCGCCGGTCTCCTCGACAAGTTCGGAGAGGGCATTGAGATGGCCGCCTGCACCGTGGTCGTGGATGGAGACGATAGGATTGTTGTCGTTTTCGGCAAGCGCACGAATCACGTTGGATACACGTTTCTGCATTTCGGGGTTGGCACGCTGCACGGCGTTAAGCTCGATGCCCGAAGCATACTGTCCGGTCTCGACTGACGATACAGCACCACCGCCCATGCCGATGCGATAGTTGTCACCACCCATCACAACGACAGCTTCGCCGGCTTCGGGTGTACCCTTGATGGCATCCTTGGCAGCTGCATATCCGACACCACCGGCGAGCATGATAACTTTGTCATAGGCATACATCTTGCCGTTTTCATCATGTTCGAAAGTGAGGAGTGAACCGCAGATGAGAGGCTGACCGAACTTGTTGCCGAAGTCGGATGCTCCGTTTGAAGCCTTGATGAGAATCTCGGCGGGAGTCTGATAGAGCCAGGCACGGGGATTCATCATGAGTTCCCAGGGATAGTTGCCGAGGCGGGGATAGGAAGTCATATAGACAGCCGTACCTGCGAGGGGAAGGCTGGCGCGGCCACCGCCGAGACGGTCGCGGATCTCACCACCACTACCTGTAGCGGCACCGTTGAACGGCTCGACAGTTGTCGGGAAGTTGTGGGTCTCGGCTTTGAGAGAGAGCACGGTTTTGAGGTCGCGCACTTCAAAAAAGTCAGAACGTTCGGGGTGAGTGGGGTAGAACTGAGCTACAGTCGGACCTTCAACGAACGCAACGTTGTCTTTATAGGCCGAAACGAGTTTATTGGGGTTGACCTGTGAGGTCTTCTTGATAAGCTTGAATAAAGAAAGAGGTTTCTCTTCACCGTCGATGACGAACGAACCGTTGAAGATTTTGTGACGGCAATGTTCGCTATTGACCTGGGAGAAACCAAACACTTCACTGTCTGTGAGAGGACGGCCGAGGCGTTCTGCCAGCTCACGGAGATAATTCTCTTCTTCTGCGCTGAGAGCCAGACCCTCGCGTTTGTTATACTCACTGATGTCGGCGATATGCTCGATGGGAGCTGCAGTGGCCGATGTGGTGAACACCTTAGAATTGAGACCGTCGTAGAGACGCGACAGCATTTTGTCGAACGTCGGTTCGTCGGTTGTCACGCGATGAAACTCCTCGATGCGGGTGATTCCTTCGAGACCCATGTTCTGGGTGATTTCGACCGCATTTGTGCTCCACGGTGTGATCATCTCTTTACGAGGACCGACGAAGCGGCCCTTTACTGAAGTTGAGGTGAGGGGAGTAGCACCGTCGAAGAGCCATTGGAGTTTTTCTTTTTCTTCGTCTGAAAACTTGTGGCTTGTTTCAACAGCATAAATAAGGTTTGCACCTTTTTTGAAAAATACGACCATAAGTGAAATATGCAATGAATGGAGTAAAAATCGTGAGTTGAAAAGTGGATGCATGAGGGCATTCTTCGCAACAAAGTTACGATAAATCTCGCATATCACCAAGAGTTGGAGGCTATTTAGAGAATTTGTCGTAACTTTGTCACATCAATGTCACCGGGCGACTCTGAAACGGTTTTTCGGAGTGCCGGAGCGGAATTTCCCTGAATAGAAAACTTTTTAGCTCCAAAAGAGCTTATTATACATAAACTATAAGCGTAAAAAGAATATGGACAATAAGAAAATAGGTGTACTTTTTGACTTGGACGGCGTTCTTGTTGACAGTGAGGGTGAATACTCTGACTTCTGGGGCCCGATGGGCAGGAGATTCAATGTCCCGAGCCCGACATTTGCAGCCGACATCAAAGGTACGACCCTCGGTGAAATACTCCTCGCTTTTCCGGAGGATGCAAGGGAAGGGATTGTCGAGGAACTCCATGAATATGAAAAGGCCATGAAGTATCCTTGGATTCCGGGTGCTGAAAAGTTCATCAATGAACTCCTTGCAGCCGGCATACCGTTTGCAATCGTCACCAGCAGTGATGACGTGAAGATGGGTTATCTCTTTGCTGCCCATCCGGAGTTGCGCGACAAACTCACGGCTCTCGTGACAGGCTCTATGGTCAAACACAGCAAACCGAATCCTGAAGGTTATCTTAAGGGCGCGGAACTGATCGGTGTCCCTATCGAGGATTGCTATGTGTTCGAGGATTCTTTACAGGGACTGGAGGCAGGAATGCGTTCGGGTGCGACTGTCATAGGCCTCGCCACCACCAATTCGCGTGAGAAATTAAAAGGAAGAGCCCACAAAATCATTGATGACTTTGCAGGCTTTACAATTGAACGGATGCGCGAAGTGACCCGTTGATTTTTTCTCAGGAGACTACTGTCTGAGGGCAGAGCCTCCTGAAAATTTATTTTACAGCTTTGAAGCTCATGTCAAGTCCCTTGACAGAGTGGGTGAGCGCACCGACGGAGATGAAGTCGACACCACATTCTCCGTAATCGCGGAGTGTGTCGAGGGTGATGCCTCCTGATGATTCAATCTCAACGGCTCCATTGATGAGCTTGACAGCCTCGCGTGTGCGTTCGGGTGTGAAATTGTCGAGCATGATGCGGTCAACCCCGGCTTCAAGGGCCTGACGGATCTCATCCTCGTTGCGGACTTCAAGTTCGATTTTCAGATTCTTGCCCTTCTCGGCACAGTATTTGCGGGCGGCTTCGACAGCTTGCTTGATACCTCCTGCAAAATCCACATGATTGTCCTTGATGAGAATCATGTCGAAAAGACCGATGCGATGGTTGCAACCGCCGCCGATGCGCACGGCCTCTTTTTCAAGCATACGCATACCCGGAGTGGTCTTGCGTGTGTCAAGCACTTTGGTCTTCAGACCGTCGAGACGCTGTTGGTACTTGGCTGTCTGGGTGGCGATGCCGCTCATGCGCTGCATGATGTTGAGCATCACTCGCTCGGTCTGCAGGAGTGAACGGACACTTCCCTCGACTTCGAAGGCTATGTCGCCCGGCTTTACATGAGCTCCGTCATTGATGTAGACAGTCATTTTAAGTTCGGGATCGAATTTCTCGAAAACTTTGCGGGCGATTTCAACGCCTGCAAGTATGCCTTCCTCCTTGACGATGAGACGCTGCACGC
>NZ_CAJTMT010000001.1:92929-299698 GCF_910577345.1 uncultured Duncaniella sp.
CTGCACGCCTCGTTCGTCGGCAGGAATGGTGCTGAGAGTGGTGTGGTCGCCGTCGCCTACATCCTCGGCAAATGCCAGGGTAAGAAGGTCGTCGATAAGTTCGTCTTTAGTCTTCATATCCTTTTCTTATATTAACAAAATTTGATTATTCATGAAAATTGTGATTATAGCTGTCGGGAAAACATCTACCGACTATGTGGCCCGTGGCGTTGAAGAGTTCCTGAAACGTGCAAACCGTTATGTCGGGGTCGAGCTGACGGTCATACCGGATGTCAAATCCTCGAAAGCACTGACCGAGGATGCCCAGAAACAGCAGGAGGGACGGGCAATACTTGCCGCGTTGCAGCCGGGTGACGTTGTCACACTTCTTGATGAACGCGGAAAAGAACTCACCTCACGCGAATTTTCGGGTCTGATTGAACGACGGATGATTCAAGGAATCAAGCGTCTTGTCTTCGTCATAGGCGGTCCCTACGGATTTGCCCGCGAGGTTTACGAGCGTGCGGATGACAAACTGTCGCTTTCACGCATGACATTCACCCATGAGATGGTCAGGCTCTTTTTCACCGAACAGATCTATCGTGCCATGACGATAATGCGTGGAGAGCCTTATCATCATGACTGATAGAATCCTTATCGTTGTGTGAGAGGCCACCGGTTTCAGGCAACCTTGTAAAGAAACCATACAAAGGCCAAGGCAAAGGCCGTATATATCAAAGCGCTCCGGACAAAAAGTATCCAGCGCTTTTTTTTACGTCCGGACATATAGGTGTAAAGACCTCCGCCGAGTATGCCGAAGCCTACGCAGTAGGCAATCCAGAAACCGATGCTTCCCATAATCACTTCATTTTAAATTCTGATGATATTAATGACGGGGAGATTTCGCGCCTTTCACGCCACCTTTGACTCCTCCGGAAAGGGAGAATATATTCTGGTCGTAGCTGACCGTCTTAAGGCCTTGTTCGCGTTTGCGTTTGAGTGCAAGCTGCACGAGTTTGTCCATAAGTTTGTCAAACGACAATCCGGTAGCCTCCCAGAGATAGAATGAGAGTGAGCCGGGGATGGTGTTGATTTCATTGACGAATATTTCTTTTGAATCATCGTCAATGATGAAGTCGATACGGCTGACACCGTGGCAGCTCAACACGCGGAATGTCTCTCCGGCAAGATATTGGATGCGTTTGGTCATATCTTCGGGAAGGTCGGCTGGAATGCGCTTTTGCGATGCCTGCATACCTTTCGCACCCTTGGTTCCACCCATGTATTTGTCCTCATACGAGAGAATTTCCGCACTTTTGATCGGCTCTTCAAGAACTGATGACCGGTATTCATCGCAGTCACCAAGAACGGAACAGTTGATTTCCTTGAGATTGTCGACCATGTGCTCGACAATTAGGCGAGAAGAATACTTCTGCGCGGTATCCACCTTCTCGATAAGCTGCTCGCGGTTGGCTGCACGTCCGATGCCCACACTCGATCCAAGATTGGCCGGTTTGACAATGACAGGATAGCCGATTTTGCTTTCGATTTTCTCAATAAGCGCGTCGCGTTTTGCAAACCATTCCTTGTCGGTGAACCATACATAGTCAATGACCGGAATACCGGATTCGCGGAGGATCATCTTCATTGTAATCTTGTCCATGCCGTTGGCGCTTGCGAGAGTGTCGCAACCGGCGTAGGGGATACCTATGGTCTCAAGAACACCCTCAAAGATGCCATCCTCAACGTTTGAGCCGTGGAGCACAGGGATGACAACATCAAGTGTGGTCAGAGGTCCCTTGTTGCCGAAAAGTCCTGCCGCTTTAGCGCGATAGAGGTTGTAGTCACCATAGACAGGACGCATGTAGACTTCTTCGCAACGGGCAAGAAGTGCCGGTATGTCGCGGTAGTTGGCTACATCAAAAAGCGCGTCGCCGGTATAGAATTTTCCTTGTTTGGATATATATATAGGTGTCACGTCATATTTATCGCGGTTGATGGCATGCATTGCCTGCGAAGCGGATATGACCGAGATTTCATGCTCGGTTGAGCGTCCGCCGAAAAAGACTCCGATGTTGGTTTTCATTTTCTTTGAATCGTAGAGTGGAATATATTATAAATATGTGTTGTCAGAAATCAATCAGCAGTTCTTGGCTTACTTGAATGTATCCGGAAGGTCATTCTCGTAGAGTATGGTATCACCCGGCTGCAGCATTGTTGCGAGGAGTTGTTGCGCTTCATTGAATGAGTCAACTTTGTGGAGGCGCGCAATGCGGTTTTTACCGTTCTCAATGCCTGCCACGATGGCATCACGGTTGTAGGCTCCGACGATTATGGCTATATCGGCAGAAGAAGCGATATGCTCACCGAAAATTTCATTGAGCTCTTCCTGACGGTCGCCGAGTTCAATCATGCCCGGGGTTACGATGATACGACGGCCTCCAGTCATCATTTTCAAAACATCAAGCGCCATCTTTGAGCCGGTCGGGTTGGAATTGAATGCGTCGTCGATGATAGTGACACCACCTGCGGTGCGCTTCATGTTCAAGCGGTGCTCGACCTGCTCGATGTTAGCCACGGCATAACGGATTTTATCGACAGGCACCTCCATGTGCAAGGCGATGATGATTGCAGCCAGAAGATTTGAGACATTACATTCGCCAACAAGTTTTGTCGTGAATGGCAGACGTGTCCCGTCAGGTGCAAGTACCGTGAAAGTGGTGCCGGAAGGGGAGTATTGAATATCCTCGGCAGTGTATTGTGCGGCGCCTGTCGCGGAGACGGCATAGCGGATACATTCTACATTGCTCACGGGGCGGTTGGCGACGTAGGGGAAATCGTCGTTGATGACAGCGAGTCCGTCGGCGGGTAAGGAGTCAATCAGTTCGAACTTTGTGCGCTGAACGTTTTCAATTGTCTTGAACGATTCGAGATGCTGTTCGCCTACGGCAGTGACAACTCCGATGGAAGGATGGACAAGGTCGCAGATTTCCTTGATGTCGTTCGGTTGTTTTGCGCCCATTTCTACTATGAATACTTCATTGTAAGGCTTGAGGTATTCGCGGATGGTGCGGATGACGCCCATTGTCGTGTTGAAACTGCCCGGAGTCATCATGACATCATACTTTTCGGAAAGTATGCGGTTCAGGTAGTGTTTTGTGCTTGTTTTTCCGTAGCTGCCGGTGACACCGATTATCCTGAGGTCCGGCATCGAATCCAGGATTCTTTCCGCATCCTTGTAATATTTGTTATTGATATGCTTTTCAACGGGCTTAAGAAGCATGTTGGCCACAAGGACAAAAAGAGGGGAAAAGCAATAGATGAGCAATGCTGTCACGGCAGCCCTGTCGAGAGAGTGATGGCCTAACACGCAGAAGACAATGACACCTGCAACCGGAAGCGCTGCAAGAGCGAGCATGACTCCGAGTATGCGTTTGGCGCGATTTGTCATCACAAGCGGTTTCTTGTATTTCTTTCCGGCCAGATTGAAGATATTGACAATCGAAACAATGGCTACAAGTCCCATTGACACCATCGGGATTGAGAGGGTCGACAATGCAGCGAGAGCCGCTGCACCGGAGACAAGTCGCATGGTTGATGTGGTGTCCTGCGAGGCTGAGAGCCAACGGTTATACCGTTCATTACGATAGGAGTTTTGCTGGAGCATCATCAGTTGGCGGCGGAATTCATAAATCACGCAGATGGCAGCAAGGATAATGGCTATAATATTGCAGACAAGCATAGCTTATTTTTCGGTCTTTTCGGTTATTTCTTTATTGAAGATGTTAATTCGGTGGCTTTCATATTTAACCAAGGAAACTGCGCAGCACGGCTGCGAACTGTGCGGGATTGTCAAGGAAAGAATAGTGTCCGCATCCGGGGAATGACACCAATCCGGCATCCGGAATGAGTTTTTCCATTTTTTTCGCGTCCGCAAGTGGTGTAGCCGTGTCATTTTCGCCCCATATCAAGAGGGTCGGGGCCTGTATGGACGACAGACGGTCGGAAAGGTCTTCGTTGACCACTTTGGAGAGAATGCGCCGCATCATCGGAGTGGCGTTGGCATAATCGCTTGAACCGGCTTTGGCGCGACGTGCATCAAGGCGCTGTTCGGCTTTCTCTTTTCCAAGAAACAGATACATTAGTCTCTTGATGGCTTTAAATGAATAGACTTTCCAATAGTATTTCAATGAGCGTCGCGGTTTTATACCGGCGGCATCCACAAGAATAAGTTTTTCCACCGGATTGCGCGAGGCATACAGAATACCTACGCGACCTCCGAAAGAGTGGCCGAGCAGGATAGGGGAAGTGATGCCGAGTTCCTTTACGAATGCTTCAATCTGTCGGGTGTACTGCTCGACACCCCAGACGTCGGCAGGCTCTTCCGAAGAACCGAAGCCCGGGAAATCGACATTGATTACGCGGTAACCACAGGAAAGAGCCACTCTCTCGATTGAGGCGAGGGTCGTGTGGTTGCAACCCCAGCCGTGCATCAGGATTATGGTCTTGTCTCCTTTTTCCGAATCGGTATAGTGTAGTTTCAAGCCTTCAAGGCGTGTATCTTTGTCCATAAATTCAATTTGACCTACAAAATTATGAAAAAGCGTTGAATAATCGCACCCACATCTTTAAAAAGTTTGTGACAGAGGCTTATGTTTGCGAATTTTGCAAGAAATCCTCTAAATTATGTAACAGCCCGAATGTCGTTCATGATTAATTTTGCATGTATAATTTTGTGACGTTTATTATTGTCTAACTCAACAAACCATGAATTATCCATTTTCGTATAGAATTTTAATACCTTCGGCGATTGTTGCTTTCGGGCTTTTCAACAGTTGCTCCCATAATCATTCCGACAATCATAAAGAAGAACCGCAGGAACATGCTCATGACCATCATGACGATATTGTGATGTCGCCTGAGGATGCTGCGCGCTTCGGGGTCAAAGCGGAGGCGGCTTCAAAAGCCCCCTTTAGCGAAGTCGTCAAAGTGTCGGGTGAAATCCTCCCCGCCGCAACTGACCGTTCGGTTGTGGCTGCTCCCACTTCCGGAATAGTGAAACTTGCATCCGGTATCGAGACCGGGAAGAATGTGAGGGCAGGCGAAGGAATCGCATCTATCTCGGCTGCGAATGTTTCCGGCGGAGATGTCAATAGGACGGCCAAAGCCACGCTTGATGCTGCAAAACGAGAACTCGACCGTGTGACACCGCTCCTGAAAGACGGGCTTATCACGAAAAAGGAATATAACGATGCATTGCAGGCCTACGAGGAAGCGAAGAATTCCTACAGCCCGACGGCAGCATCCGGACGTGCGGTGAGCCCTATCGCCGGTGTCGTGTCAGAAATACTTGTGAATGACGGGGCTTATGTTGAAGCCGGACAGCCTATCGCGACTGTCGCACGCAGCCAGCGACTCACACTAAAAGCTCTTCTCCCTGCAAGAAACGTGGATTTCCTTCCAAGAATCTCCACCGCCAATTTCATTCCCTCGCATTCCAACGATCACTCTGTCAGCCTTGCCGACAGAGGTGGCAAATTGCTGTCGTCATCCACATCCGGAGCCGACAACACTCCCGGCTATCTTCCGGTATATTTCACGTTTGACAACCACGGGGATGTTGTTCCCGGTACACCTGCGGAGGTCTTCCTTATCGGTTCGCAACGCTCTGATGCCGTTACTGTGCCGGTTGATGCTTTGTCAGAACAGCAAGGCGAAAAATTCGTGTATATAAAGGTGGATGACCATGCTTATTCAAAACGGCCTGTAAAAGCAGGACGGAATGACGGCCAACGGGTTGAGATTATCGACGGTGTGGCTGAAGGAGATTCCGTAGTAGCGATAGGCACAACCTTTGTAAGACTTGCCGAGACATCCACAGTCGTTCCGGAGGGTCATTCACATTCTCATTAATCAGAGTAGTCATTTCATTATCATAACCGGCCAAAATGCTCAATAGAATCATAAAGTTTTCTCTTGACAACAGAATTGCCGTCATTGTAATGTCTGTTGTCCTGCTTATATATGGAATGATTGTGCTTCTCCGTACGGAAGTCGACATTTTTCCAGACCTTAATGCCCCGACGGTAGTTGTCATGACCGAGGCTCCGGGTATGGCTCCGGAGGAAATTGAAAAGGTGATTACATATCCTGTAGAAACGGCAGTCAATGGTGCGAGTGGTGTCAGACGAGTCCGCTCGGCATCCGCTACCGGCCTTTCGTCCGTGTGGGTGGAATTTGATTGGGGAACTGATGTGTATCTCGCTCGTCAGATTGTATCGGAAAAACTCTCTGAAATTGAAAGCGATCTTCCTCCCGGGGTAGGCAAGCCGACCCTCGGCCCCCAGTCATCAATACTTGGAGAGATAATGATAATCGGCTTGACAGCCGATTCGATTACCTCTCAGGAAGAACTGCGCACGATTGCCGACAGGCAGATACGCCCGCGCCTGCTTTCCCTTTCAGGAGTTGCCTCAGTGAGTGTGATTGGTGGAGATGCTAAGGAATATCAGATTCTCCTTCATCCTGAGGCCATGCAGCGTTATGGTGTCGGTCTGCAGGATGTGCGTGATGCCGTCGCGCAGATGAATGCCAATGCTTCAGGTGGTGTGATTTACGAACACGGCAATGAATATATTATAAAAGGTGATATTTCCACCAATGACGTGGAGAGTATCGGCAACTCCCTTATCCGTACTTCTGACGGGTCGAAGATGCGCTTGTCTGATATTTCGACCATAAAAGTAGGTGCTGCCGAACCGCGTCTTGGTTCAGCTTCACTTAACGCTCAGCCCGCAGTGCTCGTAACGGTGACCAAACAGCCTGCTGTCGGAACAATAGAACTGACCGACGAGATTGAAAACAGCCTTGCGCAGATACGGTCTACATTACCGGGTGATGTTTCAGTGAATACCGATATTTTCCGTCAATCCGATTTTATCGCCACTTCAATCGGCAACCTTCAGGAGTCGCTTTTCATCGGAGCAATCTTTGTTATCGTTGTGCTTTTCTTCTTCCTTATGAATTTACGCACGACGATTATCTCTCTTGTCGCACTTCCACTTTCAATTATTGTTACTGTTCTTGTGCTCCATTTCCTTGGACTGACCATCAACACCATGAGTCTCGGAGGTATAGCCATCGCCATTGGCTCGCTTGTGGATGATGCTATTGTGGATGTCGAGAATGTATACAAACGACTTCGTGAACGTCACCGCTCCGGTGAAACCATACTTTCGATTGTCTATGACGCCTCAAAAGAGGTGAGATTGCCCATCTTCAACTCTTCCCTCATCATCATGGCGAGCTTCCTGCCGCTTTTCTTCCTTGATGGCATGGAGGGCAAGATGCTCAAACCCTTAGGCATATCTTTTATCGTGGCGTTGGTAGCATCGACTATTGTGGCCTTGACAGTCACACCTGTGCTTTGCTCCTATCTCCTAGGAAGTAAAAAGGCTATGCGCGCCCTTGACAAAGAACCCAAGTTTGCCCGTGCGCTACGTCTTGCCTACGAAGGCGCTCTTGGAAAAGCCATGAACCGTCCACGCCCGCTTTTCATCGGGACTGCAGTGCTTTTTATCATAGCCGCAGGCATTTTCTTTACCCTTGGCAGAAGCTTCCTTCCCTCGTTTAACGAAGGTTCACTGACCATAAATGTAAGCACACTTCCCGGCATATCGCTCGAAGAGAGTGACCGTCTTGGACGTGAGGCAGAGAAAATCATACTCTCCATGCCTGAAATTTCGCTTACGGCAAGAAAGACGGGCCGTGCGGAACTTGACGAACATTCCCTCGGTGTGAATGTCTCGGAAATCGAAGCTCCATATAAACTTGACAAGGGGCGTTCACGCAGCGAACTTCTTGCAGACTTGCGCCATGAGCTTTCGCATCTTCCGGGAGTCAATATTGAGATAGGACAGCCGATTTCACATCGAATCGACGCGATGCTCTCAGGTACTGAAGCCCAGATTGCCATAAAACTTTTTGGAGATGATCTTGCAAAGTTGTATAACATCGGAAATCAGGTCAAACACAGCATATCGGAAGTCGAAGGTGTCGTTGACGTGAATATCGAGCAGCAGGTTGAGCGGCCGCAGCTCGACATCCGTCCCAAGCGCGATATGCTTGCCTATTATGGTGTGACAATGGGTGAATTCGCTGATTTTATAAATGTGGCTCTTGCCGGTGAAAAGGTGTCTCAGGTGTATGAAAACGGATTTCCCTACGATCTCACTTTGCGTATGGCCCCTGAAAGCCGCAGCTCAATGGAGGAGATTTCAGACCTTGTCATTGATACCGATAAGGGAAAGGTGCCTTTGAGCGAAGTTGCGGAAATTGTTTCCACGACAGGCCCTAATACGATTAACCGTGAAAATGTCAGCCGCCGAATCGTGATTTCAGCCAACGTGGCAGACCGCGATTTGCGTGGTACGGTCAATGACATCCGTTCGGCTATTGAATCGGAAATCACTCTGCCCGAAGGATATTTCATAAGCTATGGCGGACAGTTTGAGAATGAGGCCAAGGCTTCGGCTACTCTTGCCCTTGTTTCGCTCGTCGCGTTGATAATCATCTTCCTGCTCCTTTATGGTCAGTACCACAGCGTCAGCCAGTCGCTGGTGATTCTCTTGAATATGCCGTTGGCCATCATCGGCGGTGTGATTCTTCTGCGCCTCACCGGTGGTGAGCTCAATATTCCTGCAATCATTGGTTTCATTTCCCTGCTTGGCATCACCACCCGCAACGGTATGCTGCTGATGTCGCGATATGACCAGTTGCGCGCTGAAGGAGTTGGTCTGCAGGAACGAATCATGCATGGGTCGGCGGACCGTCTCAACCCGATTCTTATGACGGCTCTTAGTTCGGCTCTTGCGCTAATTCCTTTGGCTGTTAATGGAGACAAACCCGGCAATGAGATTCAGTCGCCTCTGGCCATAGTGATTCTTGGAGGTCTCCTGACATCTACTGTACTCAATATATTCATTGTGCCCCTTGTTTATAAGTATCTCAACCGAAAGGAGTGTAAATAAAAAAGAATTTGCTACCTTTGTGTCTGCTTATGATGAATTTAAATCGACAGAATACCCAATCGTATGTTTAAAAAGCTTAGTATAATTGTTCTCTCCCTTCTGCCAACAACAATTTTTGCATCTGACTATGATGATGCCGTCAGCACTATCTTGTCCAATAATCTAACGCTCAAATATGGTGTAGCTGAAAATGCAGCTACACTTGAAGAGCTGAAAGCTGAAAATACATTGGAGGCTCCGGAGATTTCATTTGAAAGTCTCTGGGGCTCTAAAGAGGCCGGTGACAAGCGAAATTTCTCGATAGGGCAGTCCTTTGATTGGCCCGGCGTGTATGCGGCCCGGCGTGATGCTATCAGAAAATCTGAAACTGCGATGCAATATCTCCGGGAATCGGAGATTCTCGCAACACGTATGGAAATCCGTGTCGCTCTTATAGACCTCGTCTATGTCCGTCAGCGCATTGCAACCACAAAGAAGATTTGCGAGGGAATGGCTACTATGGTCGATTATTTCAAAGAAGCCGTTGACAAAGGACTGGAAACTCGCCTCGACTATAACAAGGCAGTGGTTGAGCATATAAACGCTGCCCGTGAATTAAAAACGCTGAAAAGTGAAGAAGCGGTATTGCTTGCAGGGCTTCAGAACCTTAATGGAGGACAGCCGGTAAGCTCTATTGTAGATAAAATACAAGATTGCTATCCTCATGCCAATCTGGAGGCCTTGCGTCCGAACCGCGAGAATCTGCGTATGAAGGATCCAGCCCTGGCTGCATCAACAGCTGCGGTGGAGGCTCAGAAATCACTTGTCAAAGTGGAGAAACGCTCGTTGCTTCCCGGCTTTTCAGTTGCTTATCTTCATGAATGGGAGGCCGGTGAGACTTTCAACGGTTTTTCAGTGTCAGTCACTTTGCCTTTCCTGACACAACGTCGCAAGACTAAGGCCGCTGTCATGAGGCTGGAAGCTCAGTCGCTTGAAAATGAAATGGCGCTGATCAAACTTGAATCCGAATTGAGAGGTGAATATGAAACCGCACTCGCCTATCAGGAGTTGCTTGATGAGTATCGTGGTGTAATGGATGACGACTCAAATTTCGAACTGCTCAAAAAGGCTCTTGATGCCGGTCAGATAAACTTCCTTACCTACATGCAGGAGCTCAACTATTTCCTTACGGCACGACGGGATTTTCTTGACATACACTACCGTTATCATCTTGCTTTGGCACGTCTGCAAAGATATGAATGATAGAAATGATATAACTTTAAACGGCGCATGGCTATTTCGAAATGACCATGCGCCGTTTTGCTTGTGAACGGTTGTCGTAGACTGGGATGACTATAAGCTGATTCCCTGATTTTTCATGAATTCCTTGTAGACCCTTGAAAATTGTTCGTTAGAGGATTTGGGGTAACGGACTTCCGCAAACACCTGCGCAAGATTTTCCTTGTTGTTTTCTTTCACGAACTGCTTTGAGACGGGTAAAGCTTCTTTCTCTGCATAGAATTCTGTGAGCGCTTCATCAGATGGAATTTCGTAATGGCCATGATGCACGATGGCTTCTATGGGCAGACGTTCTTGAAGCTCGGGTAACTCGGCGGGATAACCCACTGTCACAGTGATTACAGGGACCACATCCGATGGCAGATGGAGAGTCTCTGCGATTTGGCCTGCATTATAAGTCGTCGTGCCGAGATAACAGGTCCCGAGTCCGTTCATCTCTGCGATGGTGACGAATTGCTGTGCGAAAAGCGAGGTGTCGATGACTCCCCATGTGAATCCCTGCAGATTGTTGAGCCCCGGTTCTGTATTGTTCAGTCTGCACCAGCGGTTGAATCTGTTGAAATCAAGACAGAAAGTAAGGACTGCTTTCGCGTTGGTTATCGCGGGTTGGCAGAAATGGGCCGGGGCAAGCTTGGCAATCTCGTCAGGGTCTGTGGAGACTATGACGGAATATGTCTGCATGTTTCCCGTATTGGCTGCGCGGGCTGCATCCTCAAGCATTTTGTCAATCAGGCTCAGATCAACCTGACGTGTGGAATCATATTTGCGGATTGTGCGTCGCGAAGAGAAATAATCTGGAGTATTCATGATGTGAAACAAAAATAATAGTTGATAAAATCCGTCGAGGACGAAAGGGAGTGCAAGTTACGATTTTATTATCGGATGTAAATAACTTAGGCGAGAAAATTTTGCAAGATAGGAAATATTTGGCCAACTTTGCATCCGCAAAAGTAAAGGACACAATTCTATATAGCAATCTAATAGTAATGGAAAAAGCGAAATATACTTTCGAGGAAGCTTATAATGCCTCGGTCAAGTATTTCGGTGGTGATGAACTCGCCGCGAGAGTATGGGTCAGCAAGTATGCCCTTAAGGATTCTGAAGGGAATATCTATGAGCTGACTCCTGCCGACATGCACCATCGTCTTGCCTCCGAACTCGCAAGGATTGAAGCGAAATACCCCAATCCGATGAGCGAGAAAGAGGTATATGATCTTCTCGACGGTTTCAATTATATCGTGCCTCAGGGTAGCCCCATGGCAGGAATCGGTAATAATTTTCAGACCGGTTCTCTGTCGAACTGCTTTGTAATCGGTCTTGACGGCCATCCGGACTCCTACGGAAGCATCATCAAGATTGACGAGGAGCAGGTTCAGCTGATGAAGCGCCGTGGCGGTGTCGGTCATGACATGAGCGATCTTCGCCCCAAAGGTACGCCCGTCAAAAACTCGGCTCTGACCTCGACAGGTCTTGTCCCCTTCATGGAACGTTACTCCAACTCAACCCGTGAAGTGGCGCAGGACGGACGACGCGGTGCGTTGATGTTAACGGTTGCCATCAAGCATCCGGATTCAGAGCGTTTCATTGATGCCAAACTCGAACAGGGCAAGATAACAGGTGCCAACGTATCGGTTAAAATCGACGATGATTTCATGCGCTGCGTGGAAGCAGAGAAGACCTACACCTGCCAATTCCCGATTGACAGCAATGAACCTGAAGTGAAATCCGAGATTGACGCGAAAGCACTCTGGAGCAAAATTGTATTTAACGCATGGAAGTCAGCCGAACCCGGTGTGCTCTTCTGGGATACCATCTTGCGCGAATCTCTCCCTGATTGCTATGCTGATCTCGGTTTCCAGACTGTTTCAACCAATCCCTGTGGAGAAATTCCGCTATGCCCTTACGACAGTTGCCGTCTGCTTGCCGTCAACCTTTATTCTTATGTGAAGAATCCGTTTACTCCTGAAGCATATTTTGATTTCGATTTGTTCCGTGAGCATATAGTGAAAGCGCAGAGGCTCATGGACGACATCATTGATCTTGAAATGGAGAAAATCGATGCCATCATCGAAAAAATCAAGGGTGATCCGGAGAGCATGGAGGTGAAGGATACAGAACTCAACCTTTGGTTAAAGATAAAGACAAAGACTCTCAAAGGACGCCGTACAGGTCTCGGCACAACGGGTGAGGGAGATATGATAGCCGCACTCGGTCTCCGTTACGGTACACCCGAAGCAACTGAAAAATCGGTCGAGGTGCATCGTGCGCTTGCACTTGCCGCCTTTGCTTCATCTGTTCAGATGGCAAAGGAGCGTGGTGCGTTTGAAGTCTATGATGCTGAACGCGAGCGCAACAATCCTTATATCTCCCGTCTGCGTGAGGCTGCTCCGGAACTCGTAGCGGACATGGAACAGAATGGCCGTAGAAACATCGCCTGCCTGACCATTGCGCCGACCGGCACCACATCCCTCATGACCCGTACATCTTCCGGTATCGAACCGGTATTCATGCCTGTCTACAAACGTCGTCGCAAGGTGAATGCCAATGACGTTGACGTGCATATTGATTTTGTGGATGAGTCAGGGGATGCTTTTGAGGAATACATTGTATATCATCCTAAATTCCTTGAGTGGATGCGCATCAACGGCATCGAACCGCGCCGTGACTTCTCGCAGGTGGAGCTTGATGAGCTTGTTGCCCGTTCACCCTACAACAAGGCCACTGCCAATGACATTGATTGGCTTGAAAAAGTCAAGATGCAGGGTGCGGTGCAGAAATGGGTTGACCACTCGATTTCCGTAACCATCAATCTTCCTGCCGATACATCTGTTGAGCTTGTTGACCGCCTTTACATGGAAGCATGGAAAGCCGGATGCAAGGGCTGTACAATCTATCGTGACGGTTGTCGTTCAGGTGTATTGATTTCTGTGGGAGAAAACAAGAAGAAGGATAGAGAGAAAGGGGTGGAATCAGCCGGTGCTGACGCGCCCCAGTCGATTGACGGCAAAAACGCTCTGCCAAGTGCTGATGTCATCGCTGCCATGCCTAAGGTTAAACGCCCGAACGAGCTTGAAGCCGATGTGGTCCGCTTCCAGAACAACAAGGAAAAGTGGATTGCTTTCGTCGGACTCAAAGATGGCCGTCCCTACGAAATTTTCACCGGTCTTGCCGATGATGACGATGGTATTTTCTGCCCGAAATCTGTGTCGAAGGGAAAAATCATAAAGGCTACAGATGACAAGGGTACAAAGCGCTACGACTTTCAGTTCATTAACAAACGTGGATACAAGACCACCATTGAAGGTCTTTCGGATAAATTCAATCCTGAATACTGGAATTATGCGAAACTGATTTCCGGTGTGCTCCGTTACGGAATGCCCATTGACCAGGTTATCAAACTCGTCAATGGCCTTGAACTTGATTCGCAGTCAATCAACACTTGGAAGATGGGTGTTGAGCGAGCCTTGAAGAAGTATCTTCCTTCAGGCACTCCTGCCGGTGGTCAGAAATGTCCGAACTGTGGACAGGAAACCCTCGTTTATCAGGAAGGCTGTCTCATCTGTACGTCTTGTGGTTCATCCCGTTGCGGATGAGACCAAAAACATATAATTGTGCCGGATTGAAGTAGAGGCACAAATGCTGCAAGGGCAAAGAAACAATGGCTGTGATGCCAATCGGTTTCTTTGCCCTTGCAGTATTTTGTGATATTGGACTATAGGATGTCTTTAAGATTTACGGACTTGTTGTGGTCAGTCAGATAAAGAGGGGTGCGTGGGCTGTATGAGCTTGAAAACAGAGAAGCAGTTCGATCAACTTTGCCTTTGTCAACCTTGATTCCGGCCATATCGAGAGCTGTTGGTGTGAAGGAGCGGGAGCTTGAGATGAGTTTGCTGATATTGGTACGGAGCAGTGAGCCCTGCTTAGGGTACTCTTCACGATATGAATCTGAAAGCCATGCGACAAACGGAACATGGACTTGGTTCATGGATGGACGAGGCGAGGCGTGGAGAAAGTGAGTTGAACCGTTGTCAAAAATATCCTCTCCGTGATCCGACGTATATAGCAAGCCTGATTTCGCTTCCGGGATTGATTCAAGCCTCTTGATACATTCGTCAAGAAAGCGGTCTGTTGCAACGATAGTATTGTCGTATGCATTCACGAGTTGTTCGCGATTGCGCTTGACGGCTTCTTCGTAGTCACAGGGTGTGAAACGTTTATCCTCATCCGCATAACGGTCGAGATAGTTGAAATGTGAGCCGTAGGTGTGGATGACGACCAATTGTTTCACGGCTCCATTCGCTATTATTTCGTCAAGTACCGGCAGAAGTTCGGAGTCCGGTTTCCTGTTTATTTCCAATGGATTTCCACCAAGGTCATTTTCCTTGATGAATATGGTGGTATCGCTTTCGAATGCGAAAAAATCAATAAAAGAATGATTGTAACGCTGATTTGAAAGGAATGCAGTAGAGAATCCGGCTTCCTTGAAAGCAGTCACAACGCTTTTGACACGATATATGTCTGTATCGAAGTTGGTTGCATCAACGGGACTCAGAAGCATCGGGACACTTTTATGTGTGGTATTACTTTCGCTATATGCCTTCTTCCCTGAGACTATATTGTCTCTCGCTGATAAACGCGGTGTTGTATTCCGGTCATAGCCGAGCAGATGCCAGTTGGCCGCCCGGGATGTTTCGCCGATTACGAGCAGGTATATCTCACGTTCATCCTTTGGATGAGTTGATTGCGCATTGTAACGGAAGTCTGCCGAAGTCTGATGATATTCCGATGTCCGTTTTGTGCGGTCAAAAGCAAGGTAAATATTATAACCGACATTGACAGGATACAGGTCGCTTTTGGTCGAGTAGGGGGTCGGAGCACGGAAAGAACATACCAATAGCCCTGCGCCTATGAGACACACGACAGATGCAATTTTGAAATTGCTCTTGACAAAAATCGGTGTAAGTTGTATTTTCTTGCGGATGAATATATATGCTATTATGAGTGAAGGAACGTAGAGCAGAACGACGAATGTGATTACAGGCAGCATGTTGCCGAGTAGTTCAGTCACTTCCGATGAATTCGTCGTGACAAGATTCAAAAACATGTCCACGGCTATTACGCTTCGTCCGTAAAGGTTGAGCAAAACGAGCTGAAATGCGGCAAAAAACACGAGCGGAAACATCAGCCAGATGCTGCGTCCCAATTTTGGCGAGAGGCTTAGCAAAAGGTAAATGATGCCACCGGGGAGCACGATATTTGTGATTGCTCCGAGCGGAGTCAGAGGCTCGGTGTATGACAGTATGACATTCGGCAGCAGCAATGACAGCAAAAAGAAATAGTAGACAATATTCTTAAACATGACTAACCGAATTTAAATTAGAATTATGGATATTTGAAAGCCGATTTGGATGACGGCCACTTATGCGAAGACATCCAACGGATGCCTGGAACGATTCTGGCCGGAATGAGGCTTAGAAAGCCTCGTTTATGCTGAAAAGAAAACCTGAGGAATGTTTGCCAAAACCGAAGTCGAGTCTGACGTTGGAATTTTTCTTGAATTCCCAACGGTAACCGATTCCGGCTTCCGGAAGGAGACGTTTGAAACAGATGTCTGTCAGCTTATGGTACACTGTTCCTACTCCGGCCCAGACTGCTATTCCTGAACGGCGATAGACATGCTGGCGCAATTCAAAGTACAGGTCTGTTTCGCATTTGTCACGGTAACGACCCTTGTAATATGCCCTGATGGCATTACCGTCAAGACTTGGAAGTTTTCCCCAGGGAGTATGACCGAAGGTCCATTTTCCATGAATGCGTGAAGCAAGTACTCCGCCGTTCCATACAGTCCGGTATAAGTTATAACCGATTTCTGTGCTCGTGAATGCACGGTTGCCGTTCCCGAAGAAACTTGGAGAGAACAGTTGGGTCAATTCAAAGAGATGACCGCTGTTCGGTGCAGTAAGGTTGTCGCGGGTGTCCGATTGCAGCAATGCACCGGCTGATATTGTCCAATAGCGAAGGTCCTCACCCTGCCACGGAGTGTAATCGCTGATGCTGTGAGCGTTTGTATAGCTTACTTCAATGGCCGGACCAAGGAAGATGTTGTTGATGAGCCTCCATTCGTAATCTGCTGCAAGAGTTATATCGAAAAGGCTGTATTCCGTTTTATTGGCATTATCATTACCCCAGTTATATCCTATTCCCCAGAAATAAGTATTGAACGATACAAAGTCGAGAGAGTAATTCAGTCGTCGTGTATCTTTCGGGAAAACATGAGTACCCTCAATGCCGATAGAATAATATTTTTTTGTGGCCAGACTGCCTGTAAGGGATACATTGGATGTCGGAAGTAATGTGTCGGATGGACAAGTGGAATAGTCGCCCGCAATAATCAGCCCGATGCCAAAACCTTTCTCGCTTGTGTAAAATGGGCCTCCTAACGGGGCAAAATTCGGTCGCCGTGTGAGTTTGCGCTTATTGCTCTGATGAAAGTATTCAATTACGCGCGACACGATGTTACCTTTCTTTTCCGGCACGGATACTGTGGCTGAATCTGTTGCAGCAAAGCCCTCGACCGGTATTTCCTCTGCATCCATAGCAAGAGGAAACACCGATAGAAGAACTGGTATAAATAAATAGTTAACGTGACGAAACATGTCTGCAAATTTACATAAATAAATAGTTTCAACCATCCTCGGTTGAGGACTAAGATTGGACATTGAGTATAATATCCTTTCCTATTTTAGAAACGCTGTGGAATGTAAATAAGTTTCAGACGAGTTGCGTTATCGCAAGAGAGTAGATGCTGATGCGTGTCGACGGAGATGCACTTTTGATTGCCTCCATACAGCTTAGCAATGTGGCTCCGGTAGTGATCACATCATCTACAAGAAGGATATGCTTATTTTCGATAGCTTCCCGGTTTTTGACCCTATAGATGTTGCGTGTGTTAAGCAGGCGTTCGTGGGCGTTTTTTCGGGTTTGGGTCCGGTGATATGAGGCAGCAAGTGCATCGACAAGGGGTAGGGCGGTTGCCACGCTGATGCCAAGCGCTATTTCCTCAGCCTGATTATATCCGCGTTGAAGTTGCTTCAACGGATGAAGCGGGACGGGGACAATCAAATCCACGTCATCAAAAAATCCATCACCGACCAAGGTCCGTGAATGTTCCTCAGCCAATGTTTTCCCGACAATCGGGCGCCCCCGGTATTTGGTGTCATGTATAAGACGTGAATATTTGTTTTCACGGTAGTAATAAAAGAGTGATGTCGCATTCTCGATGGGATGGCCAATTGAGAACAGACGTTCATGTATATGGTTAGGACGGAATCTATGGAGATTTGTCACCGGCAATCCGACACGACATTCCAGACACATTATCCGCTCACCTCTTACGAGAGTGCGCTGACATACAGTGCAGAGGTTGGGGAATATGAGATTGACAAAACCTTCGGTCCATGCAAGGCATTGCTGTTTGAGGTTGGAGAGAGACATGATAGAAGTAAGTGCTTATTCTGTCGATTCGTGAAGTGAGGATATATTGCTACGCAGGATGTCTGCCACAAGGGGATATTCAAACCCTCTCGTCATAGCGAATTTTATAATTTTTATTTTTGCTTCGCGACTCAAGGGCCACTCTTTCAGTTGACGTGCTTTTGCTCTCATCACCCTTTGGGCTATTGAGCGATAGGCTTTGGATTCCTCGTCATCATCGAAATCCTCACATGCGATTTCTATGACTGACGGAGAAAGGCGTTTTGCCCACAGGCCCTGTTGGATTTTTCGACGCCCCCAGCCACTGAAATGAAGTTTGTCGTGGGCGTAGGCTTTTGCAAAACGTACATCATCAATGAAATTCAGTTCTTCGAGGCGTTTGATAACCTTGTTGGCATCGGAGGCTGAAAGTCCCCAGGCTGACAACTTTTTCAGTATGTCAGGGGTGCATTGCTCACACTTGGCGCACAGTCCTGCTGCACGCGAAAGCGCGTTTTCGTATGTAAGAGGGACACGGCGTTTCAACATTTTTCAACTCTATTTCTTAGCAACCATGAAACGGATTTTAGAGTGCATGTCGGGCAATAGTTGGACATCGCTCCAACCCTCCTTACGCATCCAGTCAGCAAGCTCATCAGCGGTCAGAGGATTCAGCTCAAAATACAGCGTTCCGTTATCAGAAAGTGCTTCGCGCGAATATGTAGCAATGGCCTTGTAGAATTTCAGCGCATCATTATCCGGCACAAAAAGAGCGATGTGTGGTTCGTGGTCCAGTACGTTCTTGTCCATCTCCTGCTTTTCGCTCTCCATGACGTATGGCGGATTGGACACGATGATGTCATATTGACCGTCTGCAGGGGTAAGGTTAAGTGCATCCGCTTTGCGAAAGTCCACTTTGACTTTCTGATCTGACGCATTCTCCCTGGCTACAGCTAAGGCCGCATCCGAGATGTCGATGCCCGTTACTGAAGGAAAATTCAGTGATTTAGCAAGAGCAACCGCAATGCAGCCGCTTCCTGTGCAGACATCGAGCACACGAAGGTCATTTCCGGAATTTTCCTTGACAATCATGTCCACGAGCTCTTCCGTCTCCGGACGTGGAATCAGGACATCCGGTGAGACTTTCAAGGTCATGCCGTACCAGTAGGTATCTCCATATATATATTGCACCGGTTCTCCCGCAAGGAGTTTGTCGACAGCCTCATTGACTCTGCCGATTGTGAAATCCGAGACCTCCTTGTCAGCGCGCAGGAGAAGTTCAACCTGATTCCATCCTTTGACATGTTCCATGATTGTTCGGAGAAGCCAAGTAGTCTCTCCATCTCCATAGATAGGTGCGAGTTTCCCTCGGGCCTCATCCATTAATTGTCGTAAGGTAGTCATGATTATAATTTTTTTCAAGTGAACTTCTGTTTGTCTGTTTATTTGTCTGCCAGCGGGAGCTCAATCGCGAATGTCGTACCGACGCCGATTTCCGATTTCTTTACATAAATCAGACCTCCGTGATACTCTTCGATAATGCGTTTGGTCAATGTCAGTCCGAGACCCCAGCCACGGCTCTTGGTAGTGAAACCGGGATTGAAGATTGCCTTCTGGTTTTTGCGGGCTATGCCCTTTCCGGTGTCGGAGATTTCTATCAACGCTTTTGCTTTCTCAGGGCGTATTGTTATGGAGATTGAACCGCTTCCCTCCATTGCATCGACAGCATTTTTTATGAGGTTTTCCATGACCCATTCTGTCAGTGGAGGTGACAGGGTTACAATCAGTGCTTCCGGCCAAGGCTCAACCGTCAGGCTTATACGGCGGGAAATACGGGTGGCCATGTAGTCGGCTGCATGTTCAACAATATCGTTTATGTTATAGGGTTCCATCGAAGGACGCGACCCTATTTTTGAAAAGCGGGATGCAATGGTTGAAAGCCGTTTCACATCCTTATTCATTTCCGCGACGGTTTCAGGGCTGACTCCCGACTCTTCGAGCAGTTCCATCCATGCCATCAGCGAGGAAATCGGAGTCCCGAGCTGATGTGCGGTCTCTTTTGACAAACCGACCCAAACCTTGTTTTGTTCAGCGCGTTTCGTTGACGACACGGCATAGTAGACAATCAGCACGAAAGCCAGAAGGACAAGAAGCTGGACGTATGGATAAAAACTCAGACTCTTCAACACCTTCGAATCCTCATAGTAAAGCCATTGTTTTCCGGCCTCACCCATATCTATTTCAATCACATTCTGGGTGTTGCGCAGTTCCGAAAGTTTTTCAGTCAGAAATTTCCGGTTGGTTTCGCTCAATGAAAACAATGAGAGCGAATCCACCGGTTCCGGCAGGGAAAAGTTGCGCTGCATGATGATTTCGCCTGCGTCATCCGTGAGAAGCACAGGAATTGTCCGGTTGCGTTCGATGATTGATAGCAGGAAGTCGACATTTGCACCCGAATGATTGTCGGGGCTTGGCGGATTCACAAGTTCGCGTGTGGCATCTGCCCAAATCTGCATCCTTTCGCGCTCCTGTTCGGAAAGATCACTGACAAGCGAGTCGGAATACAGCAAGAATACGCTTACCACCACTATTGACAGCAGCAGGAAGCCAATGAAGCCACGACGGCGAAGATCATAAATATTGGGATTCAAAGCGGAGGGTTTGAATGTCGTTGGACACAAATATTAGCGTTCTGGATAAACAAAACTGATAGGACTAATTGGCCCGATAAAAAGCCTGTTAGTCCTATCAGCCTTATTTTGTCAGCGTGATCAGACTGAGTGATCAGTGCTTGTCATCGACGATAGCGCAACCGGAGCAACGGTTGGAAATTTCAGTGAAGAAATCGTTACCCTTGTCGTCAACGAGGATGAAAGCGGGGAAGTCTTCAACTTCAATCTTCCAGATAGCTTCCATGCCGAGTTCGGGATATTCAAGAAGCTCTACTTTCTTGATGCTGTTCTGTGCGAGGATAGCTGCGGGACCACCGATGGAACCGAGGTAGAAACCGCCATGCTTATGACATGCGTCAGTCACCTGCTTGCTGCGGTTGCCCTTGGCAATCATGACCATTGAACCACCTGCATCCTGGAACTGATCGACGTATGAGTCCATACGTCCGGCTGTAGTCGGTCCGAAAGAGCCTGAAGGCATACCCTCGGGAGTTTTTGCAGGACCTGCATAGTAGATGGGGTGATCTTTGAGATACTGAGGCATGGGCTCACCCTTGTCAAGACGTTCTTTAATCTTGGCGTGTGCGATGTCGCGGCCAACAATGATAGTTCCGTTGAGCGAGAGGCGGGTTGCCACGGGATATTTTGTGAGTTCGGCAAGAATTTCGGACATCGGACGGTTCAGGTCAATCTTGACTGCATTTCCTTCGCCCTGCTTGCGATATTCTTCAGGAATAAGTTCGCCGGGGTTGCTGTCAAGTTTCTCAATCCAGAGACCCTCACGGTTGATTTTTGCCTTGATATTGCGGTCGGCCGAACAAGATACGCCAAGTCCGACGGGGCACGATGCACCGTGGCGGGGAAGACGGATGACACGGATGTCATGAGCGAAATATTTTCCACCGAACTGTGCGCCGAGACCGAGACGTTCAGCTTCCTTCTTAAGTGTGGCTTCAAGTTCTTTGTCGCGGAAGGCGTGGCCATACTCATTGCCGTGGTCGGGAAGATTGTCATAATACTTCACGGAAGCTTTCTTGACAGTCTCAAGATTCTTTTCAGCCGAAGTGCCGCCGATGACAAATGCGATATGATAAGGAGGACAAGCCGCAGTTCCGAGGCTCTTCATCTTCTCGACAAGGAAGGGGACGAGTGTCTTGGGATTGAGGATAGCTTTGGTCTCCTGATAGAGATATGTCTTGTTTGCTGAACCGCCACCTTTGGCAACGAAGAGGAATTTATATTCATCACCTTCGCCTGCGTGGATGTCGATCTGGGCGGGAAGGTTGCAACCGGTGTTGACCTCATCGTACATTGTGAGAGGTGCGTTCTGCGAATAGCGGAGATTGTCGGTGGTGTAGGTCAGATATACACCCTTGCTGATTTTCTCCTCGTCATCACATCCGGTGTAGACATTCTGTCCCTTTTCGCCGTGTACGATAGCTGTACCGGTATCCTGGCAGAAGGGGAGAGCGCCTTTCGCTGCCACCTCTGCATTGCGGAGCATTGTAAGGGCAACGAATTTGTCGTTTTCCGATGCTTCGGGGTCAGAGAGGATTTTAGCCACCATCTCGTTGTGTTCGCGACGGAGCATGAAAGCATTGTCGTGTGTGCAGGCACGGGCAAGCACTGTAAGGGCTTCAGGGTCAACTACGAGAAATTCGTGACCGCCCCAGTTCTCAACTTTGACGTAGTCAGAGGTGAGCTTGTAGTATTCGGTCGTATCAGGCCCGAGGGGGAACATGGGCTGATAGTGGAAAGGTTTGGTTGCCATTATCAATTATGATTTGATGATTTTACACTTGGATATTTCTTGTGACGACAAATTTACAAACTAAATTTTGAACGGCAAGCGAAACGTTAAGTTAAATTTCACGTTTCATGCCGGAATTTGAGCACTTGGCAACCTTCTCGCCATCTCCGCTTCAACTTCTTATTTGAACTTTTATGGAATTTTTGTTGAATTTTTCATGGAATCTGTAGTTTTATATTTAAAATTTATTACTTTTGCAGTGGCCTCTTGACAAAGAGAGGTGTTAACCGAAAATCTATAATAACTCATGGATTTAGTCATCCTCAATGACTCCAAACCTCGCCGGCTGGCATTTTACCTCACAGAAGAGGAATATCTTGCCCGCCGTTATCCTGACCGCGATTTCTTCTTTGCCTGGCAAGTGGAACCGTCGGTTATAATCGGGCGAAACCAGTTGCTCGAAAAAGAGATTAATGTGGATTTTTGCCATGAAAACGGCGTCGGGATTTTCCGTCGCAAGAGTGGAGGCGGTGCTGTCGTGGCCGACATGAATAATATAATGTTTTCCTATATCACATCGTCGGACGATGTCTGCACCACTTTCAGTGACTATACCTCTATGGTTGCGGAAGCACTCCGTGAGCTTGGACTTGATGCCTCGGATAATTCGCGGAACGACATTTTGATAGGTGAACGCAAAGTTTCAGGGAACGCATATTATCACCTTCCGGGACGAAGTATCGTTCACGGGACCATGTTGTATGACTACGATCCGGTCCTTATGGCCAATACACTCCGTCCGTCGAAGACAAAACTTGCATCCCACGGTGTGCAGTCGGCCCGAAGTCGTGTGACAACCGTTAAGGAGCATCTTCCGGAACTTTCAATCAACGAGTTCCTGACGCATATACTTAAAAGTGTCCCCAAAGGAGGAAACACACTCACACTTTCTCCGGAAGATATAAAGGCAATCGAGGAGATTGAAGCAACATATTATCTTCCCGGTTGGCTTGAAGGTAAGAATCCGAAAGGCTCCGTGCATTATTCCGAACGTCTGGAAGGAATTGGAGAAATCGGAGTGGATCTCACCTTGTCCAAAGGGATAATTGATTCGATTGTCCTGACCGGAGATTTCCTTGAAAACACTGATTCGGAGGATTGTCTGTCAAGATTGCTCAAAGGTGTGGCCTACACCCGCCGGGATGTAAATGAGGCCTTGCAGCAATGCAATCTGCCATCAATTATCCCCGGACTGTCTGCCGAACAATTCATCAACCTCATATTTGATTAAAACCTTAGAAAAACAACCTTATAATACCTGTCCAAATTATGGAAGAATTAAGAAAAACATGTCTTCATGACAAACATGTCGGTCTCGGTGCACAGATGAGCCCGTTCGGAGGATTCGACATGCCTATCCAGTATTCCGGTATTGTTGAAGAACACAATGCCGTCCGCAATAATTGCGGTGTATTTGATGTGTCACACATGGGCGAAGTCCTTGTGACCGGTCCTGAAGCTGAAAAATATGTCAATTATATATTTTCCAATGATGTCGAAGGGCTGCCTGACGGTGGTATCCTCTATGGCATGATGCTCAATCATAATGGTGGAGTGGTCGACGATCTGCTTGTCTACAAGCGCGGAGAAAATCACTTCCTGCTTGTCATAAACGCCTCCAACATCGCCAAAGATGTGGCTTGGATCGAAGAGCAGGCAAAGAACTTCAACGTTGACATCAAGAATATCAGTGACGAGACGGGCGAAATCGCCGTCCAAGGTCCGGAAGCAGAAGCCGCTCTTGAAGAAATCCTCGCGATTCCATGCAAGGAACTTACTTTCTATACATTCAAGGAACTCGACCGTGACGGAAAGCATCTTATTGTAAGCCGCACCGGTTACACAGGAGAGGATGGATTCGAAATCTATGCCGATCATGGAACCATCCGCGATCTTTGGGACAAATTGATGGCCTCCGGCAAGGTTGCGCCCTGCGGGCTCGGTTGCCGTGATACACTCCGTTTTGAAGTAGGCCTCCCGCTCTATGGCGATGAGCTTGCCGATGACATTACTCCGGTCGAAGCCTGTCTGTCAATGTTTGTCAAACTCAACAAACCTGAATTCATAGGTCGTGAAGTCATCGAACGTCAAAAGGCGGAAGGTGCCCCCCGCAAGCTCGTGGGTCTTGAACTGGCCGACCGTGCCATTCCCCGTCACGGTTACGAGGTGCTTAACGCTGATGACGAGGTCATCGGCTATGTGACCACAGGCTATCGCGGAATCTCGGTAGACAAGAGCATTGCTGCCGCACTAATCCAGACACCATACGCCGTAAAGGACAACGAACTGAAAATCCGCATCCGACGCAAGACTTTCCCTGCAAAAGTCGTTGCAAAAAAATTCTATAAGAAATCATACAAGAAATAACTATCATTTTAAATAATCAACCCAACCCTTCACATTTTAAAATTTACAATTATGAGCAAGACATATTATTCTCCCTCTCACGAATACGTTACAGTTGACGGCAACATCGGTTATATCGGCATCAGCGATTACGCACAGCAAGCACTCGGCAATGTTGTCTATGTCGACATGCCGGAAGATGGTGATGACCTGGTGGCAGGCGAGGATTTCGGTGCTGTTGAGAGCGTCAAGGCTGCAAGCGATCTTTTCGCTCCTGTCAGCGGTGCAGTTGTTGAAATCAACGAACAGCTCATCGACAACCCCCGTCTCATCAACGAAGATGCAATGGCCAACTGGATTGTCAAGGTTGAACTGACCGATCCGTCCGAACTCGACAATCTTATGGACGAGGAAGCTTACCGCGCCCATTGCGAAGCTGAAAAGCACTGATCCATAC
Organism: uncultured Duncaniella sp.; assembly: GCF_910577345.1. Lineage (GTDB taxonomy): Bacteria > Bacteroidota > Bacteroidia > Bacteroidales > Muribaculaceae > Duncaniella. Next base: position 117,974 of record NZ_CAJTMT010000001.1, read on the forward strand.
ATTCTCTCTGTATCTCACCCGAAACACTTACAACGTGACACACAGATATTTTCCACATACACCCGCGGACATTGCAGCAATGCTTGAACGCTGCGGCATGAAAAGCCTTGAAGAGCTTTACAGCGATGTCCCCGAAAGCCTGAAACTGAAGCGCGACTATGAGCTTCAGCCTCAGATGAGCGAAAAAGAGGTCCGCGATTTCTTCGAGGAACTTGCCGTTCGCAATCAGCCATTGACATGTTTTGCCGGAGCCGGTTTCTATGACCACTATACTCCCGCTGTGGTGCAGTCAATTGCCGCACGTTCGGAATTCCTCACCGCTTATACCCCTTATCAGCCTGAAATCTCGCAGGGAACACTGCAATATATCTTCGAGTATCAGTCGATGATGACACAGTTGACCGGCATGGAGGTTTCAAACGCATCGATGTATGACGGCACGACCGCTTTGGCCGAGGCCATGCTTATGGCTGTCAGTCATGCGCGCAAGAAAAACCGCGTGATTGTATCAGCTACTCTCAATCCGATTTACCGCGAAGTCATTGATACCTACGCACACTATCATGGCGTGACAGTCGATACAATTCCCGAGGCCGACGGCATCACAGATCTCAACGCAATGCGCGAGATGCTTGCAGCAGGGGATGTAGCAGGAGTGATTTTGCCGACGCCTAATTTCTACGGTATCTTGGAAGACTATACCGGAGTGGCCGATGCTATCCATGCCGCCAAAGCTCTTCTTATCATGACCGCTCCCGCTTCGGCTCTCGGAGTAATCCGCACACCGGGAGAGTGGGGGGCTGATATTGCCGCCGGTGAGGCGCAGTCGCTCGGTATGCCTCTGAACTTCGGAGGACCTTATCTTGGCTATATCTGCTGTACAAAAGCACTCATCCGCAAACTTCCCGGCAGAATCGTAGGTGCGACTACCGATGCTGACGGTCAGCGCGTGTTCGTTCTTACACTTCAGGCCCGCGAACAGCATATCCGTCGCGACAAAGCTACTTCCAACATCTGTTCCAACCAAGGACTCATGGCTCTCTATGTAGGGATGTATCTCTCTCTCATGGGGGCGAAAGGACTGCGCGAGGTCAACGAACTTTCCGCTGCCGGTGCCCATTATCTCGCCAACCGCCTCGTTGAAAGCGGAGCATTTGAACTCAAATATCCCGAACGTCCCTTCCTCAATGAATTTGTCGTTAAATTCAAGGGAGAGGTCAAGCTTGCCGATTTTGTTGAAGTCTGCAATTCCTGTGGCTGTCTGCCCGGTGTCATGATTTCCGACGACGAACTCCTTGTATGCGTCACCGAGACCCGTACCAAGGAGGAGATTGACCGATATGCGTGGCGTGCGGAAACTTTTTCGAAAGCTACCGTTCCGGCGATGAACAATACTGATATGTCCAACTGATTGAAGTCCCGAAACCATGAATAAGAAATATTACGGAAAAGTAATTTTTGAGCTCTCGCGTCCGGGACGTCAGGGCTATAGTCTACCAGCTAACGGTTGTGAGGATGCTCTTTCCGGACTTCCGTCCGATTTGCTTCGCACGAAATCTCCGGAACTTCCTGAAGTGGATGAGCTGACGGTCGTAAGACACTACAACAATATGTCCACCAATAACTTTGGTGTGGATACAGGCTTCTATCCTCTCGGCTCATGCACAATGAAGTACAATCCCAAAATCAATGAGGAAATGGCTTCATTGCCGGCATTTACAGCTCTGCATCCTTTCCAGCCTTCGGCAACTGTTCAGGGTGCTCTTGAAGCTTACTACACCTTGCAGCAGATGTTGAGTGAAATTGGTGGAATGGCTGAGTTCACGCTCAATCCCTACGCAGGTGCCCACGGAGAGTTGACCGGTCTTATGGTCATCCGTGCTTATCATGAAAGCCGAGGCGACATGAAACGCACAAAGGTGATTGTTCCCGACTCGGCTCACGGAACAAATCCTGCATCAGCAGCTGTAGCCGGATTGAAAGTTGTCGAGGTTAAGAGTCTTCCTGACGGTACGGTCGATGTGGAGGCATTGCGCCCGCTTCTTGATGAGACAGTGGCTGCTGTCATGATGACCAATCCCAACACCGTCGGAATCTTCGAGCACAATATTCCTGAGATTGCCGAGATGGTTCATGCCTGCGGTGCGCTCCTCTACTATGATGGTGCAAATCTCAATCCGCTGTTAGGTGTGGCTCGTCCGGGCGACATGGGATTTGATGTGATGCACATTAATCTCCACAAGACTTTCTCCACTCCTCATGGCGGTGGCGGTCCCGGTTCCGGTCCGGTTGGTGTACGCGCAGGTCTCGAACAGTTCTTGCCCAACCCTCGTGTGGTAAAACATACAGGCGACAATGGAGATCCGCTTTTCCATCTTGATTTCGGCACTGAGAAGGGCCCACATGCGCTCGGACGTATTTCTGCGTGGCTTGGAAACTTTGCAGTCGAGCTCCGCGCCTTGGCCTACATACTTTCGCTCGGAAAGGATGGCCTGAAACTCGCAGGAACACTTGCGACACTCAATGCCAACTACATCAAGGAATCGCTCCGCGATCTCTATGAATTGCCGATTGACCGTGTATGCAAACATGAATTTGTGTTTGACGGTCTTGCTGACAAGTCTACCGGCGTTACGACACTCAATGTCGCCAAACGACTTCTTGACCACGGATTCCATGCTCCGACCATATATTTCCCGCTTCTTTTCCATGAATCACTCATGATTGAACCGACGGAGACTGAAAGCAAGGAAACGCTCGACGAGTTTATCGCTGTGATGCGCGACATTGCCCGTGAAGCTGCGGAAACTCCGGATGTGGTGAAGAACGCACCGCTTGAAACTCCCATCCGCAAACCGGATGATACGGCGGCCGCACTCAATCCGGTTGTGACTTTTGCTGATCTTTAACACCGTGCAAAACTCTTCCTTATGGAAAAGTCAGATTTAATAATTATCGGGGCCGGCCCCGGCGGCTATGAAACAGCCGTCGAGGCCGCGGCCCACGGTAAGACTGTCACGTTGATTGAACGTGCGCAGCCGGGTGGAACATGCCTCAATCGCGGGTGTATCCCGACAAAGGCTCTATGCCGTTCGGCTGAAGTGGCCATGACTCTTGCAGAAGCAGCCGATTACGGTTTCTCCGCTGCAAATTCGGTCCTTGATTTTCCTGCTGTAATGCAGCGCAAGGACAGGATTGTCGGTGAACTCCGTGAGGGAGTAGCTACTCTTTTGAAAGATGTAAATGTCATCAATGGAGAAGCCCGCTTCAAGACTCCTTCAATTGTGGAGGTTGACGGCCAAGAGTATACTGCGCCTGAAATTATAATCGCGACGGGGTCGGCTCCGGCTATGCTCCCTATCGAGGGTAAGGAACTTTGTCTGACAAGCGATGAGATTCTCTCGCTCGATACATTACCGAAATCACTTTGCGTGATTGGTGGTGGTGTAATCGGAATGGAATTTGCATCTGTTTTCGCGGCTTTCGGAGTGGAAGTGACGATTGTGGAATACTGCAAGGAGATACTTCCTCCATTTGATGCAGAAATCGCCAAGCGTTTGCGTATGTCGCTCAAACGCCGTGGTATAAATATTATCACAGGAGCGGAGGTCAAGTCCATATCGGCCGGCCCTGTGGTCAACTACTCGGTAAAGGGAAAGGAAAAGACGGTTGAAGCTGAGGCTGTGCTGATGGCAGTCGGTCGTCAGCCTGTCGTCCCCGATGGTTTGACTGAACTCGGTGTCAAGTTCAACCGCAGAGCGATTGCCGTCAATGATGACATGACAGTGAAATTCGAGGATGGCAAGGCTCCGTCAGATGTCAAGCTTTATGCAATTGGTGATGTGAACGGCCGTTGTATGCTTGCACATGCTGCCACCATGCATGGCAAGGTAGCTCTCGGTCTTACCTCGCTCACGGATGTGATTCCTTCGGCTGTTTTCACATATCCCGAATGTGCTATGGTCGGTCTGACGGAAGAAAAATGTGCCGAACTCGGACGCAATGTAAAAATAGGTAAGGCTACTTTCAGGGCGAATGGAAAGGCTCTTGCAATGGGCGAACCGGACGGCCTTGTAAAAGTGATTGCTGATGCAGAAACCGATGAACTTCTCGGCTGTCATATCTGCGGCGCTCATGCTGCGGATCTCGTGCAGGAAATAGCAACTGCTATGCAGGCAGGATTAAAGGCATCAGCCATCTCATCCACGGTTCATGCACATCCGACACTCGGAGAAGTCGTTCTTTCAGCAATCCCTAAGTAAATCTAAAGGGAACAGCCTATAAAATCAGGATGCATGTCAATTTCGGCAGAAGATTGGTTAAATCTTCAATATGCCGAGACTGACATGCATCCTGATTTTATAGGCTGTTCCCTTTGAATTATTCCTCGTCCGGGGGGAAGAGCTTGTCTTCGCGGTCAAGATGGAAATCTTTGGTGAGCAGGGCAAGGAATTTTGAAATCTGAGTGATGGCTGTCTGAGTTTCGGGAGTGATTTCCTTGCTTTGCAGACGTAGCATCAACATACCGTAAAGAGCATTGAAACATGTCTCGATCTCACCGGTCGGATTTTCTCCGGATTTGGCACGAAGCTCGACAATATAGGGCAGAGTCTTATAGAACTCGGCGGTATATTCCGGGAAGCGGGGATCTTTCAGAAGTGCGAGATGGAGATCCGTAAGCTGGATGATGACATTTTTGTTGAGTTGGAGATGTCCGCTTTTCTCAACATTCTCGCGACGCATCATGTCAATCAGTGATTCATACCATTCGACCATCTCTTTTTCCTGTGCCGGTTCGAGATGAAACTTGTCGATTACGTTGGCTTTTATGCGGTCTATATCAAGCCCGTTAGCTCGGATAATATCTTCAATCTGCCACATATAAAGCAGATATTCCGCGATGTTTTCCTTATGTTTCTGAGATGCTATATACATTGATGATTATAATTTATTCAGTGAAAGTTGTTCTACAAAAGTAACACATTCCTCCCAAAATTGGTGCGCGGTTGCGCCAATATTTGTATTTTTGCATCAAAATTCACCATCAAACCAAGCTTTCTATGCTCACGACCGATAAACATTCATGTAATATACTTGCTGATCTTCTCGTGGCTCACGGAGTGCGCCATGTCGTTCTTTCTCCGGGAAGCCGCAACGCTCCGCTGGTGCTTGCGCTTTCGCGCAGGGAGGATTTGCAAACGGATGTTGTCATCGATGAGCGTTCGGCAGCCTTCATCGCACTCGGAATGTCGATCCAGAGCGGAGAGCCTGTAGCCATTGTATGCACGAGCGGATCGGCACTCCTGAACTATGCTCCTGCTGTAGCGGAAGCGTTTTACCGCTGCGCGCCGTTGATTATAATATCCGCAGACCGTCCGGAAGAATGGATTGACCAGGATGATTCCCAGACCATCTGGCAACAGAATGCTCTTGCGCCATACGTCAAACGCAGTTGTGATATACCTGCACATACTGATTTCCCGAACGGAAAATGGGTTTGCAACCGTCTTATCAATGACCTGTTGCTTGAGGCAGTGAACGGACGGCGTGGACCTGTGCATATCAATATCCGATTGGATGCGCCATTGAACAAATTGGCCGATTATGCGGAAAATGCCAGTCGTGTCATACGGATGGTTTCACCATCCGTTGAGTTGCCGACCGCAGAAGCGAGGAAAATAGGGGAGAGCATTGCATCTCCCCGCAAGGTGCTCATTATAGTCGGATTCCACGAGCCTGATGAGAAGCTCAACAGGGCATTGGCAAAACTTGCCAAATTGCCGAATGTGGCAGTTATGACCGAGACCATTGCAAATCTTCATTCACCGCTGTTCATCAACCGCATTGATTCAACACTCTGCCGTCTTTCAAATTCTGAACGGCAAGAGCTTGCACCGGATGTGGTGATAACGGCAGGTGGTGCGCTGGTGTCGCGCTTTGTTAAGGATTGGTTGCGGCAACTGGATAATGTCGAGCATTGGCATGTTGGCTTATCTCACACGACGATTGACTGTTTCAAACACCTTTCATTGCGTGTCGAGATGCGTCCGGCCATATTTTTGCGTCAGCTTGCATCAGCGCTGCAGATTTTCAAGAATCCAAGTAATTATGCCGCACGTTGGCGTGATTTAGCTGCAAAAGCAGATATACTTCACCAATCGTATCTTAAAAAAGCTCCGTGGTCCGACATGAAAGCGTTCGGCTATCTGATTCCAAACATTCCGGCGCGTTGGAATCTGCAGTTGTCTAATGGCACGCCCATCCGATACGCCCAATTAATGGATTGCAACCATCTGCATCGTTGTGATTGTAACCGTGGAGTGAGCGGCATTGACGGTTGCAGTTCAACTGCGCTCGGAGCATCAACGATGTATTCCGGCACCACCTTACTTATAACCGGGGATATGAGCTGTCAGTACGATCTTGCGGCTCTTTCGTCAATGCTTGTGACACCAAAGTTCAAAATAATAGTAATCTGCAACGAAGGGGGTGGAATTTTCAGATTCATTCCCTCCACATCATCGCTCCCGGAACTTGAAAAATATTTTGCCGTAGGAACTCGCTTGCCTCTCCGTCAGCTTGCGGATGGCTATGGCTTCCACTATGGTGAAGCTCATGACTTTGAGGAATTGAAAAGAGCATTCGCAGAATTTGTTTCTGTCAATGACCGACCGGCAATATTGGCTGTTTTTACTCCTCCGGTTGAATCGGCCGAAGTCTTGAAACAATATTTTCAGCAGCCGTAAGTGAATCCGGTTTGCCTATGTCTATCCAGTTGTATTCCTGCGACGGAAGATAGCCTTTTATTCTCAAAGCTGCGCATGAATCAGTGTAGAACGGAGTGATTGAGAATTTAGCTTCATCCGTATAAGAAGCAAGCATCGGAAAAATAGACGGATTGACGATATGAACGCCTCCGAATGCCAAAGGTTGAATCTCCTTCTCGAAACAACCCTGATTCTCCATGAGATTTCCAAAAGGCGAACGCACTTCCTCGGTTTTCACATTCTTCCATCCGACCATGCGCATATTTCTGTCAAACAACAGATAGCGAGAAGTTGACCGATTGGCAACAAGAAGAGTTGCATCGGATTCGGACAGTGAATGTGCGCGCTCCATTTCCTGAATGTCGAAATCAGTCAGAATATCGGCGTTATGGATGAGTATGGGTTCTTGACCTTCAAGAAATCCGCGTGCTTTAAGCAGTCCGCCACCGGTGTCAAGAAGTTGGTCACGTTCATCACTGATTGAAATGCTGATACCGAAATTATTGTTGGTGTTCAGATAGTCGATGATAGCTTCGCCATGATGATGGACGTTGACAACCATATCAGTGATACCTGCCGATTTCAATTTTAGGATTACACGTTTCAACATCGGTTCGCCACCGACTTCCACAAGTGCTTTCGGCTTTTCTCGGGTAATGTCGCCTAAACGAGTACCGAGCCCTGCGGCAAAAATCATAGCTTTCATAGTGTACGGTCGATATTTTGTTCGCGATGGATGAGATGGACTTTGACGTGAGGGAATTTAGCCTTTATATGTTCAGCCATTTTTTGAGCGCCATAGACACTGCGGTGTTGCCCACCGGTGCAACCGAAGTTGACGGACAGGGACGTGAAACCACGACGGTCATAACACTCAACAGACGGGTCGACAAGTCCGAAGCAATGGTCAAGGAAAGTTATGATTTCTCCTTTGTGTTCCAGAAACTCGATGACCGGGCCATCAAGACCCGTGATTTTCTTATACTCCTCATAGCGTCCCGGATTTTCCATACCACGGCAGTCAAACACAAAACCACCTCCGTTGCCCGACAAGTCGGCAGGAATTCCTTTCTTATAGGAAAAACTTATCACCGTCACTGTCAGCGAGCTTTCTTGCAGGATGTTTGCAGCAGGTGGAGTTTTTTCTTTTTCAACTACTGATGCAAGCACCTTCATGAGGTAGGGATATTCATCCAACGCACCATCATTGATGATTGATGCGAGGTTGTCGATTGCAGCCGGTATGCTCTTCAAAAAATGTGGTTTTCGCTCAAATTTACCCCTGAAACCGTACGCTCCCAAAACTTGCAGAGTTCGGAGCAAATAGAATTCGCGGAAGCGTCTTTTGAATTCCGAGCTGTCAATGTCGACATATCTGGATGCACTTTCGATATATGTATCGACAAGCATTTCCCTTACATCTTGCGGGAAGGCTGCACGCGCCTGAGTGACGAAGGAAACGATGTCATATTCCGCCGGTCCGCGACGTCCACCCTGAAAATCTATGAAGTAAGGCTCGCCATCCTTTATCATGACGTTGCGTGATTGGAAGTCACGATACATAAATGTTCCCTTTGGATTTACAGATAACCGTGCCGCCATTTTCCGGAAATCTTGTTCGAGTTCTGATTCACGATATGAAACACCTGTCGTATTCAGAAAACAATACTTGAAATAATTCAAGTCCCAAAGTATAGCTTGCTCATCAAAATCGCTTACCGGATAACATTTTGAAAAGTCGAGTCCTTCCACTCCTTTATATTGGAAATCCGGAAGGATGGCAACTGCCTTTTTCAGCAATTCGATTGAGGAACGTTCATCAAACAATTGCCTATCGCCCAAATCTTCCTGCAAATATGCGGAAAAATCATCTGCTACGGCAATAACCTCAGGAACGGGAAGCCCCTTTGACCGGAAATGTTTTGAAAGATAGATGAACGACTTGTTTTCGTCCTCGGAACAGCCGATGACTCCGACCACCGTCTCCGGACCGGTCAGACGGAAGTATTGGCGATTGCTTCCTGCTTGCGTAAGAGGAAGGATCGAAAGAGGGGAGACCCCGAACTTTTTTGCGTATAAATCCTTTAACATTTTAAGAAAACGTTTCGACAAAAGTAGTCAAAATATCCAATTGAAGCCCACAAGCAAGGGTGTCTTTTGTTTATTTTTATGAAAATATGTAACTTTGACAATATTTTAGTTACAATTATGATTGAACTGACAAAGAACTTATATCGCACCGTAAAGTCACTCGATGAACGTAAGACGCGACGAAAAGAGGGAGCTTTCAAGGCTGAAGGGACGAAATGTGTACTTGACACACTCGGCCATTTCAACCTCCGGCATCTCTTTGCCACTCATGAGTGGATTACCAACCACGGAGCGGACATAAAGTCTGTTGTGGATTGCGATGCGCTTGTCAAGGTTACCCGCAACGACATTTCAAGGATGACGAGCCTTTCGACACCATCTGATGTCATTGCCGTTTATGAGATACCGGAGCGGAAGATTGAATTGCCATCTCTTGCCGACAAACTTATACTCGCTCTCGACACCATTCAGGACCCGGGAAATCTCGGTACAATAATCCGTGTCGCCGACTGGTTTGGAATACGGGAGATTATATGCAGTAATGAGACGGCCGATTGCTTTGCCCCAAAGGTCATCCAATCGACAATGGGTTCTATTTCCAGAGTGAAACTTTACTACGGAAATCTCCCTGAGATGATCAATGAAGTTGGTGCGAAATCTGTCTATGGAACTTTCCTTGACGGTGAAGATATCCGTAAGGCCACGCTCCAACAGAAAGGAATCATTGTCATAGGCAACGAAGGGAAAGGAATCTCAGCCGAAGTTGAGGCGACGGTGACGGAGCGATTGTTGATCCCGTCTTATCCGGAAGGGCAAGAAACCGGAGAATCGCTCAATGCAGCTATTGCTACGGCTATAACCCTTGCAAAATTCAGAGGTATCTGATTACTCATATAAAATTACTGTTAATCCATAAATAAGACTGTTGATAATGAAAGTCAAGACTGCATGGTTCTGTACAAGTTGTGGTGCGCAGGCTCCCAAATGGCAGGGTAAATGTCCTGCCTGTGGAGAATGGAACACTATGGTTGAGGAGAAGATTGTCACCGAGAAGAAATCAAAGACTCTTGCCCCTTCCGGCCAGACCTCGCGCCGTACACGTCCGCAACTTATCCATGAAATCGAAATGGAGGAGGAACCACGCATCAAGATGCCGAGTGCGGAACTCAACCGCGTTCTTGGTGGTGGCATGGTTGCCGGCAGTCTTGTTCTTATCGGTGGTGAACCGGGTATTGGAAAATCGACATTGGTTCTGCAAAACATTCTCTCGATACGTTCGAGGCGCATACTTTACGTCAGCGGTGAGGAGAGTACAAGGCAGTTGAAAATGAGGGCCGACCGCATAGGTCGTCCAAACGAAAATGTATATATCGTCTGCGAGACCTCACTTCAGAATATCCGTGACCATATCGAAGAGGTCAATCCGGGACTGATTGTCATTGACTCAATTCAGACTATTGCCTCGGATGACATAGAGTCAGTTGCCGGAAGCGTGTCGCAGGTGCGCGAGTGTGCGGCCCAACTGCTCAAATATGCCAAGGAGACAGGTGTTCCTGTCATCCTCATCGGTCATATAACCAAAGAGGGAAGCATAGCCGGTCCGAAAGTATTGGAACATATAGTTGATGCCGTGTTGCAATTCGAAGGGGACCGTCAGGGTATCTATCGTATCCTCCGTTCTATAAAGAACCGTTTCGGTTCTACTGCCGAACTTGGAATATACGAGATGTGTCAGCGAGGCCTGCGTGAAGTTTCGAATCCATCGGAGATGTTTCTTTCCCAAAGCAGCGACGATTTGTCGGGAATCTCCATCGGTGTGACCATGGAAGGCATACGGTCGTTTCTAATAGAAGTGCAGGCCTTGGTCAGCACGGCTGCCTACGGAACTCCGCAAAGATCCGTGACCGGTTTCGACTCAAAACGCATGAATATGCTTCTTGCTGTCCTTGAAAAGCGTGTTGGATTCAAGCTTGCGGCGAAAGATGTGTTTCTCAATATAGCCGGTGGTCTAAAGGTCAACGATCCGGCTCTTGATCTCGCTGTAATCTGTGCGATTTTGTCATCGAACGTCGACATAACCATCCCCAAGCGGGTATGTATGGCCGGAGAAGTCGGACTTTCAGGGGAAGTGCGCCCGGTCACCCGCATTGAGCAACGAATCCGCGAAGCAGAAAAACTTGGCATGGAGACCATAATCATCCCACGTTTCAATCTGAAAGGTGTTGACGTGTCGGGATTGAATATAAAGATAATAGAAGTGGCAAAGGTCGAGGAAGCTTTCCGTACTCTTTTTGCCTGATGAATCATAATCTAAATAAATGCAATATGAACTACAAAAAACACATATTACTGTCGGCCTGTTTCGCTTCGGTGGCGATGACGGTCGGTGCACAGACTGTGGACCGTATAAAATACGGTGATTTCTCACAGTGGGTGACACGCAATGTCAAAGAGTCGGCCATCATCGGGGGCAAGACCAAAACGCTTTATGAAGTCGGGCCGACCAATACAATCAACGGGAATAAAGCCTACCGGAATCTCGGCGGTTCACCCTGGGCTACCAGCAATGTGTATGCCAAGGTCTCAGGCGTAACAAAGACATCCAATGCGGTGTATCCCTTCGAACGTGCTGCAGGAAACAAGTGTGCCAAATTGTGTACACAGATAGAAAATGTCAAAGTACTCGGATTAATCAACATGGATGTGATGGTTGCCGGCTCAATGTTTCTCGGAGAGATGATTGAACCGATAACATCCACCAAGAGTCCATATTCAAAAATGGAGATGGGTGTGCCTTTCACCAAGCGTCCGAAGGCTCTTGTCTTTGACTACAAAGTCGATATGCCGAATGTCGACTACCGTATAAAATCATCCGGTTTCGGATCCAAGAAAAAAATTCCGGGGCGTGATGAAGCAGTAGTATTTGTTTACCTCCAACGTCGTTGGGAAGATGCTGAAGGTAACATTCATGCAAAACGCGTCGGAACAGGCGGTAAATTGTTCAGCAGTTCGTCACAATGGGTCAACGGTTTCAAACTGCCGGTCACCTATGGCGATATTAGCGCGAAGGGTTCAGTCCCTGCATATCTCAAGCTCCGCAACGGCAGCAACAGCTATTATGCCAAGAATTCCAAAGGTAAAATGGTTCCCGTGGTTGAAGAAGGTTGGGATGACGCAAATGCAACTCCGACACATGCCATTGTGATGTTCTCCGCCGGAAACGGCGATCCATACGTCGGCACTGAAGGCCTTACACTCTATGTTGACAACGTCGGCTTCCAGTATTGAATAACCTCCAGTTCTTATCACTTTCTTGCCAATGGGAATTTTCAATTTCAAGCAATTCAGCGTTGATGACAGTCATTGTGGAATGAAAATCGGAACGGATGCCGTTTTACTCGGAGCCTGGGCCGATGTATCATTCGCGCGAGAAATAGTCGATGTCGGCTGTGGGTCAGGAGTAATCGCACTTATGATGGCTCAGCGGAATAACAATGGGAGAGTTCTTGCTGTCGATGTCAATCATGATGCCTGCCTGGATGCAATTGCCAATACCGAGAAATCGCCATGGGCGGATAGGGTAGAGGTGATTGAAGCCGATATCACTAAATCATTTCCGTCGGTCAGTCATCCTTTGCTCATCGTCTCAAATCCTCCATTTTTCAATGAGAAATTGCGTTCTCCCGACGCAGGACGCGCTCTTGCCCGCCACGGTGATGAATTCACCGTGAAAGAGCTTATCGAGATTTCAGCGGCAAATATGACGGAATTGTCGGATAGCCTCGCATTCATAGCTCCCACCTCCCGGACAGATGAAATAGACTTTCTGCTCTCTCTCAACCGGCTTTCTCCCCGGCGTGTTTGCACTGTCTATTCCCGAGAGGGAAAAGCATCAATACGCACCCTTTGGCAAGTCGGACTTGATGGAGCTGACGCACCACGGATGAAAAAGGAAGAACTATACATAAGAAACAGCGATAACAGTTTTACAAGAGCTTACATCGATCTCACTTCCGAATTCTATCTTGACAAATAAAAAAGTACACACAGGAAAATGTATAACCAATCACAATCAGATATTTTTGCAAACATACGCTTTGCTCCGGCACAGCGTATCGTAATCCTCATCGTCTCGCTTTGCCTTTTCACAATCGTAGGCTCAGCTATCATAGGAATAGTAATGCGCGGAGGCATGACCACGCAGACACTGCGCATTTCCACGGTGCTGCAGGACTGCATCGTCTTCATTCTGCCCGCAACAGTCAGCGCTTTGTTGATAAGCCCTTACGCAGCCCGTTTTCTGGGCGTCGACAGCAAGTTGCGCCCCATGCAATTGCTTCTTGCTCTTCTGGCGCTGATGTTTTCCATTCCGGCTATGAACGGGCTTGTGAAATTGAATGAGCAAATGAGTCTTCCGGCTTCTTTTGCAGGAATAGAAGAGTGGATGCGGGCTGCGGAGGAACAGGCTAAAGCTTCTGTGGAAGTGCTTCTCGGGAGTGCATCTATCGGTTCTTTAATTGTCAATATTTTAATAGTCGGTGTGCTGGCCGGACTCAGTGAGGAACTGTTTTTCAGAGGGGCGTTGCAACGGATATTTCTCAGTTGCCGGATGAATCATCATCTTGCAATATGGCTGACCGCTTTTGTATTCAGTGCCTTCCATCTGCAGTTTTTCGGCTTTTTCCCGAGATTGTTGCTCGGAGCATACTTTGGCTATATCTTCTACTGGTCGCGTTCGCTATGGTTGCCGATAATTCTCCATGCTTTCAACAACTCTATGGTTGTATATGCGATGTGGCATGAGAAGGCTGACGACGTCATCAAAACAGGAAGAGAGTCAATCAATACCTTCGGCGCAGATGCGCCGATGATGATTCTGACATCAATAATAATAACGGCATTTTTCATCCGTTGCTTGTACAAGACCTGCAGAAGGGACATCAACTCCGAACGGGTTAATTAAGGTTAAAATATCTAACTATTCTTGCCTGACATCTAAATAATTCCTAATTTTGATGCAGTTTATATGAGAATAGTTATCTTAACCTAACTTACTTGAAAATACTCAAACTCGTCGGTTAATGGCTTCATGGCCATTACCGGCGAAAATTTTTTGTTTAATGTAACTGTTTTCCTGACCGGCACACCGGAGAAGGGAAGCGATAAAGTTAGTTTTATGGCAAGAAAAAAGAAAGAATTACCGCTCCTGAGCGATGTTGAAATACTTGATGTGGCAGCCGAAGGCAATTCTATAGCCCGTGTCGACGACATGGTTGTTTTCATTCCGTTCGGCGCGCCCGGCGATGTGGCCGATGTTAAAATCGACCGCAAGAAGCGCAATTATGCTGAAGGCCATATCGAACGTCTGACGAAACCGTCTGACATCCGTGTGGAACCACGTTGTGAGCATTTCACAATGTGTGGTGGATGCCGTTGGCAGCATCTTCCTTACGAATTTCAGTTGAAATGCAAGCAGCAGCAGGTGCAGGATGCACTGCAGCGTATCGCCAAGATTCCATTCCCGGAATTGACTCCGATTCTCGGGTCTGAAAACATCTGGGAGTATCGCAACAAAATGGAATATACCTTCTCAAATAAGAAGTGGCTGACGTTTGATCAGCTTCGTTCCGGAGAGGAATTTCCCGAGCGCCGTGCAGCCGGATTTCACATTTCAGGAGCATTTGATAAGGTGCTTGATATAAACCGCTGCCATCTCCAGGACGACCTTGGCAACCGTCTGCGTCTCTTCATCAAGAATTATGGCATGGAGCATGACTACAGCTTCTATGACCTGCGCGAGCAGCATGGATTGTTGCGTACTCTTATGATTCGCATTGCATCCACAGGCGAAGTTATGGCTGTGATGGTATTTGGTGAGGAAGATAAAGAAAAAATTGCGACACTCCTTGCTGCGGTTGCTGAAAACTTCCCGGAGATTACTTCGCTGCTCTATGTAATCAACACGAAGGTTAACGATACTATTGCCGATCAGGAAATAATTCTTTTCAAAGGACGAGAGTATATCGAAGAGGAGATGGAAGGTCTGAAATTCAGGGTAGGGCCCAAATCCTTCTATCAGACTAATTCCCGTCAAGCTTATCGCCTTTACAGCGTCGCAAGAGACTTCGCCAAGCTGAGCGGTGATGAACTGGTCTATGACCTTTACACAGGCACAGGCACGATTGCATGTTTCATCGCTCCTAAAGTGCGCCACGTTATCGGCATAGAATATGTCCCGGAAGCGATTGAGGATGCAAAAGTCAATGCAGAGGTAAATCATCTTGAGAATACTGAATTCTATGCAGGTGACATGAAAAATGTATTGACAGCCGACTTTATTGCAGAGCATGGCCGTCCCGACGTTATGGTTGTCGACCCTCCGAGAGCCGGAATGCACGAGGATGTTGTAAAGGTCATTCTGGATGCTGAACCTAAGCGTATTGTCTATGTAAGCTGCAATCCTGCCACACAGGCACGCGATCTCGCGCTTTTGCATGAAAAATATGACATTGAAGCCGTACAGCCGGTCGATATGTTCCCTCATACCCAGCATGTTGAGAATGTTGTAGCCTTGACACTGAGATAATTACGAATTGATGAAACAAAAAAAGCGTCCGCTGCCTCGCGCAGCGTGACGCCCGAAATTATAATCATCAATTCTAATTATCGGTATTCGTTTTCTCAAACTCATTCAGTGAAATTAAATTCAAAGCGGTTTCGTGATTTTTATTGCGGAATCGCTTTTTATTTCACGGATTGATAACTGCTTAATTGATAAGGGATAGGAAAATTAGCGGTAAAAATTGAATTTAATTCAGAAAAGGATAAGAATTTTAAGTTCGTTAGATGTTAGCTGTTATTATTTGATAGGTTCATGGATTTCTTATTTAATTTGCCTTTCAGGGAAACTGATAATCGGGTGGATGATTACTATTATTTTTACAGGTGTGTCTTCGAGTATTATTTAATATTGTAATGCTGTTTTTCGTTTCAGCGATGCAAAGTTAGATAGAAAAACTCATCCATACAAGTTGCTTAACTCTTATTGGCTAAATACTTAGCTGATTTAACTACCGACATAAGAAGCATTGCATTTAAAGAGTAATATTAAGTAAAAATACCTTTAATGCTTAATTCCCATAAGCCGAACAAAGCAAACAGAACCAAAGACAGATATGAAAACCAACCCTTCGCAATTTGTCCCATAATCACGATTATGTAAAATAACATCTTTCTTCTTATTTCCGATGCTCATGTCGTTCCGATCCTATCCTACTTCTAAGTATCTACTTCTCTAAATAAGAAAGCCACCGAATCCATTTCATTGTCGAATAGATTCGGTGACTGAGTTGTAAATATTTCTTTGGTTTGGTCTATGCTTTTTTCTTGGCAAGCATTTTTTTGAGTTTGGCCGGAGTCAAATCTTCTGGATATTCGGTGAAGTTCAATCTCAATGTGCAACCTTCGCGAAATCTGCTGCAGCCGAAAGCTGTCTTACCTTTCAATATATGCCCTTGATTACAGATTGGACACTCAATCTGCTCAAATTTGCGTGTGCGTGGAGCGCGAGGCTTTGTCGGTTTGTCGGAATTAACTTTAACCCCGTCACCCGTATCATCGCCTCCTGTTTTCTTAGGAGCATTGTCGACGAATATCTTAGAGCGGGAATTGTCACTTAAAACGTTGATAACAATTTGGTTAATCAGTACTTTAAGTTCCTGAATGAATTCAGCGGCAGAATACTCTCCACGTTCGATACGACGAAGCTTGTTTTCCCAAAGCCCCGTAAGCTTCGCACTTTTAAGCAATTCCTCATTAATGCTGGCAATCAGGTCGATACCTGCCTGAGAGGCCATGATTGACTTGCGGTTGCGATAGATGTACTTACGTTTGAAAAGGGTCTCGATGATAGCCGCACGCGTGGACGGACGCCCTATTCCATTTTCCTTCATTGCTTCCCGAAGCTCCTCATCCTCAACGGTTTTACCTGCAGATTCCATTGCACGAAGAAGTGTACCTTCCGTGTAGTATTTCGGTGGCTGAGTAGTGCGTTTTTGCAGTGACGGCTCGTGAGGTCCGCTCTCCCCGACCATAAAATCGGGCAAGATACGGTCATCGCTGTTCTCTTCATCATTTTTGGCATCATCTGCCGGAGTATTTTCATAGATTTGTCTCCATCCCAGATCCTCAATGACTTTACCTGTTGCCTTGAATCCGGTTTTGTCTACTTCTCCCATTACGGTGGTGCTCAGGAATTTACAGTCCGGATAGAAAGCAGCTATAAAACGGAGTGCAATCAGATGATACAGCTTGCGTTCATTGCCAACGAGCACGCTTGGTGATTGCCCTGTCGGAATAATCGCGTGGTGGTCAGTGACTTTTGAGTTGTCAAATACTTTCTTGCTCTTAGGTAGCTTGGTCTCAAGCAATGGAGCAATTATTCCGGTATATGGAGTCATATTTCTCAATATACCCGGAACTTTAGGATAAATATCTTCTGACAGATATGTCGTATCGACGCGCGGATAGGTCGTCACCTTCTTTTCATAAAGTGACTGAATCAGGCGCAGTGTTTCGTCGGCTGTCCATCCCCATTTCTTGTTGCATTCCACCTGCAGCGACGTAAGGTCAAAGAGTCTGGGAGGTGCTTCCCTACCCTTTTTCTTCTGGACATCCTTTATGACCATCGGGAAAGCCTTGATGGCCTCCAGTGTGGACTCAGCTTCCTCCGGCGATTTGAATCGTCCGGAGGTTGCGTTGAACACGGCTCCGCGATATATAGTTTTCAGTTCCCAATAGTCCTCGGGCTTGAAATTCTCTATTTCAAAATGACGTTGCACGATAAGAGCAAGTGTCGGGGTCTGCACTCGTCCGATCGACAATACATTTCCCGGAGAGGAATATTTCAGCGAATAGAGTCGCGTCGCGTTCATGCCGAGAATCCAGTCGCCTATCGCGCGCGACAGACCGGCATGATAGAGGTTGTCAAAATCAGATTCCGGTTGCAGATGCGCGAAGCCTTCGCGGATTGATTCATCTGTCAGTGAAGAAATCCAGAGACGCTTTACAGGACAATGAATCGAAGCCTTCTGCATGACCCAACGTTGGATCAATTCGCCTTCCTGTCCGGCATCACCGCAATTGATGACCTCGTCGGCTTCGGCTATCAGATTTTCGATAACCTGAAACTGACGCTCGATACCCTTGTCAGGTATCACCTTAATGCCGAAACGGGCCGGAATCATCGGAAGGACACCAAGCGCCCATCTTTTCCAACGCTCTTCATAATCACCGGGTTCCTTGAGTGTGCAGAGATGGCCGAAGGTCCAGGTGACTTTGTATTCACCTCCTTCGTAATATCCGTCGCGGCGCACATCGGCGCCAAGTATCTGAGCAATATCTTTGGCTACACTGGGTTTCTCGGTGATGCAGAGCTTCATTTTAGTGCTTGGTTGCTATCTTTTTTGCGGTTGTGGTCGACTGACCTCGTGGTGTCGTGAAAAGAAGCTGCACTCCTGTAGCCGGTTTGGTAGCGGGGAAGTCAATTTCCAAAGGTATTTCTCCGTTATCCTCCCATTGGAAGTAACGGCGGAAATCCACTCCGTCAATATCATTCGACTTCAAAGCCGTTCCTCCGCCGATATATTGCACTTCATCAATTCGGTTGGACGTATGTGGACGGCCTTTCACGCGTCCATAGACTCGCGTAAGGTCTGAACGATAATCAATACTGTCAACGGTAAAAGTCAACACATTATCAGATGTGCAGCTGTAGCCTTTGACCTTTTTTGCCGAAATAGGCGTGCATATAATCATTGCCGAAGCAACGAGTGTGAGGATTCTTTTCATGATGAATGGTGATGCAAATTTAGTGAGAATTATTAATTTTAGCAAACTGAATATGCGGCTCAATGCTTTGAGAGGTACTTTTCGAGGGTGCTGACAGATGGGTTGACCGCCACGATTTTGCCTTGGGGGTCAATCAGATAGGACGAGAATCCATTGTCAAGCCGATAATTCGCAGAAAGATGCTTTGCCTTTGCGTCTGAGATATGGAACTGGGTCGAAGCATCAAGATTATCTTTTTTTACTATTTCCTTGAAAATATCAGGATTGTCGTCGGTGTTGACGGACAGAAGCGAAAATGAATTGCCATGATTGGCGTGAAGGAAACGGTCATATTCCCCTGCTGCAATTCTTGAGACGGCATTGGATGAATCCCAGAAATTGACCAGGACATATTTTCCACGGAGCTTATCAAGCGAAACATTGACCGAATCGTTGGCAAGCATTTCGATTTCAGGTGCGGTATAGCCTTCATCGGCTTTTACCACCCTCTCGGAATAAGCTGCGACTAAAACGGTCAGTGCAACGAAGAATGCTATGTAACTTAAAGCTTTTTTCATAATGAAGGGTTTGAACAGTCCATATAATATAGACAATTCAAACCCTTAAAAGTTTTTATACTGATAATTGTATAGCTTTAGAACGGATATCCGATAGCGAGATGGAATGCAAGCGATTTCTTGAACGATTCCATATTATAGTAACCGCGTTTACCGGTATCGTAAGGAGCATGGATACCGATTCCAAGGTCACCTCGGATGATGAGCATTGAGATGTCAAATCGCAGGCCTACTCCTGTGCCCAGTGCAAGATCCTTGAAGAAACTCTTTGCCCGAAGTTGTCCGCCGGGACGTTCGGGCTCATTTTTCAGAGTCCATACGTTGCCCGCATCGAGGAACACTGCGCCATGCAATGGCCCGAGAATCGGGAAGCGGTATTCAGAGTTGGCAATGAACGTGAATGTACCTGTCTGATCGAAGTAGCCGTTGATTTGGTCGGCCGGCGCACGATATGAACCCGGGCCAATCGAACGGACTGTAAATGCTCTGACCGAGTTGGCTCCGCCACAATAGAACTGCTCGCTGTACGGGACCTGTGATGAATTGCCGTATGCGTAGGCTGCACCTGTACCGATGCGGTTGACGAGCCAATGGTCACCGAAAAGCCTGCGACCATAGATAATCTGGGCGTAACCTTTCACAAACTGAGAAAATGGTGTCTTGAACAGGGTCTTCTCCCCTTTCTTTCCACACATTTCATAAATGGACCAGAATATATTACCGGCTTCCTGAAGTGTGAACTGGACATTAATGGTATTGTCCTTATTCATCGCACGGTCATATACGAAACCGTATGACATCTGAGGAATATACTGGCTCTGGAAACTGAGTGCGATTGCCGGATTCGCGTTCATGATTGAATCGAAAACCGGGGTCGTATGCTGCAGCTTGTTGTAAGTCATCTTGAAGAGGGTGAATGTATTCGAGATGTACTTTGACGACCGCCAGTCGTAAGCGATACCGGCATTGAACTGACTCAGTTTAAAATAATGCGGACGGTTGAGAAGGTCCACACCAAGCGAAAGTCTTGTCCAGTTGACATCGCGGCGTGTACGCGGGATGAACTTAGGGGCAAGCAGACGGGGAAAAGCAAGAGTTGCGTTCAATCCCACCTCGTAAGAATTGAATACCGAACTCTTTTTCCCTGAACCGGTCTGCCATTCGTATGAACCTGTCAAAGCTAAGGTCAGAAGCTCTCCACCACCAAACAGATTGCGGTTTGTCAATCCGAGGGACAGACCCGGGCCGAGGTAAGAGTTGGATTTTGATGATACGTTGGCTTCGATGGATGCTTCAAGCGGACGGTCAAACGTACATTGAATTGTGACATCAAGAAGGTGTTCGTCAAGTTTTGTCGTATCCCTGCTTACGTTGATGTCGATTCCGTTAAATATGCCAAGACGAGCCAGACGTGTCTGCGTGGTATTCATCTGACGCACGGAAAATGTACGGCCTTCACGAAATGCGATGCATGATGGGATCAATCCGTCACGCAAACGTGATGGCATGTATCGGACGAGTGTACCACGCTCTGTTTCGATGGTGTCTGCCTCACCTCCTCCCTTGTTCCTATAGATGTAGGTGGTGATATTACCTGTCTTATATTTGGCGAGTGCCATTTCGGGGACATTATCTGCAATATCCAGTTTCATTGCTATGCTGCCTGGAGTGATTGTACTGTCAGCGAGATACTGGATGTATTCCGGACGGAAATAATAGTATCCTCTATTGCGGACTGAATTTGCAATCTCTACGCGCAATGCAGCTAAAGAATCTGTTGAATAGCGTGAGCCGACTTGGAAATATTTTGACCTGCGGGCTACGGAATCAATAAGATGATGGAGCGGAACAGAATCCGGCAATAGTATTATCGAATCGAGCATGTAGGGACGACCCGCCTCCACCTTATATAATATGGAGGCTTTTTTCTTGTTTTTCTTCTGGACAAGCTCGTATGTCGATGTGCCGGAGAAATATCCGTTGTTGTCAAGCAACTGGTCAAGCATGTGGGTTCTCACCTCCGGTCTGACATCACTGACAAGTACCGGGGTCGAGGCCAACTTTTCATAAACCCAATGTTTGAATCCCTTGGGAGGATTCGGCCAGTTGTTGTAGACCCACAGACCAATCGGAAAGGGGGTGCGGATGGATGCCGAACCGAGCAATGGATTGTTCGGTTTGACCGAAACGGCTTCGGTCAGGGTGGATTTCACTCCCTCCGGAAATTTTTCATTATCGGGAGTAGTGACATCCACACCCTTCAAGCCGGTATAGAGTATGTCATCCTTACCAAGACGTTTGGTGGTAGAGCATCCTGCAAGGAGAATGGTAGCGACAATATATACAAACAGTTTCCTCATATCTTTTCAGTACAGACTATAGAGTTATTGTTTTATTAAATTCAGTCACGGCGGATGCCGAAAAGCTCCCAAAGAGTGTTAAGCTTCTTCTTCAGTACGAAACCGACACCTGTCTGGGTGATTTCACCCTCAAGAATACTTTCATAACCCGTATGGCGGAATATCTTGATATACATGGAACCGGATTGATTGAGCATGTACTCGAATGAAATATCGTTAATCAGATTCTGCGAGAAATTCTCGTCAGCATCGGCATCTGTAGAGTAGTTACCTCCTACGACAATCTTGAACCGGTCATTGAAGAAGCTCTTGCTGACACGATAGCTGTAGGATGTCGTTGTCGAAGTCGAACCTGCGTAGGTCTTGTCATATTGGTCAATGCCAAATGAGATGTCGACACCGCGGATATTGTTGGCGGCCCATGAATTGAGCTGTGAGGTCAGGAACGAATAGAGTTGATTGCCTGAAAGGTTCGCATTACCCTTTGTCCCAGCTCCGGTGTAGACATTGTAGAGCAACATATTCATTGCCTGGTTGGCGCGCTGCTCAGCCGACATGGATGCAAGTTCATTCTGGACAGTTATGTCATCATCTGTCGACAGGTCGAAGGCCACGTTCATATTTTCAAGCGTATTGGTGATGGATAGTTTCACATCGAAGTTGACAAGACGTGAGTTCTGTCCTTCCTGCGTGACATTGGCTTTTATGACATCAATAGCCTGAATATTTAGAATCGGGTTCATCATGTCGCCGTTGAATGCAACGTATGATCCTTCCTGGAACGCGAAATTCTTTTCACTCATGAACGGCGGAGTGTAACGGACGTAACCGCTGTTGATGTTAATGCGGCCGGTCAGGCGCTCTCCGTTGAGTTCCGACATTGTGAATGCCACATCACCCTGTGGAAGCAGGTGTACTTTGTTGGAACCGTTGGCGGAAAGGTCGACGTTGATGGTCGAACCTTCATTGATGTGCAATCGTGCGTCAAGATTCAGTGCCATGGATGTGGTTGTGATGGAATCCGCATTCTGAACAGAGGTCGTGTCGTTGAATTGAACGAAATGAACCATATCCTCACTGGATTGGGAACTAAGGGTCTGGGCTGCTTCCGAAAGGACGTATGTGACATTTGTTCCCGCGAGAATACTGAGGTCTGCATCGACATTCAGTCTCGACATATCGCCACGAGCTTTCGCATCAATGTCAAGGAAAGCCTTTCCGTAGACATCCGCGCCCTTCGGACGTGAACTGTTCACGATTTGAATATTCTTGGCAGTCAGCCCAAGATCAAGCGCGAGATTCGCAAGATTCCGTGCATTGACAGTTCCGTTGACATGGAGAGGATTGTCGTTACACCCCTTGATTGCAAAATCATTGAAGGATATGATTCCGCTGTCAACCGGGATTTTTTCGTCAGAGAACTCAAAGGAAGTACCGAGCATCTTCACCTTGACGGCAGTGGTATCGAAATCGATAAATCCGTTGAACACAGGATGTGCCATATTGCCGGTTATCTCCATCTCACCGTTGAGCATACCTGAAAGAGTCGCCATACCTTGAGGAATGAAGGGATTGACCACATGGAGAGGGAATTTTATCATTCGGAAGTCAAGGAGGAAAGGATTGCCGGATGTGCTGTCGTTCAACACTCCGTGTGCAGTGATTGTCTTCACGGAGTCAACCATAAGGCTTACATCAGCCATCAGTTTGCCTCCGGCCTGATTTGCCACGTCTACAGCAAGATCGAAATCACCGACTCGTTCACGTCCATAGAAGAGATCTGCAAGTCCGACATTGCCTTTTCCGGTCAGCACGCCGTTATCATAACTGATACGCATGTCGGCGTTGAGATCGCCCTTGATTGGAGGTGCGAACGGGTTGATTGAAAGCCAATCCTGAAGATGTACTTGCGTAATCTGCACAATCAGGTCATCATATTTCATCACATCACCATCATGGTGAGTCAGTGAATCCACACCTGCGGGATGTTCGGTGAAGATTTTGATAGAGCTCTTGTCACCCTGCAGGGCGAGTGAGGCATCGAGATGACGTGTGGTGAGATTATAGCTGATGAAATTATCCTTGTTTATTGTCCACGGCTTGTAGGCAATGGTCGGTTTGGACGGGACGATTTTCACTGTGACCACACTGTCAACAAGCATTGCGGTCACGCCGAAGTTGAAGCCATTTTCGCCCTTGATGTTCTGCTGCTTCATGTAAGCGGAGAGCCGGTTTGTCCCGGCAAAGCCATTGAGAACAACGTGAGCGAAATCATCAAACGTCCCCGGTCGGTTATCCACTTCGGCCTTATAGACAAGATATTGCCCATGTTGTATGGCATTGAAGGATATTGTGTCCAGACGGGTTGAACCGGTGGAGAATCCGTTGATGAGCATATTGACCCAGAGAAGAGAGTCGTTGTGCATACCTGCAGTCAGATGGTTGAAATCCATCTTGGCAGATTCGCTCAGATACTTTGCCGCAACGTTGTTCTGTCCCATCTCAAGCATCATGTCAAAACGAGGGAATGCTTGATGAAGCTTGTCGACATCGACACGCATACTGTCCATCTGCGATGTAACTTCTGCCATTCCGGCAGTGAGGCCATCGATGAAATTGAAAAGAGATGTGCGAGAGTTAAGTTTGAGATTCATGTCTCCGTTGACGAGCGAACCGTCAAGGACCGAATCAGACGAAGCAAGTGTAAGATTGACAGGTTGTGGTGACACGATGTCGATGTCAGGCAGATTCCATGTGAGATTGCTGACATCAGCCTTGGCATCAATGGCGGATGAAGCCACATTGTAGTATCCGGAAGTTGTCATGTCAAGGCTGCCACGGTTGACTGTCGGAGAAAGACCGAGAGCCTGCAGATTGACATTTCTGACATTGGTGTTGAGATTCCAACGGACAGTGTCGCCGTCAAGACGGGCATCGAATCGGGCGGAGGCATCGGCATCATGGTTATAGCTGTCCAGTGTGCCCTTTGCGTTACCGTCGTGAAGAGTAGTGCTCAACACAATGTCGCTGTATGTCTCCTTATTGTAGACAATGCTTCCAAGTTTTACATCCGCGTCAATATATGTGTTCTTGTTGAGGGGATTGTATCCTTTGCCGTCAACAGTCACGGATGCAGTAACACGCCCTACCCCATATTCAGGCACAAATGCGTCAACGGGGAAGTCATGGAGGTTGAGGGTCGCATTGTATGACTCTGCACGTGCGACCCATCTGCCCGCACCAGCCAGACGACCGTTGCGGGTAGTCAGTTCGATGTCGCCTGCAACCTTGCCGGGGTAATAGTCCACAGTGCCGTTCAAAGAAAGTGCCGGTACGGATTTAATCGGGAGGAAAGCAAATTGCTTGTCGGTAATTGTTGCGAGATTTCCGTCAATACTGAGTTGACCACCGATTTTTTCAGGGTCAAACGGATTGTCAACCTCTCCTTCGAGCGCGACAGTGGCAAGGCCGGGCATACGCGCGTCGAGAGTATAGACATTCAGCTTTCGGGGTGTGCCTTCAATATCTGCCGACAATGAAATCGGTGTGAGCGGTTTCAACATGGCCTTCATGTCGGGGAATGCCATTGCTATTTCCGTCGGGTCTATTCGGCCGGAAGCTTTGAGCATGAGTGGAAGTGTAGGGTCTGTCAGGATGTCACCCATACCCATTGATGCATTCACTAATAATGAGGAGCGCAAAGTCTCCAGTGAGAAATCTGTAGCCGACATTTTTTTACTGTCCATTTCAAACAGACCGTCGGCATGAAGCTGCAAACCGCTGCGCTCATATCCGGACAATTCCTTGAGGGGGACCCGGATGGATGTACCTTTGTTGTAAAATGAATCTACCTCGATATTGACATCCGTCACAGCTATATATGAAGGGTCAAAACCGGCGATAGGTTTCACCCCACGCTGTGCATACAGACCGTCGCGTGCTGTGAGGCGCAATGTGTCGGCAGTGATAGTCCACATTTCAGATTCCGGTGTGACTGTAGTATCGGCCGGAGTGGATGTCTCACCATTCGCGATAAGAGGATATATGTAAGCAGCCGAAACACTGTCGACATGCAGGCTCTGTCCGAAAATCCGTTTCGTGGCCATGTCAAATTCACCATTGCGCAATTCCATTCGGTCCACCTTGCAACCGAGACTGTCGATAATCGGAAGCATCTCCATTTCGTATGCGAGGTTGCTTACAGTGATGCGCTGGGCCTTGACATTCCAGGGGGTGCCCTGCGCAGTGTCAGTCGGAGTAGCTGTAGTGTCGTTGAGCATTCTCAGTCTCACCTTCACTCCGTCAATATCAACGGTCGAAAGGTCTATATTACCTTCTTTGAGCTGAATGTCGCTACCGTTTATATCTGCACGGGCAATATTGGCCCTGAGCCACAGGATTGAATCGTTATTTCCGAGTTGATAGAACGCGCTGTCAAGCTCTGCCCCTGAGATTTCGATATTACCTTTGAAAAGGGGTTTGAGTTTGACATCAACAGCAAGCCGTGAGGAGGTGAGCATCGTATCACCGTTTGCCTGCACGACAATTGCATTGTCGACTTTTAGTTTAAGCGGAAACCCAAGACGCAGCTTACCGACCTCAATTTTCATGCCGGTTGATTTGCTCACCTGCTCGGTTGCAATCTTGACGGCAAAATCTTGAACGAACGGGACATAAAGAAGCACCGGTATTGCAATAATCAACAATACGAGCCCGAAAAGAGTCCAAAGAAAAGCTCTGAGGAGTTTTTTACCAATATTACGGCTCAATGCTTATTAAATTTAGAAGGTTATACTTAATAGTGATGAATTGCGTGCCTGAATAGTCTGAAACGGAGCATCAAGAACTTTCCGGCTTTATGTTAGTAACCACAAATGTACGATAATTGTTTTAATTTTCCTTTAAAAAGTTTAATATTCACCGATAAGTCGGCGATGATGCTGAAATTGAGTGACGGAATCTGTCACTTCCTCTTGATTTTTATCCATTCTTTATAGCGGATGGGACTAATAAAATGTAACTTTGCAGTATGATTATTGAATTATTTACCGAAAGAGACTATACCGAGATTGTTTGTGTCTGGGAAAAATCAGTGCGCGCCAGCCATCATTTCCTTTCTGAAAGCGACATTGACGAGATCCGGTCAAAAATGCCATCGCACTACCTTCCAAACGTCACCCTCTTTGTCGTGAGAGACGAAGATAATGTAATCGCAGGATTTATCGGACTCAGCGACGATATGATTGAGATGCTTTTCATAGCTCCGGAATACCAAGGCTCCGGAATAGGTACATTGTTCGTTAAATTCGCACTTGACAAAGGTATTGATAAGGTTGATGTCAACGAACAGAATGTCCGCGCTTTCGAATTTTACCGGAAACACGGATTCAACGTGATTGCCCGCGACGCTCTGGATTCAATGGGTCGTCCGTTTCCAATACTCCATTTGCGACATGATGAGCGGAAACCGCTATAGCTGAAACCTGTGTGATTGTCGAATTATGAAATATTGGTAAGACTTACGGTATTTTATATAAGAAGTGTAGTGCTTTTCTGATGTAATTTTGCTCCGGTAAAAGCAAACATTTCAAGCAATGAAAAGGATAATCACATTAACACTTGTAGCATTAAGCGTTTTCGGCCTTTTCGCCGAAGAAAAATCCAGCAATGAATCGACCGTATATTTCACCCGTGAAATCACACCTGAAGCTCTCGTCAGAATCTATGAGGCGCTGGGTGTCGAGCCAAAAGGTCGTGTGGCTGTGAAAATCAGTACCGGTGAATCATCAAAAAGCAACCATTTGCGTCCGGCACTCATCAAGAATCTCGTTGAGGAAGTCAACGGCACCCTTGTCGAATGTAACACCGCATACAAAGGAAACCGTTTTTCAAGCGAGGAGCATCTTAAGGCAATCCGTGAACGTGGCTACAATGAAATTGCGGAAGTTGATCTCATGGACATCGACGGTTCCATCGATATTCCCGTATCGGATAAGAAATGGCTCAAGTTCAACCGCGTTGGAAAGCATCTCGCCAATTATGATTTTCTTGTCAATCTCGCCCACTTCAAAGGTCATGCGATGGGTGGTTTCGGCGGAGTGTTGAAAAACCAGAGCATCGGAATCGCATCCCGTGAGGGGAAGGTCATCATCCACACCGCGGGACGTTACGACGATACCGACCATGCGTTCAGCAATCAGGACGGACAGGATGCTTTCCTTGAATCAATGGCAGCCGCCGCACAGTCCGTACATGACTACTTCAAAGGAAACATTGTCTATATCAATGTCATGAATAATCTTTCCGTTGACTGTGATTGCGACGGACACCCTCATGACCCCGAAATGAAAGACATCGGCATACTGGCCTCCCTTGACCCGGTGGCGCTTGATAGGGCTTGTCTTGACCTTGTGTTCCACTATCCATCAACCCAAGGCGATGATGCAACCGCTCTTCAGGAACGCATCAACCGTCAGCACGGCACCCACATCGTTGACTATGCAGCCGGGATTGGTCTCGGTTCTCTTGACTATCGGATAGTGGATATTGACAAGAAATGAAAACCGCACTATGAAACTGACGAATCTGAATTCTCTCATCCTCCTGTCGGCAATCATTCATCCAGTTGCCGGATTTGGAAATGAGGTCGCCGATTCGGTGAGTTTAGGTGAAGTTGTGGTCACCGGTTCAAACTCTTCAGTTGCCACGAACCTTTTGCCCTATTCCGTGTCGGTCATCGGACAGGAGAGACTTGAATCCACCGGTCAAACCCAAGTACTGTCGGCAATCTCCGGCATGGTGCCGAGCCTTTTCGTTTCTGAACGAAGCATATTTGGCTTCGGTGTCAGCAACGGTGGTTCGGGACATATCAAACTGAGAGGTGTCGGTGGCGACCGTGCGAGTGCCGTGTTGATGATGGTCGACGGACAGCCTCAGTTCGCAGGAATTTATTCTCACCATATAGCGGATTTCTACGACAAGGAATATGTCGAACGTGTGGAGGTTCTGAGAGGGCCCGGGTCAGTGCTCTACGGCTCGAATGCCATGGCCGGCGTCATAAATGTCATAACTAAGAATCCACGGGAACGTGGGGTCCGCACCACTCTTTCGTCACAATTCGGTTCATACAATACCTGGTTGTCATCCGCCACAAATACCATCCGTATCGGGAGATTCTCATCTCTTGCATCATTGTCATATAATCGGACAGATGGCACTGTCGACAACTTTGATTTCAAACAGGCCGACGGATATGTCAAGATCGGTTATGATATTTCTGCGAATTGGAAGGCCACAGCCGACTATACTCTGATGAATTTCAAAGGTAACGACCCTATCTATCCTAAATTGTCCAATCCCGAATCGACCGACATATACCGGCAGAGCATCACGCGAGGAGAAGCTTCCGCAAGCATCTCCAACTCATACGGAGCCACTAATGGCGTTGTGAGATTGTATTACAGTTATGGGAATCACTTCGTGGATGATCCTCGTCATTTTCACAGCAAGGATGACCGTTTCGGCGTACTTGCCTATCAGAATTTTATTCCGTGGCAGGGAGCAGCTGCAACAGTCGGCTTTGATTTCAATACCTACGGTGGAGAAATTCCGGTCTCCGGCGGCAACAGCCATACAGAAGGCTCTATGAGCACCATGAGTCGTAAAAGCATCACGGAGTATTCCCCATATCTGACCCTGTCGCAATCTTTTGCCAGAGAACGGTTAAACCTGAACGGCGGCATCAGGATGGCCAACAGCGATATGTTTTCCACCCGATGGATTCCTCAATTCGGCTTCTCGTTGAATCCCGGAGCTGATTTCACCGTCAAGGCCACTCTCGCCATGGGCTACCGCAACCCATCCTTCCGCGAGCTTTATCTCTACCGCATGGCAAATCCCGACCTACAGCCGGAAAGGATGATGAACTATGAGGTCTCCGTCGGAAAAAGATTCTCCCGTTATCTTTCGGCTGATATTACAGCCTATTTCAGCAGAGGAACCAATATGATACAGACGCTTGACAATAAGAATGTGAATACGGGAAGATTCATCAACAAAGGTTTGGAGATAACAGCCAGAAGCCATCCACTCGACAACCTTATGCTGTTTGCATCCTACAGTTATCTCCATACCACCCTTCCCAATCTCACGGGTGCACCGAAAAATCAGTATTATCTTGGAGCAGAACTGACACTTTTCCGGAAGTTCAAGATTGCAGCCGACCTGAAAGGTGTCGGAGGCCTGTACGTTTCCGATGATGTAAAGAAACAGAACTATGCCCTGCTGAATCTGAAACTGACATATAAGACCTGCCGTTATGCCGATATTTTCATGCGATT
The DNA here is from genome assembly GCF_910577345.1 of uncultured Duncaniella sp. Taxonomy (GTDB): domain Bacteria; phylum Bacteroidota; class Bacteroidia; order Bacteroidales; family Muribaculaceae; genus Duncaniella. Next base: position 147,937 of record NZ_CAJTMT010000001.1, read on the forward strand.
GGAAAATATAACGGATACGCGCTATACGATAAACCGTGGCTACGAAATGCCCGGCATTACAGCTATGGGTGGTTTCAAACTTTCTTTTTAAGGAAATATGTAAAATCGGACGAGTTGCAATCACACTTGATTCAAGCTCGTCCGATTCGTTTATTTCTGACTAAAATTTCTTACTGCTGATAGGTGACGTGGATTTCAGCACGTCGATCCTGTGCAGCGGTGGGATAAGCATGGGTCTGCCCCAAGCCTTTTGTCTTAACATGGTTGGCCGGAACACCGTGTGCAATCAGGTAATCTCCCACTCTTTTTGCTCGCCGTTCACTGAGGCGCTGGTTGTAGGCCGCATTGCCACTTTCATCTGTGTAGGCGACCACTGCAACGTATGCTCCTGACTTTGACACCTTGGCGGCAAGATTGTTGAGAACTGCGTCCTCGGGAATCTCAGATCCGTCCAATGGGAAAAGGTAGACAACGTCATCGCCGGAAGTCGCTGAGGTATTCTGAGCATTAGATGCTGTCGATGCTGCTGCGATGTTTCCGTCACCGGCACGTTTCACTTTGATATATTTCCCGGACTTGAGATTGTTTCCGGGAGTGACAGCCGAAGCCTCCAACTGTCCGATTTGAGTCGGATCATGTTGTGAACGATATGAGAAGAAATATATTGATCCAATCAATACTGCAATCGCAAGGGCAGCCAATCCGGCCCACCCTAATGATCCCATGCCATGTCCCGTACTTACAGGGGGAGTGACGACAGGCTCTGTTCCCTCTGCAATCGGAGCAGCCGCGACTTTCTCTTCTTCATGAGCGGTCAGTTCCAATGGTTCCGGATGTTCCGGCAACCTCTCCTGATAATCTTTGTGAGTTTCCATAATCAATAGCTTTTGTGAGTAATAGCTTTATTCATACTAATAAAACATTTGGGAGAAAGCCTACTCACGGCTAAAACCGGTTAAATTCTCTGAAAATCACAATAAAAAACGATAAAATGTAATAAAAACGCCCCGAAATAAATAAAACACATAGAAGAGCAATAGTAAAATCTGCTTTGACAGACAGATTGCTATTGCTCTTCTATGTGTTTTAATTGCCTTAAACCGACCGTTTAAACAAGAGTGGCCGGAATGGTTTACAGGGCATTAATCTTCGATGGCAAGGAAGACGCCGTCAATGTTGAATACGTAAGTGTCAGGACCGGGAATATTAAGGTCAACTTCATACACCTTGCCCCGATTGAGTTCGATAGACTCGACATTACCTGAATAGCCATCTTTTTCGAGACGCTCGTAGGCTTTACGCGGCATCATATCCTTCACGACTGTGACGGGAAGCAATGAATTGTCGGGAGCATCTATCTCGATGAGTTCACCCTTGGTGTTGAATTCGAGATCGATTCCGTTCTGCAACTCAACTTCAAATTTGCCTTTGGCATAATATTTTTCACATGTGCGCACTCCCACATTCTTGAAATGTTTTTCGATGAATGCCTGAGCCTTTTTAGGCAACTGTGAATAATCTGCTGACCCCGCCATTACAATACCGGGGTTCCCTCCGTAGTTCATCGGGACCTGTGCCACAGCATCAGCCGCTCCAAACAGGATAGCCAATGAGGCCATGCCCGATATCAGATTTCTGAATTTCATAACTGTAATTTTTTTATTATCTTTGCATTTATCTTAGAAACAACCGCTGAATTTAAAAGTTCGATTGGTTGTCAAGGAGTTAAGTATTATTACCATATCCTGAAATATTGATCAACGCTCATCCGTAAATGTCATATATAAAAATCATAGATTCACGTTTTGAAAACCCCTGTGAGCTTCCCTTTGCAAGCGCTATAAAAGCCGGCTTCCCAAGCACTGCCGAGGGATACGAACAGGATTCTATCGACTTCAACCGTGACCTTATCCGTCACCCGGAAGCGACCTTCTATGGACGTGTCTACGGTGATTCAATGATTGATGCCGGAATCTGCGACGGTGACATCGCTGTCATTGACCGTTCGGTAGAGGCTGAGGACGGCGACATAATCGTCGCATACGTCAACAATGAGTTCACCATCAAATATCTCGATCTCTCCCACCGTCATCAAGGCTACATTGAGTTGCGTCCTGCAAATCCTACTTTCAATCCCATCCGGATTTCAAGTGCAGATGATTTCAAAGTCTGGGGTGTGGTGGTGTGGACCATCAAGAAGTGGAAGTCATAGGAGATTCTATTCAATACCATGTATTACGCCATCTGTGATTGCGACAACTGTTTTGTCAGTTGCGAGCGCGTCTTCCGTCCTGATCTTGAGGGGAAGGCTGTAGTCGTGCTGTCGAACAACGACGGCTGTGTCGTTGCGCGCAGTCGTGAGGCCAAAGCCTTAGGCGTGAAAATGGGAATCCCCTTCTATCAGTTGCGACAAAGGTTTGACGAACGGCAAGTGATTGCCTTCTCCTCCAACCATGAACTCTATACCGACATGACAGCCCGTGTCATGAGCCTTATCAGAAAGGTGTCGCCATCATTTTTCAGATACTCGATAGATGAAGCATTCTGCGTGTTGCCCGACATGCCATACGATGAAATCAAGGCTTGGGGTGAACGCCTTTCGGCATGGATTGGCCGTGCGACAGGAATGCCGCTCAGTGTCGGGATCGCACGCAATAAGACTATGGCGAAGTTGGCCGTACACTTTGCGAAGAACTACCCCGGTTACCGACATTGCTGTGTGATTGACACGGATGAGAAGCGGATGAAAGCATTGGCTCTCACGGATGTCGGAGATGTGTGGGGGATTGGCCGACGGATTGGCGCCCGCCTCTCACGTCAAGGGGTTGTGTCAGCTCTTGATTTCATCTCCCGACCGGTTGATTGGATCAAGAATCAGCTCAACGTGACGGCTGAGCGGACATGGCGTGAACTCCGTGGCGAAGATTGCATCCCTGACGAGGAGATGGCTCCCAAGAAGAGTATCACTCGCAGCCGAAGTTTCGCTACAATGGTGAGCGACCTCCCTACTCTACGCACCCACATAGCCAATTTCGCTGCCAAGTGCGCAGAGCGACTCCGCCGACAGAATTCTGTTGCATCAATCGTCGGAGTGTTCATCGTGACAAACCGCAACCGTGAGGACCTCCCGCAATACGGCCAAATGATAGACTATCACCTGGCTAATCCATCCTCTTCGACGATAGATATTGTCGAAGGCGCGACAACGGCTCTTGACCATATATTCCGCGAAGGCTATGCCTATAAGAAAGCGGGTGTGATATTGATGGGAATCTCCAGAGGAGAAGGTTTGCAACATGATCTTTTCGAATATGACCCGGAGAAGGCGGAGCGCCGTCGCAGACTTGACGAGACATTGGACAGAATCAACCGCGTCAGGGGAAATGCTACCGTCACACTCGGTGCGCAGATATATGGAGGGGCCTCTCCCTGTAAATCATCAGCCGACATCATGCGCCACGAACACCGCTCATCCTGCCCTACTACCCGTTGGGGTGACATCATATCCCTGCATTAATTTGACCGGACTCAATTGCAGCCAAGAGGAAGATTGCTGCGATTGATAAATATTTTGTACTTTTGCATCATGATTTATCCTGAAAGAATAGAAGAAAAGATAGGTTTCAGCGGTGTGCGTTCGGAGATTGCTGCGCGCTGCCATTGCGAAGGTTCCCGCACACGCTGCGAGGAGATGGCTTTCATGTCTGATTTCAAAGCCATTCGCACAGCCCTGACTGCTGTCAATGAGATGGTGTCGGCAAACCATAGCGACGAAACCGTCCCGCTCGAAGGTGTCAACGACATCGACCGTAATCTCGCTGTCATAAAGATTCCGGGTACTTTCCTTGAAATCAAGGATCTCATAAAAGTCAGGAGGATGCTTGACTGTTTTTGTGCCGTTGCCCTGTTTTTCCAACGTCATAAGACAGACGGACGCACCCCCTACCCTGTGCTTTCCGATATTGCCGAAGAGCTTTCATATATTCCACCGTCACTTGGCATGTTGATTGACCACGCCATTGATTCCACGTCCGGACTGGTCAAGGACAATGCATCATCGGCATTGGCCGAAATCCGTTCGCGTCTTCGTGGCATGTCGGGCCGTGTCAACTCTATCCTGCGCCGTGTCCTCAGCTCCGCCATCTCGCAAGGGTGGCTTGAACCCGACACCACTCCCGCAGTGCGCGACGGCCGTCTCGTCATTCCAGTTCCACCGATGAACAAGAGGAAGATACAAGGTATCGTACATGACGAATCTGCTTCCGGAAAGACCCTTTTCATCGAACCTGCTGAGGTGGTCGAGGCCAACAACCTGACGCGCGAACTCCAACTCGAAGAGCATCGCGAAATCATCCGTATCCTCACTTCCATCGCTGACCAACTGCGTCCACATATCCAGGAAATGCTTGCGGGCGCGTCAATCATCTATCACCTTGATTTTATAAACGCCAAAGCCAATTATGCGGATGCCGTAGGGGGCACAATGCCCAATCTCCATGAGAATGAAGAAATGGAATGGTACCACGCCTGTCATCCGGTACTCAAACTCTCTCTCGAACGCCACAACCGTGAGATCGTCCCCATTGACATCCGTCTTGACTCCGGTCAACGTATCCTTGTGATTTCCGGTCCGAATGCAGGCGGTAAATCAGTATGCCTGAAGACTGTCGGGACGCTGCAATACATGCTTCAATGTGGCATCCTCCCATCAGTCTACGACAATTCTCACTTCGGAGTGTTCAAGGACATGTTTGTGGACATAGGTGATGACCAATCCTTTGAGGATGACCTCTCGACCTACAGCAGTCATCTACGGAGCATGAAATTCATGCTTCAGCGCGGCCGCAAAGGCTCACTCTTCCTTATTGATGAGATGGGGTCCGGTACGGAACCGCAGATTGGCGGTGCATTGGCGCGGGCGATTCTCGAACAGATGAATGCCAAAGAGATGTGGGGAATCGTGACCACCCACTATCAGATTCTGAAACAATTCGCGGAAGATACTCCCGGTCTCATCAACGGTTCCATGCTCTATGACCGTCATCTGATGCAACCGATGTTCAAGCTTTCACTCGGAAATCCGGGCTCTTCGTTTGCGGTTGAGATTGCCCGTAAAATAGGTCTTCCGGCTGAAATCATCTCGGCGGCGGAAGAGATAGTCGGCAAGGAATACATGAATCTCGACAATTATCTTCTCGACATCACCCGCGACAAGCGTTATTGGGAAAACAAGCGTACAGCCATCCGTCAGAAAGAGAAAAAACTTGAACAGATGCTTGCGCAGTATTCCGAAGATGCCGAACAGTTGCGGAGCAAACGACGCGACATCATTGAGGAGGCCCGTGCGGAAGCCCGGAAGATTCTTGATTCGTCCAATGCGGCCATCGAGCGAACCATTGCCGACATCAAGCAAGCCAACGCCGAGCGCGAACGCACCCTCGAAGCCCGCCGGAAACTGAAAGAAGAGCGTCTGGCCTTGGAGAAGGATGCAAGAAACCACCGTGACAACAATGCGATTCTCTCGAAAGCTCCTAAAAAGAAAAAGAACAAGGCAACTGTCGCTACCGTCGCTGCAGAGCAGACGAAGCCGGTCATTGCTCCCGGTGTAAATGTGAAACTTGACGGAGCCGGGACAGTCGGAACCGTTCTTGAAGTGTCAGGTAAGAATGCCATTGTCGCTTTCGGAAATCTTAAGACCACGGTGAAGACTGACCGTCTGAGTGTCACGAACGCACAACCGAAATCAGGAGCGAAATCCACCGTTTCCATGCAGACCATCGATTCCGGCTATGAACGTCAACTGAATTTCAAGCAGGAGATAGACCTGCGCGGAATGAGAGCTGATGAGGCGATACAGGCTGTCACTTATTTCATCGACGATGCCATCCGCTTCAGCATAGCCCGTGTGAGAATTCTCCACGGAACCGGAACCGGAGCGTTGCGGCAGGCTGTCCGTCAGCTCCTGTCAACCACTCCCGGAATCGAGTCGTTCCATGATGAGGATGTCAGATTCGGAGGGGCTGGAATCACAGTCGTAAACTTGAAATAGACTTTTTAAACTTGAAATAGACCTTTAAAGTGCAACCGTTCTTCTATCCGGATTCAACCGAGGATGAGAGCGGTTGCACTTCACATATAGTGCTATATAGGACATTTTATGTAATTTTTTACGACCTAACTAATCATACTCCCGAATTTTTGACTAAATTTGTGGAATGAATTATCCAAGGCTGCAATGCTGTCCGAGGACCTAACCAGCGGTAAAATGATTACTACTATTGACAACTACGATCTTTCTTCACGCAACACATTCGCAATGAAGGTCAAATGCGGAGCTTTTATGGAATACACGAAAGCTGACGACATCCCTTTTCTGCTTTCGACAATCCGTAAGGATGTCGAAAAATTTCATATCGGAGCCGGCAGCAACCTGCTTTTCACCCGCGATTTTCCGGGGGTGGTGCTGCACAGCGCCATAAAAGGATTCGAAATTATATGTGAGAATCCGCAAGAAGTGATCGTAAGGGTCGGTTCAGGCGAGACTATGGACGATTTCATCCGATGGGCTTGCGACCGTGAGCTTTGGGGAATTGAAAACCTCTCAGGTATTCCCGGTGAGGTTGGCGCGTCCGCTGTCCAGAATGTCGGAGCATACGGTACGGAAGCTTGCGATGCCATTGTCGCTGTCCATGCTTTTGATGAAGTGGAGCGTGAATTTGTCACATTCTCGAAAGAGGATTGCAGATATGCTTACCGCGATTCCATCTTCAAGAAATCAGATGCAAAGAAGCGCTATATAATCCATGCCGTCGACTATGCCCTGACTCCTCTTCACTCTCCCAATCTTTCTTATCCCGCGCTTAAAAAAGCGTTTGAAGGCAAAGATGTCGACTCATTGCGCCCCAATGACATCCGGGCAGCCGTAATCGCTACCCGCGACTCGAAACTGCCGAATCCGGCTGTCACTCCGAGTGCCGGAAGTTTCTTTAAAAATCCTGTGATTTCAGAAGAGCACTTCAAAGAAATCTGCGAAAAAGAGGGGTCGGATACCGCCGTACCGCACTACAAGGTTGACTCCGGTTATAAGATTCCTGCCGCATGGCTCATCGACAAATGCGGATGGAAAGGATACAAGGAAGGAAACGTTGCGGTCTGGCATCTGCAACCGCTCGTGATAGTCAATCCTGACCGTCAGGCCCTCCCGGAAGAAGTCATCGGCCTTGAAAAGAAAATAATACAGTCTGTCAACGACCGTTTTAACATAACTCTCACGCCGGAGGTTGAACACATTTGACCTCAAAAGCATTTAAATTGCATAAACACGTTTCAACTCACCATTTATTCACACTCCCGACATGAGCACTTATATTATTGAAGGCGGCCATAGGCTGAGCGGAAGCATCAGTCCTCAAGGGGCCAAAAACGAAGCGCTTGAAGTAATCTGCGCAACTCTTCTCACTTCCGAGCCGGTCACCATCCACAATGTGCCCAACATTCTGGATGTGGTCAATCTTATAAATCTGCTTAAAGCCATGCGCGTCAAGGTCGATAAGCTCAGCGATGACACTTATCGCTTCCAGGCTGACGATCTTGATGAGGACTATATATCGAGCGCCGATTTCGTGTCGCGTTGCGCCTCACTCAGAGGCTCGGTCCTTGTGGTCGGACCGCTTCTCGCCCGTCTCGGTCAAGCCTATTTTGCCAAACCCGGTGGCGACAAGATTGGGCGTCGTCGTGTGGACACCCATATCACAGGCCTTTCAAAACTTGGCGCGATGATTGCCTACAATGAAGAGCGTCAGGCATACTACCTTGTGACCGTAGACGGTCTGAAGGGGTGCTACATGCTTCTCGACGAAGCATCGGTGACAGGAACAGCGAATATCATCATGGCTGCGACTCTTGCCGAAGGCACTACCACCATATATAACGCAGCTTGTGAACCTTACGTCCAGCAACTGTGCAAGATGCTTGTCGGAATGGGCGCATCAATCGAGGGAATAGGGTCAAACCTTATCCGTATCAACGGAGTGGAAAGGCTCTCCGGTGCCGACCATACAATATTACCCGACATGATTGAAGTCGGCAGCTTCATCGGCATGGCAGCCATCACCAACAGTGAACTCACCATCAAGGATGTCAGCTATGACAACCTCGGCATAATCCCCGACTCTTTCCGCCGTCTCGGCATCAACCTCGAACGCCGAGGCGACGACATTTATATCCCTGCACAGGAACACTACGAAATCGAAACAAATCTCGATGGCTCAATCCCGACAATTGCCGACGCTCCCTGGCCCGGTCTCACACCCGACCTCCTTTCGGTCATGCTCGTGACGGCAACCCAATGTAAGGGAAGTGTGCTCATCCATCAGAAGATGTTTGAAAGCCGACTTTTCTTCGTTGACCGCCTTATCGACATGGGTGCCCAGATCATGCTCTGTGATCCGCACCGTGCAGTTGTCATCGGCCTTGACCACAAAGTTCCGCTCCGCGCCAACAAGATGCACTCCCCCGACATCCGTGCCGGTATCGCCATGCTGATCGCGGCCATGAGTGCGAAGGGTGTTTCGACCATTGATAACATTGATCAGATTGACCGTGGCTATCAGGACATCGACACCCGACTGAACTCCATCGGAGCATGTATCTACCGTCGTGACTAAAGAATCGGAATCGGAGCGGCGCGGTTCCGTCAATTCCGCGCCACTCCCTCCCGCTCATCTCTCTTGCAACTTACAGAATGGAAAAAACGTCACTGCCCTCCGACGAGAGGGTACAAATAATAAATCTCGTTCGCAAACTTTTGGCTGAAAGTTCGGATGTGGCGAAACCATCCGATTTTTCAACTGTAAAACGTGCGGTCATCAAAGCATACGGGGATGGCCATCCGGTGGCTGACCGTCATGGCTTGAACAAAGTTGTCCATACCCTCGAAACAGCTATCGCGCTTTGCGATATGGTCTCCCCTGACCGAAATATGATTATAGCGACACTGCTCTACGGCCTTTGCGTCGATGAAGTTTTGTCGCTTGAACGTGTGCGCTCGGATTGGGATGAAGATATTGAGCGTATGGTCAACGGCCTCATGAAGGTCTCCACCCTTTACGGTAAACAAGGTGTGGTGAAGACCGACAATTTCCGTCGTCTGCTCATGACTTTCGCCGAGGACATCCGTGTCATAATAATAATGATTGTAGAGCGTCTGACCCTTATGCGCGCAATCAATCATCACCCCGACGAAAAGTTTGTTACTGACACTGCTTTCGAGGCAAATTATCTCTATGCGCCCCTCGCCCACCGTCTCGGTCTATACAAGATAAAGAGCGAGCTGGAGGACATGTCACTGAAATACACTTCGCGAGAGACATATACCAAAATCGCACGGGAGCTCAACGAGACAAAAGTGGCACGCGATGCCTATATCGCCGATTTCATTGCTCCTCTTAAGGAGAAACTGGATCAGACAGGATTAAAATATGAAATCAAGGGACGCACGAAGTCCATATATTCCATCTGGAACAAGCTGCGCAAACAGCATGTGGAGCTTTCCGGAATCTACGACCTTTTTGCCATCCGTGTAATCCTCGACGTACCTCTCGAACGCGAAAAAGCCGATTGCTGGAATGTCTATTCAATCGTTGCCGACATGTACACTCCCAATCCCGCCCGAATGAAGGATTGGCTGTCTATTCCAAAAAGCAACGGCTACGAATCGCTTCACACAACAGTGAAAGGGCCCGATAACAAATGGGTGGAAGTGCAGATTCGCACCAAGCGCATGGACCTTGTGGCGGAGAAAGGTCTTGCCGCCCACTGGAAATACAAAGGTATCAAGAGCGAAGGGGATCTCGACACATGGATGAACAATATCCGTGACATTCTCGAAACTGCCGAAGGCCCAATGGAGCTGATGAAGAATTTCAAGATGGATCTCTACGACAAGGAGGTCTTTGTCTTCACTCCCCGTGGCGATCTCTATCGTCTGCCTCTCGGAGCGACCGTTCTTGATTTCGCCTTCAACATCCATTCGAAACTTGGCTGCACCTGTGTCGGCGGAAAGGTCAACGGCCGCAATCGCAAGCTAAACTACAAGCTTCATTCAGGCGATACGGTCGAGATTACCACAGCACCGGGTCAGGTCCCCAAGCAGGATTGGCTCTCCTTCGTTGTGACCTCAAAAGCGCGCAATAAAATCCGTCAGACCATCAACGAACGAGCCAACCGTTCGGCTGAACTCGGTAAGGAACTCCTCCACCGCCGTTGCAAGAACCGCAAAGTGGAATTGGAGGAGGCGACCCTTATGCGCACCATTAAAAAGATGGGCTATAAGACCGTTACCGACTTCTACAAGGCAATCGGCGATGAGATTATAGATGTCAATGATGTCATCACGCAATATGAGCTTATCGAGAATGCCGACAAGCGTGCGGAGACCGAACGCCGGAGTGCCGAAGAGTTCGAGCTGCTCGAGAGCCATGAGCGCACGGGCGGTGCATCTGACGATATTCTGATAATCGGCGATAACATCAAAGGTATCAACTACCGTCTCTCAAAATGCTGCAATCCGATTTTCGGTGATGACGTGTTCGGCTTCGTTTCCGCTGAAGGCGTTATCAAAATCCATCGTCTGGATTGCCCGAACGCTTCGCATATCCGCTACAAATATCCCTATCGTGTCATACGCACCCGCTGGTCAGGAAAAGTCGGCAGCCGCTTCGCTGCCACTCTGAGGATTGTCGGTAACGATGACATTGAAATTGTCACAAATATAACCTCTATTATCAATAAGGAGAAAGATGTCACCCTGCGCAATATATCCATTGATTCGTCAGACGGCATATTCTCCGGATTCATTGTCGTTGGCATAAGCGACACGGCCTCTCTCAACAACCTTATCAAAAAAATCAAAACCGTAAAAGGCGTAAAAGATGTCGAACGTAGTAACTGAACATAAAATCAAACTGTCGGCCCTCACCGGACTGGCACTGCTCGCTGTGTCGTGTAGCGGTAACGGTGACACAGAAAAAGCCACCGCGCTGCTCGATGAGGCGCGTCAGGCTTACGAAGCCGGAAACTTCGCAAACTCCCTTTCCCTTACCGACTCTATCAAGAATGCCTATCCCAAGGAAATCGACGTGCGTCGCGAAGCCCTTCACCTCGCGACCAAGGCGACCGAAGGATTGACACTCCAGAAACTCGAACAGGCCGATTCGCTTTCAGCCGTCCTTGCCGTGCGCGGCGATTCCCTTCAACGTCTGATTAAATTCGTCAAAAATCCGATTGAAGGTTATTACACTGCTGCGACTGCCGACCCTGCGAAATTTTTCAGCACGACAGGGCTGCAGGCTCGTGTAAGCCCCGACGGTAATTTCTACCTCATGTCATCGCTGAAAGCCAAAAGCGTGAAAAGTACTTCTATTGCTGTCAGCGCCGGAGGCGAAGAGGCCCGCACCTCGACCGTTGCTCACGACGGCGAACGCAACGACCGCTCGATGGGAGGAGAAGTGATTACCTTCATCGGCGCCGAGTGCGACAGTGTCGGCCACTTCATCAGCAATCATAGTTCAGAACCCATCACGCTGACATTCGTAGGAAACTCGACATATTCCATGCCTCTCCCCGAAAAGCAAGCCCAAGAGATTGCGCTACTTTACGACTATGCCACAACTCTGCGTCGCTTCAAGGTTGCAAGCCTTGAAAAAGAGCGGTTGAGTCGTGCTGTAGATATTGCGCGCAGTCAGGCGGCCCGCACTTTCGTGGAGAAGGATTCGATATAATTCTTTACACAAATTCTACAAAACTCAACACAGACACATGACTGAAGAAAAGAAACCCGGCAAATTTGCCTCATGGATTGACCGCACCAAGACGCGTGCGCTCACCTTATGGAACTACTATTCCGAAGGCGTTTGGGAAGACAATCGTGACACCGCGAAAGTCAATATTGTCAAGACCCTCAATCTGACCGTACGCTCTTTCATGAGCAGTGATCTTCAGTCTGCCGCCTGTGCCCTGACCTACCGCACTCTCCTTGCAATCGTCCCTGCGTTGGCACTCCTCTTCGCTATCGGACGAGGCTTCGGATTTCAGAACCTCCTGCAGTCGCAACTCTATCAGTATTTCCCTTCGCAACACAAGGCGTTGGAAATGGCGTTCTCTTTCGTGGATTCCTGTCTCGCACAGGCCTCCGAGGGAATATTTGTAGGTGTCGGTATTGTTTTCTTGCTTTGGACATTGATTTCGCTCCTCGATTCAGTTGAGACATCATTCAACAACATCTGGGGGGTGACAGTCGACCGTCCTTTCGCACGTAAAGTGACCGATTATCTTGCCATCTGCATTATTCTCCCGGTTCTGATGATATGCTCCGGAGGTCTGAGGATTTTCATGTCCACGACAATCCAGAAACTCCTCCCCTTTGACTTTATCGGGCCGGTTGTCGGTGATATTCTCGACCTTGTTTCAATCCTCTTCGGCTGCCTTTTCTTTGCCGGAGCATACGCGCTGATTCCAAACACCAAGGTCAAACTGAAAAATGCGCTCATAACGGGTGGAATTGCCGGCATCGCTTTCCAGATTCTCCAATGGCTCTTTGTTTCAGGACAGATTTATGTGTCGAAATACAATGCCATCTACGGTAGCTTCTCCTTCCTGCCCTTGATGTTGATATGGATGCAGTTCTCATGGCTCATCACCCTTGCCGGAGCATTGATATGCCATTCCTCACAGGATATTTTCCTCTTTTCCTTCGAGCGCCAGACCAACAATATCTCCGGTGCTTACCGCCGCAAGGTTTGTCTTGCTGTGCTGACGGTCATAATCAAACGCTTCAAGGATGAAGAGCCACCGTTGAATATCGCGATGCTTTCATCGCGCTTTGCCATTCCTCCAAGGCTGACCGGAATAGTGGTCAATTTCCTTCTTGATTGCAAGCTTATTGTCAAGATAATGGGCAAAGACGAGACTGAACCGGATTTTGACGCACCTTTAATTCCTGCGACAAGTCCTGACCATTACAGCCTCGGACATGTGCTGGAAGTGCTTTCCAATCACGGAGAATCATCATTCCTACCGACATTCGATGCGGAATTCAAACCGCTCCTCGACCTCTGTGACAAACTCGACATCGACTTCCGCCGTCAGGCATCATCTGTGCTTTTGGGCGAAATAAATCTCCCTCTCGTAAAAGATTGACGATTCAGGAACGAAAAACAGTTCCCAAATCCGCCAATATGTGTAACTTTGCAACAGATTTCCATACAACGAATCACTAACCGTTTATTTTTATCATGAAAGAAGTCATCTCAACCACCGCCGCTCCCGGCGCAATCGGTCCCTACAGCCAGGCTATCAAGGTCGGCAACATGCTCTATTGCTCAGGTCAGATTCCCGTAGACCCCGCAACAGGTACAGTCCCCGAAGGTATCAAGGCCCAGACTGCACAGTCTCTTGCAAATGTAAAGGCTATCCTTGCTGCTGCAGGTGCAAGCATTGAAAATGTTGTCAAGACTACAGTATTCCTTGCCGACATGAGCCTCTTTGCCGACATGAACGAGGTTTACGCCCAGAACTTCACAGAGCCCTTCCCCGCCCGTTCAGCCGTGGCTGTACGCGAGCTTCCCAAACAGGTGCTCGTGGAGATTGAAGTTATCGCGATTCTCGGCTAAGAGTCCGGCCCGATAGGGTTAATACTCAAATTTCTCACCACTCCCATTCCACCACGGAATCGGGAGTGCTTTTTTTTATGTCGACAAGGCGTTGGTTGGACGACCCGCGGAAAAGGAGATGGATATCGCGTTTAGCTTCGACAAAGGGGCCGTCGACAAGCACGTCTACATATTCCAGAAGTTCTTTCATCAAGGGATTCTCCATGACATTCTCATAGCGGAAGCCAGTATAACACCAGATGCTCTTCCCTATCCTTTTCACCTCCCGTGCGAGGGGAAGAATATCGCCGACGCTGTAGAGCGGATCGCCCCCGGTGAATGTCACGTCAAAATCATTTTCAATCACCACATCCATCACCTCCTCAACCGTCATATCACGGCCTGAACTGAAATCCCACGACTGAGGATTGTGACAACCGGGACACTCATGGGCGCATCCGGCAAAGTATATGGCTGTACGAAGTCCGGGGCCGTCAACCGACGTCCCCGGAACTATATCGAGAATTCTCATCTTGCTCAGATAAATGTATTGTGTTTACTTATGCACGATGCGGTCCTTAAGTTCGGCAAGCTTGGCATTGTTCCAGCGGTCAGTTGTGCCGACAAGGTAACCGGTGATGCGCTGCAGGCAGTCGATATTGTGGCTGTGGCAATGCGGACACTCCTCGAGGTGTTCCTGCGCATCCTCATATCCGCAGTCCATACAACGGTTGCGGTTGTGGTTCACGGAGCAGTAGCCGATGTTATGCTTATCCATGAGGTCGACAATGTCGGAGATTGCCTTGGGGTTGTGGGTTGCATCACCGTCAATTTCCACATAGAAGATGTGTCCGCCACCGGTCAGGGGATGATACGGAGCTTCAACCTTCGCCTTGTGGCAGGGTGAGCAGTGATAGTAGACCGGAACATGGTTGGAGTTGGTGTAGTAAATCTTATCTGTGATACCCGGAATCACACCGAATGTCTTGCGGTCACGCGAAGTGAATTTACCCGACAGACCTTCGGCGGGAGTGGCGAGGATGGAGAAATTGTGCTGATACTTCTCGCTGTATTCATTGACGCGGTCACGCATGTGGCCGACGATTTTCAGTCCGAGTGCCTGCGCCTCCTCACTTTCACCGTGATGCTTGCCGACAAGAGCGATGAGACATTCTGCAAGACCGATGAAACCGATGCCGAGCGTACCCTGATTGATTACACTCTCGATAGTGTCGTTGGGGCCAAGTTTCTCAGCGCCTGTCCACAGGCGCGACATCAGAAGGGGGAACTGCTTCACCATCGCTGTCTTCTGGAAGTCGAAGCGATCGCAAAGCTGACGTGCGGTGATGTCAAGCACCTCGTCAAGTTTGGTGAAGAATTTGGCGATACGGGCCTCCTTGTCCTGAATGTTCATGCACTCGATTGCAAGGCGCACGATGTTCATTGTCGAGAAACTGATGTTGCCACGACCGATGGATGTCTTTTCACCGAAACGGTTCTCAAACACTCGTGTGCGGCATCCCATTGTTGCCACCTCATAGTTATAGCGCAGAGGATCGTTGGCATCCCATTTCTCATGCTGATTGAATGTGGCATCGAGGTTCACGAAGTTGGGGAAGAAGCGGCGTGCAGTCACCTTGCAAGCCAACTGATAGAGGTCATAGTTGCGGTCCTCGGGCAGATAGCTTACGCCACGCTTCTTTTTCCAAATCTGGATGGGGAAAATTGCAGTGGCACCGTTGCCCACACCCTCGTAGGTGGAGTTGAGGAGTTCGCGGATTATGCAACGACCTTCGGCAGAAGTGTCGGTACCGTAGTTGATGGAACTGAACACAACCTGATTGCCACCGCGGGAGTGGATAGTGTTCATGTTGTGGATGAAAGCCTCCATAGCCTGATGCACACGGCTCACCGTCTGGTTGATGGCGTGATGTTTCCAGCGTTCTTCGCCTTTCAGACCGTCAAGGGGTTTCTTGACATAGTCCTCAATCTCTATATTATAAAGGTATGAAAAGTCTTCACCGTTCAAATCTTCAAGTTTCTTTACCTCCTCAATATACGACGAACGCACGAAAGGCGCGAGGTAGAAGTCGAAGGCAGGGATTGCCTGACCACCGTGCATTTCGTTTTGTGCGGTTTCAAGTGAGATGCAGCCGATGATGCTTGCCGTCTCGATTCGCTTTGCAGGGCGCGATTCGCCGTGACCTGCGATAAAGCCGTATTTCAAAATTCTATCCAAGGGATGCTGGACGCATGTGAGGCTCTTCGTGGGATAATAATCCTTGTCGTGGATGTGGAGATAGCCGTTCTGGACAGCCTCGCGGGCCTCTTCCGAGAGCAGATAGTCATCGACGAAGGGCTTTGTGGTCTCGCTGGCAAACTTCATCATCATACCTGCGGGCGAATCGGTGTTCATGTTCGCGTTCTCGCGGGTGATGTCATTGCTTTTGGCCTCGATGATTTCAAGGAACATGTCGCGGGTTTTCGCACGACGTGCAATCGAGCGCTGGTCGCGGTAAGCGATGTAGCGTTTGGCCACTTCCTTGCGGGGTGAGTTCATGAGTTCGAGTTCCACATGATCCTGAATCTCCTCGACACTCATCTGTTCACGTCCGGCCATGCCTATGCGATCGGTAATACGCGCAATGAGGGCTTCATCCTCTCCCATCTCGGTTGTGAGCATGGCTTTGCGGATGGCTGCCTTAATCTTTTCTTCATTGTAGCCGACGATTCTGCCGTCGCGTTTTACCACAGTCAGTATCATTTTTCTTGGGTAGTTTTGAGGGGTTGTATTGAATATGAATTGATTACGATTTTCTTTGCTTTTCGGTGCCTCTTTTCGAGTGCGAAAGCGTCGGCAAAGTTACATAGATTAAAACAATAATCCAACACTTTTGTTGAATTATTTTATCAATACGATTTACTTTTTGGAAAACTTTTGGAGATTCAAAATTTCATAATAAGTTGAGATTAAGCACTATAACATTTCGTTTTGGATAACTTTGGAATGTTTATAACTTTTTCAAGCTATCAAAACCGAACAACTGAGTAAGTGAATCAACACAACACTTCGGTCGATTTTCCTTTGCCACCAAGCTAAAATCTTGACTGAAAAGATTTTCTCCTTTCGCTCCATTTATCAGGCATACAGTTTCCCATCCAAGCCTGTTTCCGGGTAGAAAATCTTTCATTGGATTGTCACCCACATACATATACCTTTCCCCCTCGCCACACAGCTCCATCACCCGTTCAAACGACCATCCGGAAATCTTATCGCAACCCATCTCCTCTGAAATAAAAATCAATTCTTCCTCCATGAATCGCTCCAATCCGAGCGCACGGATTTTATGGCGCTGCGTCAGACTCCGTCCATCCGTGATAAGCCCCAACCGATGCCCTCGATTTTTCAGCGAGGCCAATGTGTAGAGCGATTGCCACGGCAGACGGATGTCGGGGAAATGATTCCTGTAGATTGGTAGCAGTTCCCCGATGGGCAGTCCGGTCGAATCGAAAGCCTCGCGTGGAGAAGGCGCAGCCAACATCGGTCCGAGAAGCTCCCGGCCATGTTTGCGCGCTATCTCCCGGTAGGCCGACCTGACAAACTCCATTTCTGCATAGAGTGTGTCGTCAAGGTCAAAAATGACTGTCATGTTTTTCCTAAGCGGAAAAAATCAGGCGAAATAATAGTCAACACAAGCGCGGGCTTCCTTGTGAGGCCCTACGATCGAAGCGGCTGCCACATGGGCAGGATGCTTGGCATAGATTTCAACATCCTTCATTTCCGGTACTACTGCGGTCAGGACCACGTCCCAATCTTCCGAGGGATTCTCATTAAGCCCAACTTCCATTGACTGGAGCACATCAATGACGGCGGGAAGTTCCATCAAGGCGCGTTTGAAACGTTCAGCCACTTCACGGCGCTCCTCCGCGCTTCCCTTTAATTTAAAGCATACGATATGTTTAACCATTGTTCTTGTTGATTTATGATGTTTTGATTGGTTTTCTGACTCCAAAATTAGCATTTTTATTTCTAATCCCACCCTGTTTTCCTTAAAATTCATCACCAGTTATAGGTCAGATTCTACATTTGACTCTACAACAGATTCGGCAAGTAAAAAATCGCAAAAACACCACGGTTCTTTCAATTATTCTGTTTAACTTTGCAATTGATAGCCACCGGGCTATCACGACATTTCGGAAAAATAAGAAGCGTTATGCTTATCTTGTGACTTGGGAACGTAGGAAATTTTCAAAACGATGCAAGAGATAGCATAGTGGTTCTCACGCTCATAGCGTGGGCTGCTATTGTTACATCTGCATCAAAGGTTTCCTACGACCATCAAGTCAAGACGTGGCATAGTTGGCTCACGTTTCTTTATAAGAACTAAAACGCCTTTGAGTCAGAGGAAAGGGAATTGCTATGAAAAGAATCTTCGTCTCAACTATGCTCACTGTATTACCTTGCAATCAGTAATCGAGCAATATCCTGACAATAAAAACATCAGTGTAAGTGGAGAGGCCAATTCCATTAAAATCGGGTCTCGTTTATGAATGAATCTAACTTCCAAGTCAACATTATCTAACTCCTAAATCAATATTATTATGAACAAGCTAAGTATAGTTATCATAGCTTTCATCAGCCTGTTGACGGTATCATGCTCTGACCATGACGACCCCAAACTGGCTCCTATCGATACGACTAAAGTCAAGATAACAGCCAATGTCTCCGAAACCCCGACCGGCCAATGGATGAATGTCACGGAAGAAATGACCATCCGCGTTTCGAATCTCGAGATGTCCGCTCCTAAAGGTGTCGTGCTGAGGAGCGTTTCATTGATTGCAAGCAGTGGCAACGTGAGGTATAGCATAGATGATAAGCCATACTCCGGTGAACCCCTCGAGTTTAAAATACCGCTTACAAATATGAGAGGTCGTCTCAATTTCACCCTCAAAGGCAACCTTATTCAGAAAAACAGTCGTGACGCTGAAATAATCATTGCCGACAACATCCAGAAAATAGTTTTTTCACAGCAACCAAAGTTTGAATGTGAAGGATGGCTGTATGTATCTGTAAAAAGCAAATCCACAACGGGAGAGGAATACAATCAAACATTTGAAGTCCGATCAAATGAAAATCTTGACATCCCCGTCCCGGCCGACAAACTCTATTGGACCCCGTCAAGCGGCACTGCCTCTGAGATTGAAATATCATTAGGCAGCGGAGGTACGGCCTGGAGCTCCAACACCACATTTGACTGCAAGATAACAAAATCGGCCATAGGTCATTCTTCGGGTGACGAATCCACATTAAAATTGACCATACCGAATAAGCCCGGCTCACTTAATGCACAGAAACTTCAATTATACGTCATCGCCTCATATTTCGGCGCATGGGAAAACGTCACCATAGACCCATATAATCTGACAAACGTTTTCAGCATCATTGAAGCCGAATAAGCATTCGCCAATGAAGCAGCCGCGCGGTCATAAGCGGCGATGGAACTATTTTCTTAGAAAAGATTTACCATGCCGGAGATGGCAACAGGCAAGCTGCGAAGCAGCGGTACGCTAATAGCCCCTCATCGAGCGGAAACGCAATGAAGCCCGCAGGGCGAAATTGCGTTCCGCGAAGGTGTGTGGGTTACCGTTAGTTACGCAGCAACGGGCATCGAAGATGTCCGACAATATCATCCCGCATAGACAAACATTGCCCCGTTCCATTATTTGAAATGGATAAATACGGCATTTCCAATCGGAGGGCACCATGATTACCCCAACATTCCTCCTCCCAACCAAATCCCGACATCAACAAATATTTTAACCGTCAACTGACAATAAATTTTAACAACGCAACGTTAGTCTGATATAAGGTAAGCAAGCTGTATCGCAAAATCATCTCTAACGGTTCGCCTATGACAAAAAATTCTACTCCTGACTCCATTCTCTCACCCTCCGCCGTAGCCTCATCGAAGCAAGGCCCTGCGAAAGCCACTCTTGCCAAAATCCGGCAATTCGCGAGAGCCTACACTTTCGTCCCCGTCAAAATCGGCGCTCTTGGCGGCATCATGGCCAATTAATTTCCGCAAAGCCATGCCTCCTCTCCCCGCCTCTTGAATCTTCCCGTTTCTTTCATTTTCCTCACCCCAACCCACACATCTGCCTCATGACTGTGTCGCTGATTCTCGCTATTGTCCTTGTGGCTATAGTGATCATTGCTCTTTACGCCCTGCGCAGCGCCTTCTCGCGCACTGAATCCCTCAACAAAGAAAATCTCCGTCTCAGCATGGAAGCTGAAAAAGCCCGTGCTGAAGCTCAAGGCACAATATCCGCCCTCAACGCATCACTCGCGGAAAGCCGACGGAATTGCGAGGAACTCACTGCCCGTCTGACCGCTACCTCCGACCATCTGTCAGCCGTCCGTGAGGAAAACTCGGCACTCTCGACACGCATCGAATTTCTCACCGGTGAAATCAAACGCCATGAAAGCGATCAGGCAAAACAGGAACAATTGCGACGCGAACAGGAGGCTCTTCTTGAAAGCCGCTTCAAAAATCTTGCCAACGACATCCTTCGTCAGAATACAGCCGACCTGAAAACCCAAAACGAGGAGCGCCTGCGCGAAATCCTCGCTCCGTTGCGCACCAACATCGACGATTTCCGAAAGACAGTAGCCGATACTTATAATAATGAAGCGCGCGAACGCTTCTCCCTCTCCGAACGCATCAAGGAACTCGTTGATCTCAACCAGTCAATTTCCCGTCAGGCCCGCGAACTCTCCGAGGCCCTCCGTGGCGACAGCAAGGTTCAAGGCGACTGGGGCGAAATGGTCCTCGAATCAATTCTTGAAAAATCCGGATTGCAAAAAGGTGTCGAATACATCACTCAGGTAACCACCGACATCGACGGCAACGCCCTGCGCAACGAGGACGGGACTTTGCTGCGTCCCGACGTTGTCGTGAAATACCCCGATGGCCGTTTCGTTGTCATTGACTCCAAAGTTTCGTTGACGGCATTTGTCGACTATGCCAACGCTGATAATGACGAGCTGCGCGACGGTGCCGCAATCCGCCATGTCCGTTCCGTCAAGAAGCACATCGACGAGCTCGCACGCAAACGCTATCAGGAATATGTCGGCGATGCCAAACTCGATTTCGTCATGATGTTCATCCCTAACGAACCGGCCTACATCGCGGCCATGCGTCTTGACCCGGGACTTTGGCAGGAAGCCTACGACCGTCAGGTGCTCATCGTTTCCCCGACCCACCTCGTTTCAGGCCTCAAACTCATTGCTCAGCTCTGGAGCCGCGACCGCCATACAAAAAATGCCATCACTATCGCTGAAGAAGCCGGAAAGATGTATGATAAGTTCGCGGATTTCACAAAGGACATGGAGAGGATTGAAAAGGCGCTCGGCACCACCCGCAAAGCCTACGACGATGCCATGACAAAACTCACTGCCGGAACAGGCAATCTCATGACCCGCGCGCTTAATCTTCAGAAACTTGGAGTGAAAGCGTCCAAACAACTCGCAGCCTCAATCCTGAAAGAAACCGAGGCCACAGCAAAAGAGGACAAGAAGACCGAGGATGACACCCCCAAGCTTCAGGAATAAAATATGATTCTTGGGCGGGACGTATGCCACGCTTTTTGTATTAAAATACTTTCAGATTTGACTCAAATCAATCCGTTCGCGTGGCCCTTTCAGATATTCGGTCGGGGTCATGCCTGTGACGGACTTGAACTGCCGTGACAGATGGGCTGCACTCGAATAGTCAACCATGTCGGCAATTTCCGATAGCGTATACTCATTATGCTGCAAAAGCTCCTTCACGCGTTCCACTTTTTGTGCGATATGATATTTTTCAAGAGTCCGCCCCTCCTTCTGTGAAAACACACGGCTCACCGTATCGTAGCTGACATTCAGATGTCGGCTCAGACATTCGGAAAGATTATGGTTGTGACCCTCTTCGCGGATATGACGGATGACGAGCAATTTCGCCTTTTCAACCAACCTTGATTCAGGATCGGTAAGCAGTTCCAGACCTATCTCTTTGAGCGCCCGACCTATCTTTTCAATTTCTTCGGCCGAGAGTTCTTCAGCAATGGTCGCCTTGCCGAGAGTCACTTCCGTATCTGAATAACCCATATCCCGGAGAAGCCGCTCGGCAGCTTCCTTGCAGTGGTGACACACCATATTTTTAATAAACAGTTCTGTCATAGTCACACGAAGTGTTATTTGGATTGGTATATTATTTCAAGTACTTCACGGCTCGTCCTGTCCACCGCGAAATTGCGCGAGGTGCGGAGATTTATCACCCACAGCACCTGACCGTTGCGAGTCAGCAATCTGACCGATCTTTTCTGCTGCAACGAATATTTTGCATCCGAGAGCAAATCGCTGACGAGTTTGCTCCCCTTCATCCCGAAAGGCTCCAGCCGGTCACCTTTGCGCCAGGATCTCAGTTCAAACTCAGGCTCTCCGTCAAGCACACGGCTGTCAAGATAAAGCGCATGAGGATTCAACCGTCGCTCCTTGCGCATAAGTTCGAATTCATCAAGGTTCAAGCGTCGTGCTGAAAACGGAGCGGAAAACAGATTGACTTTCTCGCAGAAATCATCATCTCCCGCATCATCCATAGGTATCAGTTTCCCGCGGTCGAGAAGATAGGTGATGGCCGTAGTTCTGAATGTCCGGCCCGAGACGGGACAGGCACCATTGTCGTTGATAGTGGCAAGGATATTGTCGACTTGTGTCATGTTCATGCCGACCTTAGAGAGCAGTTCAAAAAGAACCATCCTCGAATTTTTCTCCGTGGTCACAAGGCGACTGAGATTAATCGACCCGTCAGCATCCATGTACTTGCTGCGGAGCTCATCTGTATAGTCTGTATAGAGGGCATAATTGTCGCGGAGATGCGAGATGCTTGCCGCAATGGTTTCTGCGGCACCCGGAAAGATCTTCTCCAGTTCGGGTATGACAATATTTCGCAGACGGTTGCGCTTGTAGTCATTGGAGAGATTGCTTGAATCGGTCACGAATTTCACACCCTGACTGTCGAGATAGTCAATAATTTCAGCTTTTGTGGAGTCAAGGAGTGGACGGATAGTATTGACATTCCGTGGCATCATAGCCTTCAGTCCTGCAAGACCGCTGCCTCGGAGAAGATTGAGGAAGAATGTCTCCACATTGTCCTCCCTGTGATGTCCCACGGCAAGGACATGCCCTACCCCTTCACGGAGCAAGCTGTCCCACCAATCGTAGCGCAATCTACGGCAAGCCATCTCGACAGATTCGCCCGTCAATTCCCGGCTTTGTGCCACATCGAAATCCTGCATGATGAACTCAATGCCGAGTCCGGCGCAGAGGTCACGGCAGAAACGTTCGTCACGCATACTCTCCTCTCCACGCAGATGGAAATTGCAATGCGCGGCCACGCAATCATAGCCCAGTTCGCGCAACACAAGCAGCAGGGCCACGGAATCTGCTCCGCCGCTGAGACCGACAACAATCCTGTCCGTCTTCCCGACAAGATGATTGCCCTCAATGAAATCCCTTACCTTTTTACCGAAGAGGCTTGTCATGTCACGCGCGATTAATTAGATTGATGATTAGTAGGGTCGCTTCTGTGTGCGCTGATACGCCACAAAAAAATCTGCAAACGAAGCGGGAAAGTCGTTGACCATGTCCGATTCGTCTGCAAATTTAGAAAAAATAATTAATTTACGCCCCTGCTTATTGTATTATTTACACCTTGACGGCATTATTATGAATATAATTAACCTTTATTATTATAGACATAATTAACTTCATTATTTACAAGCGTTCGATTTCGTCAGCTCTCACGGTCTTTCCCTTGTAACTTTTGGGCGTTGTTTTGAACCGGTAGCGAACCGAGAACGAAATATACGATGAAGCACCCTTGACATTCTTTGTAAAGCATACATCATCCGTATCAGTAATGTATTTTTGTCGCCAACTGTTGAAAATATCGTTTGCCGCCAACGTAAACGTCCAATTGTCGATACTCTTACTTAATGTAAGAGCTGCTTGCCATGTTGGGCGACAATACTGAACTTCCACATTTCCCGACCCGAAAAGATTGAACGAAAGGTAGGCCTGAATCTTATATGGAAGGTCAAAACGGTTTCTGAGCGACAGACGGTAGAGAGGAGTGGTGTAGCTTCTTTGTGGTTCTCCATATTTTAAATCCTGAAGATACAGGATGCCTTGAAGCGTTGGATGCCAGAATTTGACATCAAGACTCTGCACGGCCACAAACTGTAGGTAATTGTAAGCAGGAAGATTGGCAAACGTGCATACATTGCTTGCAATGGTGGCATTATGGTGATATATAAGCCCGATTTTGTGCAATGCCCTCGATGCACTCGCCTGAAAGATGAACTTCCTGTAGGATATGTTCAGACCGAGGTCATGAATGAGCACCGCGCGCAGTTCCGGATTGCCGGCTTCCCAAAGCGTGGGAGTGACGTAGCTGTAGTTCCTGTCAAGAGTAGTGTATGAAGGACGATAGATATTCTGACGGTAATACAACGATGCTGTCACTGCATCCATGAAAGTGACACCGATATTGGGCAACAGATTCCGATAGTTTCGCGACAGTTCTGGATTATGGACATGATTGCGGTCATAATTTATGTCAACAGCCTCATATCTTACGCCACCATAAATCTTCCATTTCGAGGTGACGTTGTAGTCAACCGACGCGAAGACGGAAAACAGATTTTGTCTGACATCATCAGTCGCTGGATGCAACACGCCGCCGTCGTCATGGTTGGTTTCACTCATAAAGCGCTGTTTGCTGACGGTATTGGTGAAATCTGCACCGGCACTCACCTCTAAACCTGAAATAGTTTTCGTCAATTCAACTTTACCTGCGGCAATACGGCTGTATGTCCGGTTTCGGTTCGCAATCATTCTCTCCGCTTCGGTTTCATTAGTGATGGATGTCGAAACGGAGCTGCCGTTGACATAATCGCCGTCAATCCGCAGATGCAGCTTGTAGGGTAATTCGAAATCACCGTAAAGGTTGATGTAGTGGCGATAGTCTCTTGACGACAATTGGGTTTCGGAACTGATATTTTCAGGGATGAGCATGTCGGTACGGGTATCGGCATCGCTGAAAAAGCGGCCTGAAGGTTGACGGCTGAATGTGTATTTCAACCCGAAGGAGTTATTCCCATGTTCATAGCTCATTCCACCGTCAAGGACAAAGGACCGGGTCCTGTTTTTGACATGGGCGTATGTATCCGAAAAGTATTCAATATCCCCTGCCGACAGTTGCTCATTGTAGAACCGCTTCTGCTTGAATCGGCTTTCGTCGGCTTTTACATCTGCAAAAACCGTTATACCCGATTCCAATGTCCATCCACCGTTCACCGCTAAATTTTCCGACATGGCTTCCGAAGCCGACACATTTGCCTGAACCCCTCCAAACATCCCTGCCAGCCTGTCCTTTGTACGGATAAGGATTACAGCCGTTACCTCCGAACCATATCTGGCAGGAGGATTGGTGATGATTTCCACAGATGCCAATTCTTGGGACGTGAGCATAGAAAGTTCGTCACGGTTCTGCATACGACGCCCGTTTATGTAAATGATTGGATTCCCCTTCCCTATGACCGATATTTCTCCGGAAGCATCGTCGATGAGCGGCATTTGCTTTATGGCATCGACCGCACTGCCTATCTCTGAGAGAGGATTCCCTGCCATCGTGATTTTTATACCCCGTGAGGTTGATTTCACATATTTGCGCTGCGCATTGACAATGACTTCTCCCAAAGTCTGCACTTCGGGAATGGAATCAGCCGTTACGTCGCCCGAAGCCGCTACGGGCAGGCAGAGTTGAAAAAACAAGGATAATGATAGGATTGCTGAATGTTTCATTTTTGCTCGATTTTGTGATTGACGGAGCAAAATTAGGGACAACTCATTGCAGCATAACGGACAAAGGCGTGACAACTTTCCCGTGTCACGCCTTTGTCACAAATATCCTGCCATGTTTCAGGTGTGGAATATCCCTTCAAACATTCCTTGTGGCATTTTCTGCTTTATTCTGCTCTTGCGTCGCCGGAGAGCTTCATCACTCGCCGCCATAGCCGCTGACAGACATTCCTTGGAAAGTCCGACAAACGAAAAGATGCAGTAGAGGGCATCGTCGGAAGTCAGTGACGGATACATTGATTTGAGCAAAGCACAGATGTCGGCGAACTGTCCGACAACAGTATCGGTGACGGTTTTCAACTCACGGCGGTCGATGTCGTCTGCATTGCGTTCGAGATTGAGTTTTTGAAGCAATCTGTATTCCGGTTGCGCCATCAGGAATTCACGGTTGAGACGAAGTTTTTCAAGCACAGCTCCCTCTTTTTCATCACTTCCATCCTCCTCTTGTTCATCATTTTCCGAAAGCTCGGAAATCCGGAGATTAAGTTGAGATATTTTCTTTACCAATGCGAGCTGATTTTCCTTATGGCGACGACTGCGCTGAATGAACACGATTATGACAAACAGAAACACGACAAGTCCGACACCCACCACTATAATCAATCTGCGCAGTTCCCTCTCCTTTAGCAGACGCATCGAGAAATCATGCTCGACCCTGTCAACGTTTTCCGATGACGCAAGCTTCTGTATGGAATCCTGACAAAGCGAAAGACTGTCGCTGTAGGCCAGCGCCTCCTCATATCTCCCCGCATTGCGGGCGCATACATTCAGCAACGAGTATCGATAGACTTTTCCGTCAATCGAGAGCGGCGAGTGGCTCAAAGTATTCAGTATCCTTATGGCACCCTCATAATCCCCTTCCGCATTCATGAGTTGGGCACCTATCATTTTGAAATCAATGTCTATGTCATCGTTCCTTTCGGCTACAGGCGAAACACTGTCGAGAATCAACCGGGCGCCTTCATACTCGCCTCGCAGAATCGCGATTTTCCCTAAAAATAGACGTGAGCGGTTTTCAAGCAATTCATTTCCCGCACTACGGCTCAAATCCCTGCATTCCGACAGGATTTCATAGACCGAGTCCACATTGTTGACCGTCAGGGCATAATTCCACAGGCTTGTTTCAAGGCCATTCGCCTCACCCGGATTGCGGAATCCGTCAAGAGCCATCTTCATATACTCCTTAGCAACCCCTCTTTTATATGCATTGTAGTATATCAACCCGAAACAGTTCTGGATGCGGGCTTCAAGTTCTGCAGGGGCATCCGCGTCAAGCATATTACGAGTATCGAACGCCAGTTCGAGCGCACCTTCATAGTCCTTCGCCTCGACAAGACTGTTGATGCGGGCTATATTTGCCTCAACAATCTCGTCGTCAGACCTCCGGCATCCGGTAAGCATAATGCACATTGCCAAAACCGGCACGATTGTCCGCATCCATCCGGTGACTTTTCTCCTTATATTATACATTTATTATAATTGGTCTATAATCTATCGTTTATCCGTCAAATCAATCCATGATTCAACCATGCAAAGATAATGCTTTTCGTCGCAATCCAAGCCACGAATCGTACTCATCACGCATGATTGAGAAATAAATTTTCCTTATAAGCAAAGATGAATGTCGGATTTTGCTTACTTTTGCAAAACTTAGTCAATTAGTATAGTCAATTAGTAAGAGCAATGGCAAAATTCAAGTTAAAGGAAATTGCGAGACCGGCCGGATGGATTGCTTTGGGTGTCGCTGTCATTTTTCTTCTCGGAGGAAGCAGAGCATTGTATGACGACACTTTGATTGACTGGTGGAAACCGGTCAGCGCTTGTGCGCTTCTTGCCGTAATTTCATCATTGGCGATGTCACACCGTTGGAAGAAATTCACATGTTCCGACTTCGCACCCATCAACTTCACTCTCCATGCGATTGTCAGTTTCACCGTACTTATTTTTGCGTTCTTTAGTGTCAATTATTTCTTTGCCGACGACAAAGACCTGCACACGGAGAACGTGACCGTTGAGCACCGCTATCGCGAGACCCGGTACCACACAAAGCGAGTCGGGCGCCGCACCGTCGGACGTGGGACTCCATATTATGTCTATTCGATTGAAGTACGCTTCTCCAACGGCAGACTGAAAACACTTCCTGTCTCAAAGAAACGCCACGACCGCCTCCGCACCAACACAACCATCCCCCTCGAAGTAGAAACCGGGTATCTGGGCATCCCGGTTATAAAAAGTAATTATTACAGTCAGAAAAAAGAAAAATAAAGAATACGCTTAACCATGCAAATTGAGACTCCACGATTGATTTTGCGTCCGTGGCGCGAAGAGGATGCTGAGACTCTTTATAAATACGCCGGTGACCCGAGAGTAGGCACTCCTGCCGGATGGCCTCCTCACAAGTCCGTTGAAGAGAGCCGCGAGATTATCCGGACTGTGTTTTCAGCCCCCGAAGTCTATGCGGTTGTGCTGAAAGAGACGCAAGAACCGGTTGGCTGTTGCGGAATCATTCCCGGAGGTGTCCATTCGTCCCGTATTCAGGCCGACGAAGGGGAACTCGGCTACTGGATTGCCGTGCCATATTGGGGACAGGGACTGATACCCGAGGCCGTCAATGCTCTCATTAATCATGGATTCAAAGATTTGGGATTGCGCGCATTATGGATAGGGCATTACGATGATAATGCCAAATCACACCGTGTGGCTGAAAAATGCGGATTCACATACAGCCATACAGAATCCGATTCCGAAAGCGGCAAAAAAGAACATTTCATGATATTGCGCAACAATGAGGAACGATAGCGATTTCCGCCTCATGGCTGCCCCCTTGCAGGGCTTTACCGAATCCCCGTTCCGCCATTTCCATGCTGAAATTTATGGAACCGGCGCAATGAATGTCACTTACTTCTCCCCTTTCCTGCGACTTGAAAAAGGAGATGTGAGACCTCGAGATATTCGTGAGATAAGCATTCCGCTTAACGGCAACCATCAGCTTATCCCTCAAATCATTTTCAAGAACCCGGAAGAATTTACCCTGCTTGTAGATAAAATCAAATTTGCCGGTCATACATCCATTGACCTTAACATGGGTTGCCCCTTTGTCCCGCAAGTGCGCAAAGGCCGAGGTGCCGGTATGCTGTCACATCCGGACGTAATCGAGGAAATCGGAAATCTCATGACTGAAATGCCGGATATTACCTTCTCACTCAAGATGCGTCTCGGAACAAACTCACCAAAAGAATGGCAGCCGCTGGTCGACATCATCAACCGTATGCCCCTCGAACATGTGACAATCCATCCTCGGACGGCTTCGCAGCAATACGGAGGGGAACTCCACACAGACGAATTCAGCAAATTTTCAAACGCCCTTATCCACCCGGTCATTTTCAACGGCGACATCACAACTCCATCAATGATTGACAGCCTCCGTGAACGCCATCCGTCAATAAAAGGAATCATGGCAGGGCGCGGACTCCTCATGCGCCCCTCGCTGTTCAACGAATGGACGGAAAACAGGGAATGGTCCCGGGAAGAGCGCAGCGAAAAACTTCTTCAGCTCCACAATGCCATCTTCAATCACTACCGTTCGACTCTCACAGGGGGAGATGCGCAAGTCCTGTCTAAAATCAAACCTATGTGGGAATACTTCGGAGCCGACTTTGACCGCAAACCGGTCAAAAAAATCCTCAAAGCGAATTCCCTCACAAACTATACCACAGCGATTTCTTCGCTGACAAGATGATGACAATCCGGTGACAAAATGCCATTATAAAGAAAATTCGGCCTCATAAACAACTAATTTAAGTGATTAAGTGGCAGGAAAGGTCTAAATAATTGCTTGAAGGAAGCAATTAATAAGTAAATTTTGAGTAATTTTGCACAAATTTACTACTTAGCGATGAAAAACCTCATATTACGAAGCATAACAGGAATCATCTATGTCGGTCTGATTTGCGCCTCTGTCCTTTTGGGCGGCTGGCCTTTCATTGTATTTTTCGGCATCATTGCAATCCTTGCTCTTGAAGAATTCTATCATCTCACCAACGCATCAACCGGTGGAGAGAACATCACCACGCTCATCATCGATGTTGCAGGTGGCCTGATTCTGTGCGTCGGGCTCGGAAGCGTCAACACAGGCGTATTGTCGCCATTCACGATGGCCGTACTCGGCGGGACATTCTTCACAGTCTATCTCCTCTACCTGATTGTGCGACTTGTTCTCCAACTCTACAATCAGGAAGCATCTCCGCTGACTAATCTCGCGTATTCCTACATGGGTCAGATGTATATCGCACTCCCGATCGGCTTGATGTCGATGTACTACACCCTCCCCAACGGTATGCACCTCCTGCTTGCCATGTTCATCATGATATGGCTCAACGACACGGGTGCATTCTGCGTAGGCTCGATGATAGGCAAACACAAACTGTTCCCCCGAATCTCTCCCAACAAATCATGGGAAGGCTTCTTCGGTGGAGTTGTGTTCGCAATCGCATCGGCCTTCGTGTTCAAATACGGATTCCCCCAATATTTCGACAATATCTCGATAGGAGGACTTTGCGGCCTCGGTGTCGTAGTCTCAGCCTTTGCCACATGGGGCGACCTTGTTGAATCGCTCATCAAACGCACGCTCGGTGTAAAGGATTCAGGAACACTCCTTCCCGGTCACGGTGGTATCCTCGACCGTATCGACTCCTTGCTCCTCGTGGTTCCCGCCTCGCTCCTCTATCTCACCGCCCTTCGCCTTTATTTCTAATTTGTTTCCATCATACTTACATTTTTAAGCTTTTACACTAAATGAAAAAAATCTTATGCTTCGCCTTTGCCGGAGCCGGGTTGCTTGCGGCCTGTAGCCCGGGCAAAGACACTCTGGCAACCGCCGACACGAACGACGACGTAATCCTCCACGCCTGGTCATGGTCATTCGACACCATCGCTGCCAACATGAAGGACATCGCCGAAGCCGGCTATGCCTACGTCCAGACCTCACCTGCCAACACCTGCTTTGTAGGAGAGAACGGCGGCATGGCCCTTTTCTCCCAACCCGGTGACTCCGTAGCCGGAAAATGGTACTATTACTATCAGCCTACAGACTGGAAAATCGGCAACTATCTCCTCGGAAACCGTGACCAGTTCAAGGCAATGATGGACAGCGCCGCAAAATACAACGTGAAAGTAATCGTCGATGTGCTTCCAAACCACACCGCTATAGACCATACAGCCGTCCTACCCTCGCTTGACGAAGCAGTCGGTGGTCATGACAAGCTCTATCATGCCAACGGTTTCACTCCCATCAAGGATTACAATGACCGTTACGAATGTACGACCGGCGAAATGGGTGGTCTGCCTGACGTCAACACTGAGAATCCTGACTTCCAGCACTACTACATGACCTACGTCAACGATCTTCTCAGCCTTGGTGTGAAGGGTTTCCGCTATGACACGGCCAAGCATATCGGCCTCCCCTCCGATCCCCTCGACAGCCTTGCAACCCGCAACAATTTCTGGGATGTGGCAACCGGACGTGAGGAAGTGAAGGGTCTCAAACTTGCAGTTCCCGCAGACTCGCTCTTCATCTATGGTGAGGTGCTTCAGGACAAGAATGTCAAGGAAACCGAATATGCGGAATACATGGATCTCACCGCGAGTGCCTATGGTCATGCACTCCGCACCGTGCTCGACAAGGCTGATTTCTCGGCAGATTCGCTTCTCAACTGGCACCATCCTGTCGATGGAAAGCACCTTGTCACCTGGGTAGAGTCGCACGACACATACGCAAACGAGCATGAATCAGCCGGACTGACCGACGAACAGATCCGCATGGGTTGGGTGTTCCTCGCAGCACGTCAGAACGGTACTCCCCTCTTCTTCAGCCGTCCAGCCGGAAGCACCCGCGACAACTATTGGGGCAACAACCGTGTCGGAGCGCGAGGCAACGATGAGTTCAAGCATCCGGAGGTTGTGGCTGTCAACAAATTCCGTCGCGACATGAAAGGTCAGCCCGAAACCATCGCCACCGCCAACAACGGCACAGTTATCGAGGTTGCCCGTGGCAATGCCGGAGCAGCGCTGATCAACATCTCCTCCGCAGCGCAGACAGTCGAGGGACTTGACACCACTCTTGCCGACGGTGATTATCAGGACGCTGTCAACGGCACTTCATTCTCTGTCAAGGATGGCAAACTCAGCGGAACGCTCTCACCCTACACCTCATATCTTCTCTACAGCAAATAATCCGGTCAAAACCGGCAATAATTACAACCCACAAGGCGCTGATGCATAAAGCATTGGCGCCTTGTGAACTTTTAGCGGCATAAAATTGTTTGCAAAATAGTAAAAAATTATAAAATAAATCGTAAATTTGTAGGGAAACGCTAAGACACATAATTAATTGTAGAAGCTACAAATCACCCTACGCATATAACTTTTGACTAATCCAATAACTTTTGTGTAATTTAAATTCTCAACAACAATGAACACTGACACTATCGGCTTGAACGCAGGAAGCGTATGGGCCGCCCTTAACGAAGCGGAAGCACTTGGTACCAAGCAGCTCAAGAAGAATGCCAAGGTAAAGACCGAAAAGGAACTCTACGCCGCACTCGGATGGCTTGCCCGTGAAGGGAAAATCAAGTTCGAAGAGAGCGAGGATGGCAAGGAGCTTATCGTTTCCCTCGTGCAGAACATGTAAAAAGCATTTAGTCCCGCTGTCATGACTGGTAATATATTGTTCATGATGCGGAGACTTCCCATTTTCCTCCTGCCGGAAACCTCATTTTTCGGCAGGAGATTTTGATTGACAATCATTTTCACAACATCATATTCAACAACTTCATGAATCCACTTTTTTCCATTATTACTGTAACTTACAACGCCGCCTCCACTCTGCCGGCCACGTTGCGCAGTGTGGGCGAGCAGACATGCAAACTGTTTGAATATCTTGTCATAGACGGTGCTTCCCGCGACAACACCGTCGAGCTTGCGCGCAATTCGGGAATAGAGCAGATCTCAATCATCTCGGAGCCTGACAATGGCCTGTATGACGCGATGAACAAGGGCCTTGGCATAGCTAAAGGCGATTATGTGATATTCCTTAATGCCGGTGACACTTTCCATAATGCAAAGACTCTCCAACTGATTGCTGACGCTATCATGGACAATGACTACCCGGGTATCGTATATGGACAGACACAGATAGTCGATTCAGCGCGCAAGCGCATTGGTGACCGTCATCTGACGGCTCCGTCCATCCTTACACTTGACAGCTTCAAGGATGGAATGGTGGTCTGTCACCAGGCATTTGTCGTACTGAGAAAATTGGTTGACAATTTTGATACACGCTACAGATTCTCAGCAGATTACGAATGGTGCATCAGGTGTCTCCAACGTTCACACCGCAACTGCTATATTGACCGCATAATCATAGATTACCTGTCGGAAGGGGTCACTACGGCCAACCATCGTGCCTCACTCTGGGAACGCTTCAAAATCATGTCGCACTATTTCGGCTTCTTCCCGACCCTCTTCCGCCACATCGGATTCTTCATCAGAGATAGAAAAAGGAAAAGACAGGGAAAAAATAAGGTGTGATTTGCATTATCGCACCTTTTCCGTCCTTTTATGGCCTAACTTTGCTGCATGAAACACCACTCCCCACAAAACCGAACTTTTCATCCGGCAAACTCCACCCTAAATCCCCCACTCTCATGAAATCCTCTCTCCATCTCCGCCTCTCAGAATTCACATCGTCATCCCCGGCAATTCCGGTCTTTCTGCTGCTTCCCGAACCTACTTCACACGGTCCGGGTTCTTTGCCACAAAATCTTTCCACGACTTCGGGCCACCCGACGGTATCGGGCGCGATGACTCATAGTGATGGCAAAGTGCGGCCGCGAGTGCATCGGTCGCGTCAAGCTCTATGTCCAGTTTATCAGGCGATATATTCAGGATTCTTCTGAGCATCTCGCGCACTTGCTCCTTGCTTGCGGCTCCGCTGCCGGTAATTGCCATTTTTATCTTTCGCGGCTCATATTCCGTAATCGGAATGTCGCGCGACAGGGCAGCAGCCATAGCCACCCCCTGCGCACGTCCGAGTTTCAGCATCGACTGCACATTCTTCCCGAAAAACGGTGCCTCTATCGCCATCTCGTCAGGCAGGAATTGCTCTACCAGTCCAAGTACACGCTCATGGATGCGCAGCAAGCGAAGGTAGTGACTGTCGAACTTATTGAGCTTCACAACACCCAAAGCAATCAGTTCGGGCTTCTTTCCCTTGATGCCGAGAATACCGTAGCCCATCACGTTTGTGCCGGGGTCAATTCCGATAATTATTTTGTCGTGACTGTCAGCCATCACTCTCATTCTAAAGGAAGTTCTTCCATGTAAGTCGTGAAAAATACAACACCCTCGCCGAAACGGCGCTGAAGCTCACCGCGCAGTGCGGCCCCCTCCCCGTCATGCCACTTCACTGCATTCTCGGCCGTCTCAGCCTCGAAACTTACGGCATAGCTCACACAATCCTCCTGCACCTCGATGAGCAGAGCTGCGAAACGCGGTGACGACAAAAGGCCGGAAGTCGTGGCCGAGGGTATATAATCGCGACGTACCCAAGCCTTGAACTGATCGTCGAGACTTGTATGGACATGAAAACTTGTGTTAAGTATAAGCATCGTTCTATTCGTTTTTTCAATGAGGTTTATAACTGAATCATGCCACACTCTCTTCCTCCGGAATGAGAACCTTTGGACTCACACGGGTATTGGCAAGGAATCCAAAACCGACGGTGGTGATGGCGGCAAGTGTGAAGGCCAGAATCTTGTTTTCAATTCCGAAGAACTGCGGCGATACGAAGACAAAGCAAGTGACCACGAATGTCATGGCAATGGCCGGGATAAGCGCAACCCAATAGTTTGATTTCCGGCGCGCAAGCCAGACATAGATTGTCCAAAGAACCACAGCAGCCAGTGTCTGATTGGCCCAGGCGAAATAACGCCATATAATGTCGAAATTGACCAGTGTGATGGAATATCCGACAACGAAAAGCGGAATGCAGACTGCGAAACGTTTCACAATCGGACGCTGGTCAATATTGAAAATGTCGGCTACAATCAGTCTCGCTCCACGGAAAGCCGTATCGCCGGAAGTGATGGGTGCTACAACCACTCCGAGCAGGGCGAGTATGGCACCGACCTTACCGAGAGTCGTATTGGAAATCACATCGACAGCCCATGCGGCA
This sequence comes from uncultured Duncaniella sp., assembly GCF_910577345.1. Taxonomy (GTDB): domain Bacteria; phylum Bacteroidota; class Bacteroidia; order Bacteroidales; family Muribaculaceae; genus Duncaniella. The sequence goes on from NZ_CAJTMT010000001.1 coordinate 182,780, forward strand.
TTGCCACCGTTTGCAGCAAGCTGTTCGCCAAGTTCTGTCGGTCCGTGGAAGAAGGCCATAGCGATAGCAGCCCAGATAAGGGCTATGATGCTTTCGGAAATCATGGAACCGTAGAAGACCGAACGGCATTTCTTCTCACTCTCAATGCAACGGGCCATCAACGGTGACTGAGTGGCGTGGAAACCTGAAATTGCACCGCAGGCAATAGTAATGAAGAGCGTCGGGACAATTGGAAGTGCCTCCGGATTGAGCTGGAAATTATGAAGTGTTGTAAGTTCAGGTATCTCGTACCGGCCTGTAAGGAGCACGATGAGAAGGCCGGCTGCCATTGCAACCAATGCCACCCCGAACACTGGATAGACCTTACCGATGACCTTGTCGACCGGAAGCATGGTGGCAAGAATATAGTATGCAAGGATTATCCATACCCACACATCCTGACTGATGCCGGGAACCATGCTTGTGAGCAAGGAGGCAGGACTGAGGATAAAGACCGCTCCGACAAGAACCATGAGTACAATCGAGAATACCCTGACTACGGCACGGGCCGAAATTCCGAGATAGATACCGATTATCTCAGGCAGGCTGCGGCCATCGTGGCGCATAATCATCATACCAGACATGAAATCGTGCATCGCTCCGAAAAATATGCCTCCGAGAGTAATCCAAAGGAAAGCGACCGGACCGAAACATGCACCGAGTATGGCTCCGAAAATCGGTCCGGTACCGGCAATGTTGAGCAATTGGATAAGGAACACTCGCCAACGGGGCAGGCGGATATAATCGACACCGTCCTCCAGACGGTCGACAGGTGTTTTGCGTTCGGGGTCAACGTCGGCCAGACGTTCGAGATAACGGCCGTAAGTGAAGTATGCCGTGACCAGAAGAGCCAGGCAAATCAGAAATGTTATCATAATTTTTTAGAGGGTAGTTAGAGGGTGTTTAAAAACAAATGTTAAAACCAGAGTCCAATCTCATGAGATGGATTCCGGCATGAAAAGAGGGAGCATAGCTGTAGCTATGTGACCGATTTTCAGGACGGAAGACATCCATGAGATTGGATGCCGCCGGAGTAATATTTTTTCATTTATCCATGTGCCATTTTTATGAATTTTAATTGTTTTACTGCATGGATGTCTTTTTGGCTAAATTATTCCTAACCCTCGGTCACATAGCTACAGCTATGCTCCCTCTGGTTATGAATAATTTATCTCAAAAACACATCCACTCTGGTTTAACATTTATTATTAAACACCCTCTTAATCTACAGTATCAAAATACCAGGGATGACGAATCATCTTCACAATTCCTTCGGTTCCTTCCATCCCGACAATGCGCGAGGCTCCACGATAACAACGCTTGGAATAATCGGGGTCGTCGGCGGTCATGCGGTTCTTCTTGACAAGTCCTGAAGAATGGATATATTGACCGTCGCGGTCATATATTGCCACATGCGAGATACGCCCATCAGGAGTGTTTGAGAAAAACAGGAGGTCGCCACGCTGAAGACCGGCAAGATCCGACGGCTCTATGCGTCGGCCTATCTCTATCTGCTGACGAGCATCGCGCAATGTGAGCACACCTTGGTCAAAATATGCAACACGCACCAAGCCGGAACAATCGACGCCCTTGGTCGAACATGCGCCCCAAAGATAAGGAGCGCCGAGAAGCCAGTGGGCAGTATTCATGGCCCTGTCCATGTCAAATGGACGGTCGGCCCACTTCTCGGCCGGCAGGAAAGCATCAGCTCTCGCATAGCCCTTACGTCCGTCCGGAAGAATGACAGAGGCGAGGGTGTCGTTGATGAAACTTCCTTCAACGATTGAGGAAAGCACAAGTTCACTCACAACATCCGCGTGGCCACGGCCATCGGGCGTGGCATATACCTTTACTTCCGGAAGCGATATGGATACAAGCCGTGAGGCTTTGCGCCATGCTGACATCTCGGCATCACTCTTTTCCGCGATACTCGAAACATTCATATAGCCCTCATAGCCTTCGGGGCTTTTGATGTGAAGCCACTCTCCATCGGAATCAAGAAGCTGGAGTGGAGTGCCCATTATGGCCTGAGAAGTCATCTCAGTCGAATGTCCCTTACCGTCACGGATACATGCCACCGGAATCCGTACCTGTACCCACGGACTGCCATCGGTCGCATACAGTCCGGAGGCGCAAAGCATGGCAAGAGCCAGGACAATAAATTTTATAGATAATTTTGGAATCATTTGCACTGATAAATTTTCACAATCTGTGATTAATCATACAAAATTACAAAAATACCGTCAGAATAACAGCCGTCCGAATAATAAAATATCGCCGGACGACTGTTAAAAGTAAGTTTTTGTCACATTTTGGCTCACTTCATCCCATCAAAGAGGGTAAGTGCGTTGCGGGTTGTAATCTCAGCCAAATCAGCGGGAGATACCGAGAGAATCTCTGCCACGCGGGCAGCAGTGCGCACTATGTATGCGCTCTCATTGCGTTTTCCTCTGTAGGGCACAGGGGCAAGATACGGCGCATCCGTTTCAAGCACAATCCTGTCGGCTCCGATTTCAGGGAGGACTTCAAACAGGCGCGAATTTTTGAACGTGACAATACCGTTGATGCCAAAATAGAAATCTCCGACCTCCCTTATCGCTTTCACATCATCGACGCTTCCACCGAAACTATGGAAAACAGCCTTCGGTTTGACCGGTTTTGATTTCAGCACGTCAAGAACTTCAGCAAGTCCCTCGCGGCAATGGATGATGAGTGGCAGATTCTTTTCCACCGCCCAATCGACCTGAATGGAGAAGGCTTCAATCTGTTCCGAACGAAAAGTCTTATCCCAATAGAGGTCTATACCGACCTCTCCCACAGCAATATAATCGGCGGGATGCGCATCAAACTCCGCCTTGACAGTCGCAAGGTCGTCGCGCCACGTCTCTCCTACTTCCGTGGGATGAAGCCCCATGGCCATATAGGTCTCATCGGGAAACGAACCGTGGAGTTCACGCATCCGGCTGATGGTGGAGAGGTCAACGTTCGGGAAAATCATCTTCCCGACTTCCGCGTCAAGCGCACGGCGGACTGTCTCAATCTTTTCGGGCGCGAACTCGTCGAGATAGAGATGTGTATGGGTGTCGATCAGCATGACTGATTATTTATTGCGGGTTGCCGATTTGAGTGCAAGATCAATGAAGAAACTGCGAGCCTCGGGCATGATGTTGAGCTGGTCGAGACAGCTTATGGCAGTATCGATATATGCACGGATGAGTTCATGGATGCGGTCGGGCAGCCCGAGTCGGTCATAGACTTCGCGGACTTTCCTGATTTTCTCCTCGGGGTTCTCATTGTTGCCGATGAGGGCCTTGACTGTGCCGGTCTCGTCCTCGTTCATCGCCATGATGAAAAGCCATGTCTTCTTGTCGTTGAGAATGTCACCGCCGATAGCCTTGCCGAAGGTTTCGGGATTGCCGTAGGTGTCGAGATAGTCATCCTGCAACTGGAATGCGAGGCCGAGGTTGACACCGTAGTTGAAGAACTGCAACTGTGAATCGAAATCTGCACCTGCCATGAGAGCGCCCATTCCGCAGGCACATCCGAGAAGCACTGAGGTCTTGAGACGGATCATCTCCATGTATTCCTCTACAGTCACATCAAGGCGCTGCTCGAAATCCATGTCATACTGCTGGCCCTCGTAGATGTTCATCGCTGTACCATTGAAGAGTTCAAGCGCGGAGGGAAGATATTCTCCGGCCTTGATGGCGAGAAGCATTGTCGAGGTAGTCAGCATGGCATCACCGGAAAGTATGGCAGTCTCCATATTCCAACGCTTGTGGACAGTCGGACGGCCACGACGCACGTCGGCGTTGTCCATGACATCGTCGTGCAGAAGGGTGAAATTGTGGAACATCTCAATGGCAATTGCCTGATGTATAGCCGTCATCGGTTCGCGTCCCATCGCCTCGCAGGCGGCAAGAGTGAGCACCGGACGGAGACGTTTGCCTCCGCAATCAAGAGTGTAGCGGATAGGGTCATAAAGTCCTGCCGGCTGCACGGGCAATTTCAGATTGGCAACCGCCTGATTGACCATTTCAAGATATTCGTTGAATTCTTTCATCGGTATTTCGCTGTAAGATTAAAATTTCTTTTTCAATTACGATATATAACGATAACGTATATACCTGCAAGGAAATATGTATCGGTATTTGAACTTACAGCGGTCGGCGAAGTTACGCAGACCGCTGCAAGTATGATTTTCTGTTGTCGGTTATAGACTCCGGACCTTTGCCGGGCTTATTTACGGCGACGTTTCTTTTTGCCGTGATTTCCGGAAAGAGCCTCGTTGACCGTGACATTCTTTCCGAGGTCATCCTCGCCTGCACGGCGCAAGGTCTGTCCCTTATCGTCGAGAAGCACGAAGTCGAGCTGCTTTTTCTCCAGATCGGCACGGGCAACCTTGATGTCGACGTTGTCGCCGAGACGGTAACGGTGGTTATGGCGACGACCCACGAGACAATGGTTCTTCTCGTCAAAGTCATAGTAGTCATCCGCAAGGTCACGCATGGGGACAAGTCCTTCGCAAAGGTTGTCGTTCAGCTCGACATAAAGGCCCCATTCGGTCACGCCGGAGATGATACCGCTGTAGGTCTGTCCGATATGCTCCTGCATGTATTCGACCTGCTTGTACTTGATTGACGAACGTTCGGCAGTTGCAGCGAGCTGCTCCATTTCACTGGAGTGCTTGCACTGGTCCTCAAGTTTCTGGAGATTGACACTTCTACCACCAGCAAGATAACGCTCGAGCAGACGGTGGACCATCATGTCGGGATAACGGCGGATAGGCGATGTGAAGTGGGTATAGTAATCGAAACCGAGGCCATAGTGACCGATGTTGTCAGTCGTATAGATAGCCTTTGCCATCGAACGGATAGCGAGGGTCGAAAGATAGTTTTCCTCACCTCTGCCCTTCACTTCGGCAAGCATCTTATTGATTGAGCGGTTGATTTCGCGCGGAGTGCCCGAATCCTTTATCTTGTAGCCGAACGCGCGGGCGATTTTGGCAAGATCGGCAAGACGTGTGGCATCCGGTGCGTCGTGGACACGGTAGACGAATGCTTTGGGTTTCTTCTTGTCCTTCGGTTTGCCGACGAAGGTAGCCACGGTGCGGTTGGCAAGCAGCATAAACTCTTCGATAAGCTTGTTGGCATCCTTTGCGACCTTGAAGAACACGCCAAGGGGCTTTCCATCATCGTTGATGTGGAACTTGACTTCCGGTCGGTCGAATTCAACTGAGCCGTTCTCGTAGCGCTGACGGCGGAGTATCTTTGCGAGGTCGTTCAACTTCTGAATAGCCTCCACACAGTCACCGAGACCTGTCTCGATAACCTCCTGTGCCTCTTCGTAGGCAAAACGGCGGTTCGATTTGATGACGGTGCGCGCAATCTTCGAGCTGATGACCTTGGCCTCGTCGTCCATGTGGAAAATGACGGAGAAAGCAAGTTTCTCTTCATCGGGACGCAAGGAGCAGATACCGTTGCAAAGATGCTCGGGAAGCATCGGGACAACGCGGTCCACAAGATACACCGAAGTCGCTCGCTTCTGAGCCTCACGGTCAATTATGGTGTCGGGCTGCACATAGTGGGTGACATCCGCGATATGGACACCGATTTCATAATGACCATTGGGAAGCACACGGAATGAGAGTGCATCATCGAAGTCCTTCGCATCGACAGGGTCGATGGTGAAAGTCAGCACGTCGCGCATGTCAAGACGTTGCGCAATGACCTCTTCAGTAATCCCGGCTCCGATTTTGTCGGCTGCCTTCTCGACTGCCGCAGGATATTTGTACGGCAGACCGAATTCAGCAAGAATAGCATGAATCTCGGCATTGTTTTCGCCGCTGCGGCCAAGGATGTCGATTACCTCGCCGCTCGGATTCTTGCAATCTTCCTTCCACTCGATGATTTTCACTACCGCCTTGTCGCCGGTCTGACCACCTTTGAGTTTGGACTTGGGAATGAAAATATCGGTTGAAAGATATTTGGAATCAGTCAGAAGATAACCGAAATGACGATCGACCTTCAAGGTGCCGATGAATGTCTGGTCCTTCTTCTCAATTATCTCTATAACCTCGGCTTCCGGCTCCGCGCCACGACGATGGGCCGCGATGTTGACACGGACCTTGTCGCCATTGAGGGCGCGCATCGAATTGCGTTCGGCCACGAAAAGGGTCTCTCCGTCCGCATCGGTGATTACGGAATTCTTGCCGTTGCTTCGGCGGACGAAAACACCTGTCGCCTCATTGCCTCGCTGCGGAGATTTGTACTTGCCGGGCGCGACTTCGATAATCTCGCCGTTGAAGGCCATTTCCACGAGTTGCAGGGCAATGTTGCGCTGCTGAGTTGCAGTGGTCGCATCAATTGCGTGTGCCACCTGCTTATAATTATATGTGTTGTTTTTCTGCTGCGCGACGAACTCCTCCACCTTCTTCGCGAGGGTGGCGGCGCTTCGTGAGCCGGCAACTGCTTTCTTTGATTGAGCCATAGTATGTACGAGGTATGTAGGGATATTGATGATTATTTTATAAAATAACGCTTTTATTCTTAAAAACGTTTAAGCGTCGATGTTGGCGTAGTTGGCGTTGGCTTCAATAAAGTCACGACGGGGAGCGACATCCTCGCCCATCAGCATGGAGAAGATACGGTCGGCCTCGACGGCATCGCTGATGGTCACCTGCTTGAGCAGACGCTGTTCGGGATCCATAGTGGTGTCACGGAGCTCTTCCGCGCTCATCTCACCAAGACCTTTGTAGCGCTGCACCTTGGTCTTCTCGCCGTTGATTGCGATGAACTGCTGCACCTGGGCATCTGTCCAGCAATATTCCTCCTTCTTGCCACGGATCGAGCACTTGTAGAGCGGCGGAGTGGCGAGGTAGAGATAACCCTGCTCGATGATGGGACGCATACGGCGGAAGAAGAATGTCATGAGAAGTGTCGCGATATGGCTACCGTCGACATCGGCATCGGTCATGATAATAATCTTGTGGTAGGCAAGACGCGAAAGGTTTATTGCCATCGGGTCTTCCTCGGTGCCGATTGTCACGCGCATTGCGCGGTAGAGGCTGGTGATTTCCTGATTGTCGAGAATCTTGTGGTCCATAGCTTTCTCGACATTGAGGATTTTACCACGGAGAGGGAGGATGGCCTGGAATGTACGGTTACGACCCTGCTTGGCTGTACCGCCTGCGGAGTCACCCTCGACGAGGAAGAGTTCGCAATCTTCAGCGTGGCGCGACGAGCAGTCGGCAAGTTTTCCGGGAAGACCACCACCTGCGAGGGGCGATTTGCGCTGGATTTTCTGACGGGCGTTCATCGCGGCGTGACGGGCCTGAGCTGCAAGCACAATCTTGTCGACAATGGTACGGGCCTGACGGGGATGCTCTTCGAGATAGTAGCGGAGAGCCGCGCTGACGGCTGCCGAAACAGCACCCTGCACCTCGCCGTTGCCAAGTTTTGTCTTGGTCTGGCCTTCGAACTGAGGTTCGAGAACCTTGACGGAGATGACGGCAGTGAGGCCTTCGCGGAAGTCATCGCCAGAAACCTCCACCTTGCACTTTTCAAGGAGCTTATTGTCCTCGGCATATTTTTTAAGGGTGGTTGTCAGGCCGCGACGGAAACCGGTGAGGTGTGTACCGCCTTCAATTGTGTGGATATTGTTGACGAACGAGTAGACGTTCTCGTTGTATGTATTGTTGTAGGTCAGCGCGACTTCAACGGGAATGCCCTGACGCTCGGTGTTGAGATGGATAACATCGTTGATGAGCGATTCCTTGTTTGAGTCGAGATACTGCACGAACTCGCGGAGACCGTCGCGCGAATAGAATGTTTCGGTCTTGGGATTTCCCTCGGCATCAAGCTTGCGCATATCCGTAAGGATAAGGGTGATACCGGCGTTGAGGAAGGCAAGGTCGCGGAGACGGTTGGCAAGAGTGTCGTAGTCGTATTCGGTCACGGTAAAGATGGACGCATCGGGAAGGAATGTGACAGTAGTACCGGTGGTCTCGCTCTCCCCTATCACCTTAAGTTCGGTTGTGGGCTTGCCGCAGGAATATTCCTGCATGAACACCTTGCCCTCACGGCGCACTTCAGCGCGGAGATATGTCGAAAGAGCATTGACGCACGATACACCCACACCGTGGAGACCGCCTGACACCTTATAGGAACCCTTGTCGAACTTACCGCCTGCATGGAGAACTGTAAGCACGACCTCAAGCGCGCTCTTGTGTTCCTTCTCGTGCATGTCGACGGGGATACCGCGTCCATTGTCGACCACCGTGATGGAATTGTCCTTGTTGATGGTTACTTCAATGTGAGAGGCATACCCGGCAAGCGCTTCGTCGATAGAGTTGTCCACGACCTCATAGACGAGATGATGAAGTCCCTTGACACCGGTGTCACCGATATACATTGACGGACGTTTTCTTACTGCTTCAAGGCCTTCGAGCACCTGGATATTACTGGCGCTATACGCCGCTTCGCGTTCTTTGTCTTCTGACATAGTCTGGTTAAAATAGTTTTCTCGAAATAGTTAACGGATTGTATTCATCGCTTCTGCCGCGCCGGAGGAGAGAACGCAGCCGGGCGACGACTCGTTTGAGCAAACAAAATTACAAAAAAAATCGCACTCCGACAAATGGAATAGGCAAATAAATCCCCTCTGCCGACATGCGAACCGTTTTTAATAGGGGGCTATCAATCGTTAGCCATCACCAAGGAGAGGCGGTGTTCAAGTTCCGTGGAGCTCAATCGGGTCGTAAGCGCCCCACGGTGAGCCACAGAGATATTGCCCGTCTCTTCCGACACTACAATTGCAAAAGCATCAGTAGCCTGCGAGATGCCGAGAGCAGACCTATGGCGCAAGCCGAGCGCGCGAGGCACGTTGCGGTCATGGCTGACTGGGAGGATGCAACCCGCGCTGCGGATGCGGTCATGATCGATAATCATGGCGCCGTCGTGGAGCGGGGAATTCTTGAAAAATATGTTTTCAATCAGGCGAGAATTGATGTCGGCATCAATAATGTCGCCACTCTTTTCATACGACTCAAGGGAGATTTCCTGACGGATGACTATGAGCGCTCCGGTCTTTGTCTTTGACATGTTCATGCACGCATAGACAATAGGCAACACATATTTGCGTGTATCGGCTGAGGGGTCGCGCTTGTCGTGACGGAAAAGGTTCTTTAAGAAACGCCAGCGCTTATGGTCACCAAGCTCGACAAGGAAACGTTTTATCTGATCCTGGAAAAGGATTACGAGAACAAGGAGGCCTATGCCCATGAACTGGTCGAGGATGGACCCGAGGAGTTTCAGTTCAAGAATCTGCGAGGTCAGGACCCAGACGACGATAAAAGCCAACACACCGAAGAAAATGTTCAGCGTGCCGCTTTCCTTCATTATTTTATATAAGTAAAAGAGGAGCAGCGCCACAATGGCGATGTCGAGCGCGTCCTTTATGCCGAAATGATCCATGAGAGGGAAAGTTAGAGGGTGTTTAATCAGTTGTCAGTTCAAATAGTTTCACTGTCTGGACAGCTTCGAGCACGTCGTGGACACGAAGGAAAGCAGCTCCCTTCATCAAGGCAATAGTGTCAAGCGCTACGGTTCCCGCCAAAGCCTCGTCAGAGGGGATGCCAAGTGTGCGGGTTATCATCGATTTTCTTGAAATGCCCACGAGAATAGGACAGCCGAGCGCATCAAAGGCTTCCAGATTGCGCATCATTTCAAAATTCTGCTCAGTAGTCTTGCTGAATCCGAAGCCAGGGTCTACAATCACATCGGCAACTCCGAGAAGATGCAGTGTGCGAAGTTTTCGCGAAAGGTCGGCCACGACATCGGCAGTCACATCATTGTAATCCGTAAGGCTTTGCATCGTAGACGGCGTTCCGCGCATGTGCATCAAGATATAGGGAACACCCAATTCAGCAACTGTCTCAAACATTTTGCCATCAAGATCCCCTCCGGATATGTCATTGACAATATCAGCACCGAAATCCTCGATAGCGGCACGGGCCACATCGGCCCTGAAGGTATCAATCGAAACGGGTATTGACCGGTCAATCGCACGGAGTATCCTCATTCCCGTTTTCAGACGTTCAGTCTCCTCTTCCGGCGAGACATCGTCAGCGCCCGGACGGGAAGAGTAGGCCCCCATGTCAATGAAATCGGCACCGGCGGCAATATGCTTCTCTATTCTGCGCGCAATATCATTTTCGCTCATCGTGCGGGAACCTTCGAAAAAAGAGTCAGGGGTCACATTGACTATGCCCATCACCTGCGGACGGGTGTACTCGCGAAGCTCACCTTTTATATTTAAAGAGAATGACCGGAACATTTGCTTTGATGAATAAGAAATAATGCGCGAAATTAACAAAAATACTTATCATATCCAAACCCCTTAAACGACAATACGACCTCTCCTCCCGGAGAAGTCGTATTGTTGTCTTAGCAATAAGACTCTACAAACCTAACATAAAAACACATTTACTATTATGCAATTCTTCTCATATAACTAATGAATTCACGCTAAGATACTAACAATCTATACTAACCCTAAAACTAAAAATATGCAAATTCGTTAATCGTAGTCTTTCGTTGTGCCTTCGGTCGGAGAGATGGCTTTCGGGCCTCTTTGCATTGCAAAATTATAGCTATTCTGCGGTTTGTGCAAGAGCAGAAACGGCAAATTGAGGAAATATAAATATAGCTATATACTTAAACATCTGAAATTACATAATTTACATATTTCCAAAATAAGCAAAAATATAGAATGAATTTAGGAATTTTCAGCCGGAAACATATCGTTCCATGCCCGTTTTGTTATCAAATCCACCCCTTAAGAGACAGATTTTATACGCATGACGGCATCCTCAAATGTATCGCGGTTGATGGCTCGATTCTTCAATTTGTTGCGATATGTATAGATTGTGTAGACCGAATAGTTCAGCATCTGCGCTATGCGCGTGCTCTCCTCAATGCCAAGTCGCATGAACGCGATGATGCGGAGGTCGGTATTGAGCTTTTCGCCTTCACGCAAGACAATCTGCTCCTCAGGACGGAGAAGCTTGTTGACCTCCGTCACGAATGTAGGATAGATATGTAGGAAGGCATCGTCAAACACATCATAGAACTCCTTGGATTGCTCCTCGATGAATTTTCCCTGCTTAGTCAGTTTCAGCAAGTCGTCGACTTTGCCTGTGGTGATCTTACGGTTGACCATCTTATTGAACTGGTTCAGCTTGTCCATATAGATTGAACACAGATTAAGAAACTGTGAGATGTAGACATCCTTCGTGCTGTTGGCCTCTTCGAGCTTAACAGCCATGCGGTTCATCAGCCTGTTCTTGCGATGAAGGACATAGAGGGTAATCGCCAGTCCGACCAGCAACACCGCCATTATCGCCATGACTATATAGATTCTCACATCCGATTTCCTGAGTTCGGCCTTATGGGCGCTCTCGATTATAGGAAATATGTTCGATGACTGGAGTATCCGGAGAGGCGCATTGCACTCCACCGCTTCGGACAGCGCGGTCGAAAGATAATCGTATGCATGACTGACATCACCGTTGAGATACATCATTCGTCCCAGTTCCTGCAACGACGACACCTCCAGAGTGGCACCTTTGGTATCAGCTATCGCCGACCGCGCAAGGTAATAGATGTAGGCATTATGTTCGCCACTCGCCTTCGAAATATCAGCCAAAAAATGACAGGCGCGGGCATACAGGTTATCCTCTTCAGGAATACGGTCAAGGAGCAGCAACAAGACAGCTTTGGCCTTGGAGTATTGCTGATGCGATAGGAAGTACTCACCCTGATTGAGCATGAAGCGTGGCGTACCGTCTTCAAGAAGAGTGAGCAGTTTCGCCTGAGCTTCCTGAGACTTCTTCATGTAGGGACCGTGAATGTCCGGATAATTCACATAGTAGGAAGCGATATAGAAATACATCTGCCTGGCTGCATCGTAGTATTCCTCCAGCAATCCTTCAGGAATGGTTTCCGGATCGATAGACTCAAAACGTTTGGACGCCTCCGTTATGAACGCAAGCAACGGGAGATAGGTGGAAGTCCTAAGATTGAAACGGATACTGACAGAGTCAAGTCCAAGTTTTTCAGCAAGTTCGTAGCCTTTTGCATAGAAAGTCAGTGCGGAATCGGTATTCAGGACATTGTAACTGTCGCCAAGCTGCAGAAGACAGTCCAGACGTTCTTCATCCGATATTCCTTTCGATGAAATGATATTCTTCAGCGAATCAATCGACGAATGACGTTTGTTTATATACGTATTTCTACCGGCCAGTTCCGCGTCAAGCCGTTTCAGTATTGATTTCACTTCCTCAGAGCCGATTTCCGTCTTCGAAAAAGCCGCCGACGGACATGCAAGCATCATGATTAAGGAAACAAGCAGTAAAATATGTCTACGCATTTTACATTGCATCTGATTTAAGGTGGTATGTGAAGGAGATGAGAGGTGGAAGTGCCTTAAAGCACTTCCACATTAAGTTTTTCGTATGCGCGGTCAGCCTTGGCGCGTGCTTCCTCGACTGTATCAGCCGTAGCGAGTATCACAGCCATTCGACGGTGGCCCTTCACCTCAGGCTTGCCGAAGATGCGCATCTGCACTCCGGGCTCCTCAAGGACCTTCTCGATGTTGTCCATGACCACTTCTCGGCTGTCGCCCTCAACGACGACCGCTCTTGATGCCGAAGGTCCATAGAAACGGATTTCGGGAACAGGCAGTCCGGAAAGAGCGCGGGCATGAAGGGCGAATTCGCTCAGTTCCTGAGAAATCATGGTCACCATACCGGTATCGTGCGGACGGGGAGAAACCTCGCTGAAGATTACTTCATCACCCTTCACGAAAAGTTCCACACCGAAGATACCGTAGCCACCGAGGGCATCGGTCACTTTGCGGGCAATCTCCTGAGCCTTGGCTTTTGCTTCAGGAGTCATAGCCTGAGGCTGCCATGAATAACGGTAGTCACCATCAATCTGGATATGGCCGATAGGCTCACAGAAAGAAGTGCCGGCTACTGAGCGGACAGTCAGAAGAGTAATCTCATAGTCAAAATTAACGAAACCTTCGACAATCACACGTCCGGCACCTGCACGGCCACCTTCCTGTGCGATTTTCCATGATTTCTCAATGTCATCAACGCTTTTCACGACACTTTGTCCGTGGCCGCTCGACGACATGATAGGCTTGACAACACAGGGGATACCGACTGCTTCAACCGCAGCCTTGAACTCCTCGAAGTCAGAAGCGAAACGATAAGGTGAAGTGGTCACGCCCAGCTCCTCGGCAGCAAGACGGCGGATGCCCTCGCGGTTCATGGTGAGCCAGGCAGCCTTTGCGGTAGGAGTGACATTCAGACCCTTTTCCTCAAGTTCCACAAGAACGGGAGTGGCAATTGCCTCCACCTCAGGAATGATATGGTCAGGTTTCTCTTCTTCAATCGCCTTTTTGAGAGCTTCAGGGTCGAGCATGTTGAACACCCTGCAACTGTCGGCCACATGCATGGCCGGAGCATTGGCGTATTTGTCGCAGGCCACGACCTCAATGCCCATACGTTGCAGTTCGATCGCTACCTCTTTACCTAATTCTCCACTACCGAGAAGCATAGCCTTACGGCCACTTCCGGTCCATTTACTTCCTATTTTTGCCATCAGTAATTAATGAAAATGATTGGTTTTGACAATTCAGCGGCTTAAATCGGGAAACATAAGCACACTCACTGAAGCGCAAAATTAAGAATTTTTTTCCAAGTAACCGCAAGGGGACATGAAAATGACCTAAAATCGTCACAATTCCCATCCCCCTGCAAAGATTTAGAAGTCGCATGGGTTGAATAATTCAATATAAATAGTTAATTTTGCCCACGAATTTTCAAAAAACCACATTAATTAAGGTAAAAATGAGAAAGAATATCGTAGCAGGCAACTGGAAGATGAACACCACCCTGCCCGAAGGCATCAAACTTGCCGAGGAAGTTAACGCCGCTCTTGAAGGTGCCAACCCCAAATGCGACGTAGTTATCTGTGTTCCTTTCACACACCTCGCTTCAATCAACAACGTAATCAACAAAAACAAACTCGGTCTCGGTGCAGAAAACTGCGCAGACCATCGTTCCGGCGCTTACACCGGTGAAGTTTCAGCACCCATGGTAGCATCAACCGGTGCAACATACGTAATCCTCGGCCACTCAGAGCGCCGTCAGTATTACAACGAGACTTCAGAAACACTCCGCGAGAAAGTACGCCTCGCCCTTGACAACGGTCTCACCCCCATCTTCTGCATCGGCGAAGTTCTCGAACAGCGCGAGGACGGCAGCTACTTCGAAGTAGTGAAAGCCCAGCTCGAAGAAGGCCTCTTCAATCTCGACGCAGAGGAATTCGGCAAAATCGTCATCGCTTACGAACCCGTATGGGCAATCGGCACAGGCAAGACTGCAACCGATGACCAGGCTCAGGAAATCCACGCCTTCATCCGCAAGACAATCGCCGACAAGTATGGCGCAGAAGTTGCCGACAACACCTCAATCCTTTACGGTGGTAGCTGCAAGCCCTCAAACGCCGCACAGCTCTTCGCCAAACCCGACGTTGACGGTGGTCTCATCGGTGGCGCCGCTCTCGAAGCCGCATCCTTCATGGGCATCGTGAACGCATTCTAATCCGAGAGATAGACAAAAATACCGATCCCCGCGCGGCCTTGGCCAAAGCCGTCAAGCCAATGCGCCATCCGCGCGGGGATTTCCCAATCAATACGCCACTCTCTCCCCTACCGGAGATGAATTCTCTCCACAACAGACAACAAATCCAACCCTTTCACTCACACACCAGACTTTTTTCATGAAATCATTCGTCTTACCGCTGATGCTGCTTTCTCTTTCACCTTTGGCAAAGGCCGAAACAGAAATTGTCACCATCGTGGACCATATCACCGGCGGCAACTCCAACGTCGTAAACCAGCCTGAAAAGATGCTCAGACGACTCATGCCCGCAGCCGCTCCGGCAGAAGAGGAAAAGGAGAAAGAAGAGGTGGCCCGTCCGGTCAACGGCCGCATGGCAGGCTATCGTGTCCAGGTGTTCAGTGACAACAACGCGCGCACAGCCAAGAACGAAGCGCGTTCAAAACAGCGTGTCATATCCTCACGCTTCCCGAACTACCAGACCTACGTCATGTACACTTCGCCCTACTGGCGCCTCAAAGTCGGAGACTTCAAGACACAAAGAGAAGCCAACGCGGCCGCAGAGGAACTGCGCAAGGCATTCCCCTCCTACAGCAAGGAAATCCGCGTCGTGCGCGACCGTGTGAACGTTCATGAATAACAAATAGACGTCGATAACCGACGCAAGAGGTCAATCTAAAAAATATCAAAGTGAGAGAACTTAGCGAAGACACCATCAGGGAAATAGCAGGTCACTACGAGGCCATCATCCGCCTTCTTGGAGAAGACGTGACGCGCGAAGGGCTTGTCAAGACACCCATGCGCGCGGCAAAAGCCATGGCTTACGTCACAAGGGGATACCGTCAGGATGCCGATGAACTGATCAACGGTGCTATATTTTCACACGAAGGCTCACGCATGGTCGTGGTAAAGGACATTGAATTTTACTCACTGTGCGAACATCATATACTTCCATTTTTCGGAAAAGTATCCATCGGATACATACCAAACGGCAAAACCATAGGCCTCAGTAAGCTTGCAAGGCTCGTCGATTTCTATGCACGTCGCTTGCAGGTCCAGGAACGCATGACCGCACAGATTTGCAAAATCGTCATGGAAAAACTCGGCGCGAAGGGTGTAATCGTAGCCTGTACGGGCGAACATCTCTGCATGAAAATGCGTGGCGTCGAAAAGCAAGCCTCAGCAACCACGACCATTGAAACCGCGGGAGTGTTTGACGACTCCCCCGCCCTCAGAGACGAATTCTTCAACACACTGGCCCACTGAATGATACTATAGCCATAATAAACAAAACAATACAGAAAAAACGGAAAGGCTACGAGACAGCTAAATCGCTGTTGAAAATGCCTTTCCGTTTTTTCTTTTCTGTATTGTTTTGTTTTTTATTCCGGGTATGCTACACCGAAACGCATGGACTCATGGTCACCGTTCTAAAGCTTACCCATATCAGGCTTTATATCCTCCAGCTTCACAAGATTCGACACGATTGCATAAATCGTAAGACCGGCAGGCGTGTGGATGTGCAGTTTTGAGGCTATATTGCGCCGATGAGTCATCACTGTGTTCACCGACACATTCATTTCAGATGCGATCTCCTTATTGGACAAGCCCTTGACGATTCCGACAATAACCTCCTTCTCACGGGGACTGAGGTCTTTTCCTTTGTCATCGTCATCCTCTGTCCGGATGTTGCGCTTGACAGTCTCGATGATTGTCTCCACAGAATCGTAGATTGAGACCGTGTCATCGAACCATCGCAACTGTTCCTTAGGCATCTGCTGGAACAATACGGCTATTATCTTCACAGGAGAAGACGACGGGCTTTTGACGGCATCCCATCTCACTGCCGAGACAGGATCGACAATCAGCAAAGACGGACGTATGCGGGCCAAATCCTCAAGGTATGACTCGTTGCGCAGTTCAGCCACCGAGCAGGGCAAATCCGGAACCGAGCGGAGAATCGCTGTAATTCCGGCAGAAGCCAGAGCCGAGGGCATCATTATCGCTATGGAAACGTGGCGCATCACAAATAAATCTATTAATCCTGATTTTCCATCCGTGAAATCAACGGCACGAGTATGTCGTTTTCAATCCTTGCATGAGACTTCAAATCCTCTTCACAATTATATATGTCGGCAAGAGCGTCATACATTCTGAATGGCATTGAAGTCGAATAGTAGCGCAGGATGATATTCTTCAATTCCGACAGTTTCTCCTCGATTTCATCGTCGTGATGACGGCGGAATATGTCAATCCTGTAGTCCGACGTGCTGCCACCGGAAAGGCTTCGCACGTAGGGGAACACGACGTTTTCCTCGTAGTTGAAATGATTCTTCACGAGGGTTGTGTAGTCGTCAAAAAATTTGATTATGATGGGGTTGATGTCGTCGTGCCCTGCATCCAACGCTGAAATGAGGTTGGTGCGGATGTGAGGAAGTTTATAAGACAGATAGTAGTCATGGGAATTATGCAGAAAGTAGACCACGTCTGCCGGACTGACCCCGGGGAGGGCATTTGAATCTATCTCACCGCCAAGAAGGAAGTTGATGATAAGGAGAAAGGCATTGGTATGTATGCCTGACTCCTCACACAACTCTCCGATGGTCTTCTGACCGAATCCGAGGGGGAGGGAAAAACGGCTAAGGACAGTGAGGACGTTGTAGTCATAATCTATCAGATCGACCACACTGTCCCTTGCTGTGAAAAGTCGGTTCAGTCTCACTTCTGCTCGCTTTCAGGGGCTGTTTCGGGTTCTTCTGCAGGAGCGTCATCCTTGTCGGCAAACTCTGTGATACCGCCTTCGAGAAGCTGATTGTACCATGTGAGGAGTTTCTTGATGTCGGAAGTATAGACGCGCTCACGGTCAAAATCGGGGAGGATTTCAGCGAAATACTCGCGGACAGCCTCATCGTTGCCAATGGCCTTGATGCCGACAGGCGCTCCGTTGGCTTTCTTTTTCACGCTTTCAAGCACGGTTGTGAGGGGGATGTCGTCCTCAACAGTGTAGATTGAAATGTCGCCGAGGGAAATCACCTTGTCATGAGCGTAGGCAGGTGTACGTTTTCCGGTGGTGATAGACTCTACGATGAGCATGTTTTTACCACGGTTGACAAGACGGAAAAGGCCGGGACGGCCGGATATTGAAAGAATGGTTTTGAGCATGGTGTCGATAAGTAAATTTTAAGTTTCTTATTTTTGCAGCGACAAAGATACGAATTTTATAGGTCCCGCACAAAGTATTTGTGCATTTTGATGAATATCTTTCGCGCGTATGCTCCCCCGCTCATCTCTCATGTGGGGTATTGTTGCCGGACTGTGCCGTGGCTGCAGGGCCGGCGGTCTGCGAAGGTTTTCCGGGAGCAGGAGCCGAAGACGTGTCGCCATCGGGCGACGAGACCTGTCCGGCATAGCTGTCGGTCAGAAAGACGGTGAATATGGGGAAGAAAATCAAGCCCATAGCCGAAAGCATCACGCCCAACACGCGCCCCGTGACAGTGACAGCATGGATGGAGCATCCGGCAGTGGTAAGGCTCATGATTGACCATAGGAGCGACGACCAGTAGTCAGGGACAAGTGGATTGGCTGCGTGTTCCGACACAAAAAATGTCAGGGAACAGAAATAGACAGCGACAATAAGGACTGTCATATATGTCATCAGCATGTTCTTTGCCCAACGCGTCGATGTGGTGAAGCCCGTGACAATAGTAAACACGTAGGCGGTGCGTATCATCGGGACAAAGCGGAGGATGTATTGAACATGCTCATCAATCTTTATGTCGAAATGATGTATGATGTTGAGATACGGAATCGATATGAGCAGAAAAAGGATATGATTCACGAAATAGCGCCACCGCCTCGGCGCAAAACTCATCTCGATAAAAACATCGGCAATGAAAAACAGGCAACACCAGAACTGCACACGGAGATAGGTCTCGTCGGCCAGAAACGAGACATTGCGCAGGGTGTCGAGAGTGATTAAGGTAATGAGCAATATCGAAAGTATTATCACGCCGAAGTGCATGATCCTCATTATCCTCAGACGGTCTTTGCTTAGTGGAATTTGCTTGTACATTGAGAAGAAAACAAATAGTTGACGTTGGATTGATACAGGCTTTGCAGCATGTATCTGTTTAACACTTTTACGCCAAAGATTGTTGCGGTTTGAATTAACGATCAGTTTAAACAGCCCTCTTCAACACTATTCATGGAGATACGGAAGAGAAACGGCAATTGCATAACAGTCAACAGAATCCGCACCAGGATTGCGGATCTGCAGGGAGAACACGGAATCACGCCACAGAAACGCTCTCGATCCTGCGGAAACGCGAGAGCTGCCAGCCGACCATGATGGCGGTGACCAGTGTGGCAATCAAGTCAGAAGTCGGGAATGCGGCCCATATTCCGTCAAGACCGAACTTCGGGGGGAGCAGTAACAATAAGGGTATGAGAAAGAGTACCTGACGGGTCAACGACAGGAAAATAGAGGCTGAGGCTTTCCCGATTGACTGGAAAAGGGTGGTCGAGACAACCTGAAAGCCAACCACAGTAAATGCAAGCATGGAAATGTGGAGACATCTTGATGTCTCGGCTATGAGGCCGGGATCGGTGGTGAATGCCCGGCCGATAAGATGAGGAATTGCCAAGCCGATTATTTGACCGGTAGCCACAATGACCGTCGACACTCCCACCGCAAGCCAGTAGGTGCGTCGGAGACGGTGGATAGTACCCGCCCCGTAATTGTAGCCAATTATAGGCTGCATACCTTGGCAGATGCCGACAACCACCATAGTCATCAGGGAAGTATAGGTGGTGAATATGCCTGCGGCAGCTACAGCGGTATCGCCACCGTGAATGTACAATGTCTTGTTGATGATGACATTTATAAAACACGAAGCTGCATTGACCAGCGAAGGCGCGGCTCCGATTGAGAGCATCGGAACGACCACCCGCCAGCTCAAACGATACATTTCTTTATCGGGCAGGAAGCGGAGAGTGCTTTTCGGCTTGAAAAAATGCCACATCACAAACATGGCTGAAACCATCATCGAAATATCCGTGGCTATCGCCGCGCCTTTTATACCCCACTCGAAATAATAGATAAAAATAGGGTCGAGGACAAGATTCACGGCAGCTCCTATGAACATCGTCACCATCGCACGGACAGGATAGCCGGAAGCGCGCATGAAGTTGTTGAAGGTGAAGGCAAAGTTTGTCATGAACATGCCCGGCAGGATGTAGAGCATCAGCTCGCGGGCGTAGGGCAAGCTCACTTCACTCGCTCCAAACGCGACAAGGATGTCGTCGATGAATACTGCGAAACATGTGAGGTAACAGCATATAATTATCGAGAGCAGCACCAGAGCATTGCCAAGGACATTTTGCGCGCCCTTGAAATCTTTAGCGCCAAGCAATATGGATATTCTTGCGGAACCACCTGCACCTATGAGTATACCAAGAGCCGCCGACAGATTCATCACCGGAAAGGTTATGGCAAGACCGGCTATAGCCTCAGGGCCGACCCATTGACCGATGAATATTCTGTCAACGATATTGTAAAGAGACATGACGAGCATACCCACGACGGCGGGAAGACTGTATTTCCACAGCAGACGGCCTACAGGTGCATCGCTCAGCTCTTTAAGGTTTCTTGACTCTTTGTTCAGGGATTCCATCATCGCAAAATTACTAAATTTTGTCATGGCCACCTTATTTTTAGCAAATTTTAGCGTTTGTTTGAGAGATAAATATTAATTTTGTAGATTAAGAAGCAAGTAAACAGCTTACTATACATAATGGTTAAATTTATTTTTCTCTTAATAGCCTCAATGTGTGGTCTTTTTGCACAAGCAGGGGTAAAGGACCTCGACATGTTTTGCCTCAAAGGCCCCGTCGATTCAATCTGTATAATAATGAATGACGCAGGACTTGAATGGCAGAACGAGTTCACATTTGACGAGCACGGAATGCTTGTTGAGCTTGACGGCATGGAGGTTGAATGTACACGCGACGAACTGGGACGAATGAAAACCATCATTGTCGAAGACGTTGTGGAGGACAATGAGGATGCGTTCACAACCATAGAAATGCATCTTTTTTATGATAATGCCGGACGCGTCATCAAAGTGACCTCCATGTCGGCCGACGAGACCTGGACGCAGAATTACCGTTATCACCACAACGGCAATCTGAAGGAACGGGACTATGACAGCGTTGACAGTGACGAGATGCTCACCTACGTCTACCTCAAGTTCGACGATTACGGCAACTGGACCAAACGTCAGGAGAAACTTGCGTCAATGGACCAGACTATAACGCAGACACGAAACATCACTTATCGAAAATAATATAACTGACAAATCGCATACATAGCCATGTCAATGTTCAAGATTGTAGAGAAAGAACATTTCTCGGAAAATGTGGTAAAACTTGTAGTGGAAGCGCCCATGATAGCGCAGTCGCGCCGTCCAGGACACTTCGTCATCGTGCGCACAGGCGAAGGGGGCGAACGCATCCCCCTCACAATAGCCGACGCAGACCTTAAACGCGGGACGATAACACTCGTCATCCAGGCCATCGGTGAAAGCACCCGAAAAATCTGCGCCCTTGAACCGGGCGACTGCCTGACTGATGTAGTCGGACCACTCGGTCAGGCCACTCATATTGAAAAGGTCGGCACAGTGGTCTGCTGCGGTGGCGGCGTCGGTGTCGCCCCTCTCCTACCCATCATCAAAGCCATGAAAGAGGCCGGCAACCGCGTCGTATCAATCCTCGCGGCCCGCACATCCGAACTTATCATACTCGAAAAAGAGGTGGCAGAGTTCAGCGACGAGGTGATTTTCATGACCGACGACGGCTCTAAGGGTCAGAAAGGTCTCGTGACTGCCGGAGTCGAAGCTGTAATAGAACGCGAGAAGGTTGATCTTGTCGTAGCCATCGGTCCTGCGGTAATGATGAAATTCGTCGCACTCACCACGAAAAAGCATGATGTCCCCACTATGGTCTCACTCAACACCATCATGGTCGACGGAACCGGAATGTGTGGTGCCTGCCGTGTGACAGTCGACGGGAAGACCAAATTTGTATGTATCGACGGTCCGGAGTTCGATGCCCACAAGGTAGATTTCGACGAAATGATAATGCGTCTGAAAGCCTACAATTAAAAGAAAACATTCAAAACAACAGCATATAATTTCAGAAATGAATACCGATACCAACCGCGATGCCAAATGGCGCGAGGAACTGCGCTCGGCCCTCAGTGCGAAGGAGCGTACATCCATTCCCCGTGCGGTAATACCTCAGCTTGATCCTAAATTCCGTGTTCATTCCAACCACGAGGTGAATCAGGGCCTCTCTCAGGCACAGGCCGTGCTTGAGGCCACCCGCTGCCTTGACTGTCCTGACCCACAGTGTATCCAAGGATGCCCTGTATCAATTGCCATCCCATCCTTCATCAAGAATATCGAGCGTGGCGAAATCCTTACGGCTGCCAAGGTGCTGAAACAGACAAGCGCACTCCCGGCCGTCTGCGGACGTGTTTGCCCGCAGGAAAAGCAGTGTGAATCGCGCTGTATCTACAACAAGATGAAAAAGCCGCCGGTGGCCATCGGCTATCTCGAACGCTTTGCCGCCGACTTCGAGCGCGAGAATATCAAGGCCAACAACATCGAGCTTCGTCCGAGCGCTGTCGAAAAGAACGGCATGAACATCGCCGTTGTCGGCTCAGGTCCCGCCGGACTGTCGTTTGCCGGAGACATGATTAAGAAAGGATATAATGTGACTGTCTACGAGGCGTTGCATGAAATCGGAGGTGTGTTGAAATACGGCATACCTGAATTCCGTCTCCCTAATGTTGTTGTCGAAGCTGAAATTGACGGTCTGCGCGCCGAAGGTGTCAACTTCGTCAAGGACTGCGTCATCGGCAAGACAATATCCTACGACCAACTGCATCAACTTGGCTATGACGGTATATTCGTAGCCTCCGGAGCCGGTCTTCCCCGCTTCATGGGCATTCCCGGTGAGAATTTCATCGGCATCATGTCGGCCAATGAATACCTGACCCGAATCAATCTCATGGGTGCAGGCCGTCCCGGCGAGGACACCCCCGTGCTTAAGGGGAACCGCGTTGCCGTCATCGGTGGTGGCAATACCGCAATGGACTCCGTGCGCACCGCCCTGCGTCAAGGCTCAAAGACAGCCATGATTGTCTACCGCCGCAGTCTTGAGGAAATGCCTGCACGAGTTGAGGAGGTCCACCATGCGCAGGAAGAAGGTGTCGAATTCATGACACTTTGCAATCCTATTGAATATCTCGCCGATGAGAAAGGCAGGGTAAGGGCAATGAAGGTGCAGCGCATGGAACTTGGCGAGCCTGATGCCTCTGGACGCCGCTCGCCTGTGCCCATCGAAGGAGCGATTGAGGAAATCGAGGTCGATCTGGTGATTGTCAGTGTCGGTGTCTCCCCCAACCCGCTTATCCCCAATGCAATTCCCGAACTTGAGATTTCACGCCGAGGAACCATCGTTGTCAACGAGGAAAGTATGCGCTCTTCCATCTACGACATCTATGCCGGCGGAGATATTGTCCGTGGCGGCGCCACAGTGATTCTTGCCATGGGCGACGGACGCCGTGCAGCCGCAGCCATGGACAAGGAACTTATGAAACAAGAGAAGTAATCCCCTATTTTCAAGAATGAACGTAACCCTTCGACATATCCTATTCTCCGGCCTTGCCACCGTGGCTATGGCCGGAGCTGCCATAACTCCGGAGGAAGTGACAAAAGCTGTCAGTCTTGCGCGTGAATCGCCGAAGAACCGCGTGTTAAGCCGTAAAGCCGGTATCGCACTTCAGGAAGCCGGCAGATATAAGGATGCCATCACATATTATCTGAAAAGCGACAACTCCGGCAATCTCGGAGCTGCCGAATGCTATTTCTATCTCTACGACTATGACAAAGCTGAGGAGTATCTTGACAAATACCTCGACAAGCGAAGCAAAGTCGAAGAGGAAAAGGACAAGGATTTCTCCTACGGCGACGGCAGTGAGACCATTGACTGGACTGACAATCTGCGAAGCCGTATAGAACTCGGACGCTCAATGCTCGACCGCGTCGAGAAGATCGAGATTATCGACAGCATAAACGTGCCGTCGGACGAATTCTTCAGATTCATCAAGCTTGCCAAAAGCGCCGGAAGTCTTGGCGATGAGTCGGTGATTGATGATGTGGTGACAGAAACCGCCCTGCAGCAATTAGGAGTGACAAGCCTTTGGGCACCTGTCTACTCGAGCGAATCAGGCGACGACGTGATTTGGTACGGTTCGACTGAGAACGGCGACTCCAAAATGTTCGAGTCAATCCGTCTGACTGACGGAAGCTGGGACAAACCGAACGAATTGTTTGACTATGCCTCCATCTTCGGAAACGCAAACGGCTCGTGGGTTTCCTATCCCTTCCTTATGTCGGACGGCGTCACCCTCTATTTCGCTGCTGACGGAGAAAACTCACTCGGTGAACTCGACATATTCATCTCGCGACGTGACTCCGACGGATTCCTGCAACCATCCAACGTCGGTATGCCCTACAACTCCCCCTACAATGACTACCTCTATGCAATCGACGAGGAGAATGGTGTCGGGTGGTGGGTATCCGACAGAAATCAGTTGAATGACTCTGTGACAATCTATACTTTTATCCCTCAGGAATTGCGCGTCAACTATCCTGTCGAGACTCCGAACCTCACAGACTACGCCCGTGTAAAGTCCATCGCAATGACACAGAACGAATCGACTGACTATGAGAAAATCAAAAAGCGCATTGCATCCTCAGGAGCATCTAAACGCGGCAACGCAAAGATGAATTTTGAGTTCGCTTTGCCCGGAGGCAGAATAATCACTTCCATGTCACAGCTCTCAAATCCCCAGTCGGTGAACGCCCTCAACGAGTATCTCTCCGAGAAGGAAAACTACGATAAACTTCGCGAAGAGCTTGCCTCACTACGGCAAGCATACGCCAACCGCGACAAGTCTGTCACCGATAAGATACTTTCAGCCGAGCAGGAACTTGCAGACAAGAAACTGGAATTGCTCAGACTGAAAAACCGCGTTGTCAGACTGGAATCGCGATAATATCCTTAACCTTAATATACTAACGATTTTATGGAAGTAACCCTCATTCTGATATTGATTGCGGTTGTAATCATTATCTGTATTTTCTTCTACTACGTCCCGTTCTTCCTATGGATTTCGGCACGGGTGAGCGGAGTGAGAATCTCACTGATGCAACTGTTTCTCATGCGCATCCGTAAGGTACCCGCTTCTGTCATTGTCCGCGCCCTCATCGAGGCTCACAAGGCCGGTCTGAACGACGTGACAAGAGATGATCTTGAAGCCCATTATCTTGCCGGCGGTAACGTGGAGAAAGTTGTCCATGCCCTCGTCTCGGCATCAAAGGCCAATATCGACCTCGGTTTCAAAATGGCTACTGCCATTGACCTTGCCGGTCGCGACGTATTTCAGGCAGTGCAGATGTCTGTCAACCCGAAGGTCATCGAAACTCCGCATGTAACAGCTGTGGCCAAGGACGGCATCCAGCTTATCGCAATTGCCCGCGTGACCGTGCGCGCCAACATCCGTCAGCTCGTCGGCGGAGCCGGAGAGGACACTGTCCTCGCGCGCGTCGGTGAAGGCATCGTCTCGTCCATCGGTTCATCAGAAAGCCACAAGCAGGTGCTTGAAAATCCTGACAACATATCCAAGCTTGTGCTCCGCAAGGGTCTTGACTCCGGAACAGCCTTTGAGATTCTTTCAATCGACATCGCCGACATTGACATAGGCAAGAACATCGGCGCTGCCCTTCAGATTGACCAGGCTCAGGCTGACAAGAGTATCGCGCAGGCCAAAGCCGAAGAGCGCAGGGCTATGGCTATCGCCCTCGAGCAGGAAATGCGTGCAAAGGCACAGGAAGCACGTGCGAAAGTAATCGAAGCCGAAGCGGAACTGCCACGTGCTATGGCCCAGGCTTTCCTCACCGGCAACCTCGGTGTCATGGACTATTACCGCATGAAGAATATCGAATCGGATACAAACATGCGCCAGAACATCGCAAACCCTCCCACATCAACCAAATAAGGACTGAACAGTGAACATCAGAGAAATAGTAAACTCCACAAGAGACTATAACTTACATTCTCATACACAATTCTGTGACGGGCGCGCCGAAATGGTGCGCTTTGTCGAAGCAGCAATCGAAGCCGGGATACGTCATCTCGGCTTCACTCCCCACTCTCCCATCCCCATCGCTTCACCTTGCAATATGAAATCGGAAGCCGTCGGTGAATATATCAGCGAGTTTTCCCGACTCAAAGAAAAACATGCGGGCACAATCAATCTCTATCTGTCAATGGAAATCGACTATCTCGGGAAGCTGTGGGGCGCGAGTCATGAATATTTCAAATCCATCCCACTCGACTACCGTCTCAGCTCCATACATTTCATCCCGACTCAGGATGGAGAACTGATAGATGTCGACGGAAGTCCTGACGGCTTCATCAAGAAGATGCACAAATATTTTCATGACGACATCCATTATGTGGTCGACACCTTCTATCAACACACGCTCGACATGATTGAGGCAGGCGGATTTGACATAATTGGACATTTTGACAAAATCGGATTCAACGCATCGCGCTATCAGCCCGGAATAGAGGAAGAAGCTTGGTACAAAAAACATCTCGACAACGTCATTGACGCACTCATAGCAAGCGGAACGATTGTTGAGGTCAACACCAAGGCTTGGGAACCACCGGTTGGAAGCAGCGAAAAGGAGGCACGGGAATATGTGCCACGGCTCTTCCCTTCAGCACCAACAATCCACCGGCTCCGTGATGCGGGAGTGACACTTGCGGTAAACAGCGATGTCCACTATCCGGAGCGCATCAGTTTCGGTCGAAAAGCTGCATTTGAAATCATCGATGAAGTATAACGATTGAACGAAAACAGCATCTCAACACATCAACATTGAAAAAATGAAAACCGGAGTCCAAGCTCATGCACAAGGACTCCGGTTATTATTTTATCGTCTAAGGTTTAATAATGAGATAGAGTTTAATCACCTCACTCGCGAAGAATTGCTTTCGAGACGGATTGCTATCGGTGTCATGTAATTGGTTCCGCTATGCTCCTTGCCTTTGAGGTGACATTCCAACTGCCCTTTATCAATGGATATTGAGCCAACATGAATGGTCTTGAATCCGGATTGCTCAGGGCAAGCGGTGTAGGGAACTTCAAATTTCTTGTCAGCAATCTCGACAAGTACCGTTCCGTTGTCATCCTTGCCAACCGTATTATAGTCGAGATAGACATCACAGGTGATATTCTCAGACGAACGCAAGCTCCATGATATACTTTGTGAATTATCATGCCAATTCTTAACATGATTACGATTCACCTTCCCATCACCGAACGAGAGACCTCTGCCGTGGAGAGTGGCATCAAATGTATAGAGGACATTCGGCAGAGTTGAACTGAGCAGACGGACCGGATTGGCCGGGAGACGCTTGTCAAGCTCTATCACTACAACCGTGTTGACCGGATCGGCTTTCGACGCATCAACCTGAAGCTCATAATCATCCTTGCCAATCCTGCGGAACGATACTTTATCACTATTATCGGCAACCATGCGGGCATTCCGGATATTGCCGGACAGACCACCTATTATGATTTTTCCGTCCTGTGGGACAGTAAATATATGGGCATAGAGTGTATCACCTTTCCAAGTCGTCACGCCCCAAGGCTGCTGAGGCAAATCTGTACGCGTCGCACCATAGATGCTTTCACCATTCTTTTCCAGCCATCGGCCGACCCCTTTGAAGATTTCCACATCACGCACATCCCATTTTCCGTTGCCCATCGGCCCTACGTTCATGAGTATGTTGCCACCTTTTGATGCAGCAGAAGCCACGAGCCGGATAAAATGTGATGCAGGTTTGCGCACAGTGTCCACCTTGCTGTAACCATACGAATCATTTGTGGTCGGGATTGACTCCCACGGGCCTTTGGACGGGAAGAAGTAAGCCGCACGATCACCGGTATTGGCATAGTCACCGAGGTTTCCGTTTGCAAAACGGGCCAGACGTCCGTTTACAACTATCTTGTGACCTGAATCAGCCTCACGAATCGCTTCAAGTATGCGGATATTGAGATAGAGCGGCAATTTCGACGGAGTATCAAACCATAGAATATCAGGGTCATATTTCTTTATCAGCTCCTGAATCTGCGGGATGGACTTTTCGGCCACATACTTCTCGGCTTTCGGGAGGAAACTTTTGTATTCTGTCATCCACCAGTTGGCTGTCCCGAGAAGCTTGTCACCACCCGGATTCTCATAATCCCAGTCATTGCCGGGAGCATCAGGATGCTCCCAGTCGAAAGCATGGGAATAGTAGAACCCGAATTTTATGCCATGACGTTTTGCCGCAGCCCGTAATTCCCGAAGCGGATCTTTGCCCCATTTGGTCAGACGTATGTCGTAGGGATAGGCATCGGAAGGATACATAGCGAAGCCGTCGTGATGCTTTGCGGTGATGATGAAATATTTCATGCCTGCATCCTCTGCTGTCTGCATCCACTCCTCGGCATCGAACTCTGTCGGATTGAATGGAGCGACCACCTCCTTTTTATATTGTTCAAGGGGTATCTGCTCCTTGCGCATGAGATGTTCGGAATAACCTCCCACCTTTTTACCATGCCAATGACCACCCGGCTCGGAGTAGACACCCCAGTGGATGAAGCACCCGAACTTCGCATCGTTGTACCAGTCCATGCGCTCATCATACTCCTTCAAGGCATCTTTCCACCAACCGTTGGCTGCATTTTCAAGAGCCTCCCTATCCTGTGGCAGTTGAGTGGATGAAGGAATTTCAAATCCCTGTTCATCTCCCGAAGAAACACTCTGTCCACTCACCGGAATCACAGTACCCGAAATAATGGTGGCAACCAAAATAAACGGGCGGAATATATTGCATCGTTTCATGAGACTTTTAGATAGAGGGTGGTGTTACTTATTTTTGAGTGTCGTGAT
The DNA here is from genome assembly GCF_910577345.1 of uncultured Duncaniella sp. GTDB lineage: Bacteria > Bacteroidota > Bacteroidia > Bacteroidales > Muribaculaceae > Duncaniella. The sequence goes on from NZ_CAJTMT010000001.1 coordinate 211,586, forward strand.
AATAATTGCTCCGTTGGCGCCTCTCACACCATAGGCATTTCCATCCTTTGAGACCTCAAGGCGCTCAATGTCCGCGATATTGATTGTGCCGTCGACATCGCTGCTATGCTCGAAAATCACTCCGTCAATCACAAATATAGGCTCGGTGTTCTGTTCAAGGGAGCTTCCACCACGAATGGAAATGTATTGACCACCCTCGGCAAAGTTTACTGTAACACCCGGAATACGTCCCCGCAGCAAATCATAAATCGATTCGGCATTAAGTTCCTGAATCTGCGCCCGTGTCAGGATGTTTGAATTGTGACCAATGCGTTTCACAGGGGTATAGGCATATCTGGTCTCATTCGTGCCGTCATGTACAAAAAACTCCTTATTCCCAAGTTTGATCGTGATATTACTCAACGAACCAATAGGAAAAACCGCTTCATGCTTCTTATTGGCTGCGATGACAAGAGTGTCGGTCGGATTGACATTTAAAATGAATTGGCCATCTGACCCTGTCACAACACTTTCTGCCGTGTTCTTACGCCAGACTTTCACCTTCTTCACCGGTTTTTCTTTCTGATTGAACACTGCCCCGATTAACTCTTCGGCATTAAGCTGGATTACGACAGCGGATAGGAGCAGGGACAGGAATATCTTTCGCATAATTATATCTTAGGAAAATTGCCGGCATGATGGACTGCCATCATGCCGGCAATGGGTTAATAAAAAGTAACGATTTAATAAAATTGACGGTTAAAAGAGCATTTCAGTATTTGATGCGTATGCATCGTCAATATACATCACGGGAACATTCTTGGCCTGGTTGCCATTAAGGTAATAGAATTCCCAGTTGTTGATGTAGAGATTGCCTTCGCAATTGTTGGCTGTGCGGACATCAGCAATAAGCCTGCTGGTGAGCGCGAGATTGCCTGCAACGTAGGCTGTCAACTGATTGTCTGAATCAACACCCATGCTTACAGTCTGATACAATTTGTTTTTGAAAGTATTGAAGGTGTCCAGCTTATGATACTCATAGTATGTGGTCTTCTTGTTGTTGGCATCAGTATACTGAACAGCGACGATAACATTGTAGTCCTCAGTGCCTTCCACGGTCTGAGTCTGGTTCATCGCATCCGATTCTGCCACGAGAGGCAAACCGTCGGTAACAGCGCCGGGATACCAGAGAAGACGGATCTGACTGATGTATTTGCCATTATTTTCAGCTGCATTACGCATGTTCCAGCGATACTCAAGCATACCGCGGCCCGATGAACCGCCTGCCGTTATCATCTGAGTGTTGGGCATATTCTTCTCAAATCCAAGTTTCATACGGGTGCTGAAGGGTGTATGCAGCTCGGTATCGTCGAAAGCACGACGCACATAGCGCTGATACTGGTCAGCCTGATTGACCTGTATCTGAAGATACTGATTGCCGTCACTATCCTTCTTAAGCGAATTTTTAGAGGTGCCCTGGAGGGTAAATGAGTGAAGGGTCTTCTCAAACTTCTCGAAGTAGTAGCTTGAAACGTACATCTTACGGGTACGGGTCTGAGTCACATCGCCGACTTTTGCGGTACAAGTGATTGTATATACTCCGGGGACATTCGGTGCTTTCCAAGTCTCCTCGTTCAAGCCCTGAGGCTGGGTGAAGCTGCCACCTTCGCAAGTCCAACTGTAGGTGGTGTGCCACAGGTCAGAAGAGTTGACACACATCCACACCTTGACCTTCTGGTTGCAATAGAATTCGTTACCGTCAGCGCTCAGAGAGTCGATTTCCAGATAATCGTCATCACCACAGGATGTAACGGCTATCAGGGCTATAAGCATGAGTATATTACGAAAGTATTTCATGTTGTACGAATGATTTAGCGGTTATCACTTTAAATTGAGTTGTGCTTTGGTAGGACGGTCAAGCCAGCTTTCAATAACATGGACGTATGAGCCGTCGGAAGAGTAGAGATTGCCGGTGCGCGGCTTGATTGAAGCCTTGTAGTGACCGTCGAAGTTATTGAAAGTCGTGTTGGGATTGCGGTCCTTGTAGATATACATATTGACCATTGCAGTGTCGGCTGAGGCGTATGTCTCATACCAAGTCGGCGAAGCCGGCAGATTGGTGTGGGTGTACTGACCTTTCACGATATGGTAAAGGAGGAATTCCTTCACCTGCTCCTTTGGATACGCTCTCATCGAAGAAGGAGCGTAAGTGGTAGGCTCTCCCGTAGTCTCGTCTACACCTCCGTCGGGAATTTGATGAGTCTGGAAGTAGCTGAGGTCAGCCGCTGTTTCCGAATTAAAAGCCGTGTTGGTCGGGAGGAGATAAGTGCAGTCACCCATTCGGTAGTAATCCTCCATTTCGGCATATTCGATAGCATCGGCAAGAACCGAGAACAGATCTGAGCGGGATACGATAAAATCGTAGGTCGACATGCCTAACTTGTTGCTGGGAATACCGGCCTCATAGTCGTATTCGTATGGGTCCTGGTAATCAAGTCCGAACATCTCGCATGAGGTCATCGCACAGCCTAATGCGATTGCAGCAACGGAGACCTGAATATATTTTGTGAATTTCATGTTTTGCTTCTGTTTTAATGATTTCATTATATTATCGTTCGGTGTAAGGCTCGTTCTGGTCACCCTTCAGAGCTGTATTCGATTCAAATTCGCGGTAGTAGATGGGCCAGTATTTAGTGCCTTCATTGCCGAATCCGGTTACAGCCACTCCGGCTTCCTCCTGACGGACACGGTAGACAGGATCCATCACTTCAACGAGCTTGCCCGTGCGCATGAGGTCAAACCATCTCTGCCCCTCTCCGAAGAATTCAAGCTGACGTTCATCAAGGATGAGATTCTCAACTGCATCCTTGTCAGAGGCATCAACATCAAGATTGGCATCTTTGACATATCCTACACGAGAGCGGATGCTGTTGACGATTGCAAGAGCTTCGTCGCCACGACCTACTTTATTGAGAGCCTCAGCGCGGAGAAGCATGATGTTGGCGAGACGCATGAACACCAGTTTGTGTTCAGCCTCTGTCGTAGTAAGCACCTTCCACTGTGATTTATAGATACCGAGAGCGGCATCAATCGCCTTTTCGGGATCCTCGGGGGAGTATTTGATACAGTTTGTGATACCACGGTCCGCAGCAGCAGTCGTCATGTTGTCATACATTGTATAGGTAATTGGCAGTCGACCGGCATTGTAATAGAGACGTACTGTATCAACCGTGTTCCAGAAACGGCCATCGGTACCCCATTCAGGATTGTCGTCCTGACAGCGGAGACGATCGACAAACTTGTCATACAGGCTCTGTGAAAGCATCCAGCCATTGTTTGTATTGCTCGCACCAAGCAGTCCCGGCCAACCGTTGTTAGCTCCATTGGAGGCATAATCCCAGTGCATCGCGAAAATCACTTCAGAAGATGCAGCCGGATTCTCGAAAATGCTCTTCCACTCCTTCTCACTTTTTGCAAGAGAGAAATCGGAGTTGTTGACAAACCATTCCGAATCCGTGATGGCATCCTCATAGCGCCCATACCACATATCAGCCTCGACTTTGAGCGAACGGACTCCGGCCATAGTCATGTAGAACTTACCTGAGCTGTTGGCAAGTGAAAAATAGGAAATCGCGGCTTCAATATCAGAATATATCTGGTCACGGACATCATCGAGCGATGCGCGGGGACAAGAAACGGTAGCAAGGTCACCGGTAAACTCAGTATCGACAAGAGGCATACGACCCCATGCGCGGGTGCCCCAGAAATACATATAGGCTCGCATTGCGTAGGCCTGTCCCATATAGGGAGCAAGCTGAGCCTCGGTCACACCGGGGATTGTCGGGTACATCTTGATAGCCGTGTTCGCGCGGGTTATCACCTGATAGAAATTCTGCCAGTTCGCACCGTTGTCGGTGGGAAGGATTGAATTCATATAGTAATTGGTGTTGGCATAGTTCTGCACCTTCTCGCAATTGTCAGAACGAATGTCGCCAAACAATGCCTGACGCTGGTTGAGCGCAGTCTGGAATGAGGTATAGATACCGGCGTTCCAATTGCTCATTTCTTCCGTGTTCTGGAAGAAGTTGCCGGGTGCGAGATCCGACACGGGCTCTTTATCGAGGAAGTCGCCACAGCTTGTGAGTGACATGGCCAGTAAGAGCGGTAAAGCTATATATTTTTTCATGATGTTGATTCTGATTGATTAGAAGTTGACATTGATACCGCAACCGAGCTCGCGGTTATGGGGATAAATCGAGCTATCCTTACCAGGGGCAAGCACGCTGCCACCGATTTCGGGGTCAAAGCCTGTGTAGTTGGTCCATGTCATCAGGTTGTTTCCGTAGAGGTAGGCCTGAATGTTGCTGAACGGGGTTTTCTTGATCCACTTCTTTTCAAGTGTGTAAGTGAAGCGAAGGCTCTGAAGACGGAGGAATGTACCGTTCTCGAGGAACTGGCTGTTGAGTGCCATTGACTGGTTGTTGGTCTTTCGGCTCTTGGTATCAAGTGCATACCAAGTTGTGATTTCACCGGGATATTTCCAACCCTGAAGGATGTATTCGGGAGATTGACGGTGAGTGTTGCCACCCCATGAGGTATAGTAACGTTTGTTGTCGTTATAGATCTTGCCACCCCAGCTCAGATAGAAGCTGAAAGAGAGGGAGAAGTTCTTGTAGGACACAGAGTTGTACCATGAAGAGAACCATTTGGGATTGGCATTGCCGAGAATCATCTGGTCGTTGGTATTGATTTCGTCATCGTAAACGCCATTTGCGTCGGGCATATTCTGCCAGATGACGTCGCCACCGCCGGCGACCACGCCATTGGCTTTTAGACGCTTGACTTCACCTTCATAGACAGTTCCATCAGGATTGCGATACTCGATGAGAGTCGGCTGACCGTTGAGACCAATAATTACGTTGTCATATTCATCACGCTCGAAGACGGGAGTCAGACGGGTATGGTAGTCCTCGGCGTAGGCATTGCTGGCATCATACTGATAAACTCCAAGATTCTTGTAGCCATACCAGAGACCTGCGGGTTTGCCCTCGGCAACATACCAGGTGCTGTTGTGTACATAGTCCTCACGAGCAAGCGATGTGATGGTGTTGTTGTTTTTCCACCATGTGAGAGTTGTTGTCCAGTTGAAATTGCGGTTGGCAACCGGGATTGCTGTAACGGAGAGTTCAACGCCCTTGTTCTCGATACCTGCGAGATTGACACGGATATTATTGTAGCCGGTTGTGTAAGGGAGGTTCTGGTCAGCGAGAAGATCAGTGGTCTTCTTTATATAGTAGTCACCAGCGAATGTCAGGCGGCCATTGAAGAAAGCAAGATCAAGACCGAGGTTAGTCGAGGTGGTCTCTTCCCATTTCAGATTGGGGTTACCATACTTGGTGCTCGGAACAATCGCACCCACGCCATTGTAGGAACCGTTGTCGGTATAGACAGTCTTTGATTCATAACGTCCGATCTTGTCATTACCGGTCTTACCCCAGCTTACACGGAGCTTGGCATCGGTGAGTGCGGGAGTTGCCCAACGCATGAAACTTTCGTCAGAGAAACGCCAGCCGGCCGATACGGAGGGGAAGGTACCCCAACGGTTGTTGGAACCGAAGCGTGATGAACCGTCGCGACGGACAACTGCAGTGAGAGTGTAACGGTTTTTGAAGCTATAGACCGCGCGACCGAAGAATGAGGCAAGTGATTCTTCCCAACCATTGGTGTAGACATTGTTGAGATTATAGACTGTGGCCATGTTCATCCAGTGGAGTGTCTCTGAGAGGTATTCACTACCAGCGATATTGCTTGTATATGCGTTTGAGGTCTCAAAGCTTGTACCAAGCACTGCAGTGAGTGAATGATCTTCACCGAAATTCTTATTGAATGTCGCAAATGCCTCACCCGAGTATTTCCATGTGTTCACTGTCTGGTCCGAACCTGAGTTCTTGCTGTTGCCGTCAAGATTCTTTGAAACGAACTGTACGTTGCGTGATGTATTGAAGTTGGCCGAGATATTTCCTTCGAGTCGCAGATATGGAGCGATTGTCCATGCCACGCTCTGATAGAAGACACCATTGTAACGGGTGGTCTCATTCTTACGCTGCTCAAGTTCAGCGATAGGATTGCGTCGGCCACCTGATGAAGAGTAAGGAATCAACTCACCGTCGGGGTACCAGATAATGAGGTTGGCATCGCGTCGCATGGCATCCTGAAGGACTGCGCCACGGATATTGTTGCGCTTGTTGTAGGAAAGTCTCACGCGGGTCGAGAGGCGGACATTCTTCCAGGGATTATAGTCAAAGTTGGCATTGGCTGTGTAAACATCATTGAACGATGTCAGCATCACACCTTCCTGACCCACATAGTTGAGAGATACACGATAAGTGTAGTTACTGTTGCCACCACTAATCTGTGCATTCATCTCGTCACGGTTAGCCGTGCGGAAAAGGAGGTCCTGATAATAATAATTGGTAGTATAGAGAAGACCGACAGAGTCAGTACGGTTGTTGAACTTCTCGAGAGTATTGGCCGGAGTGAACTTGGTCGCATCAAGGCTCAGACGGCTTTCAAATGCGTTAAGCTGCGGAAGCTTGTTGGCCACGCTCGACCATGAGTGCTGATAGCGGACACTGACGTTGGTCTTGCCTGCCTCACCAAACTTGGTGGTGATGAAGATGACACCATTGGCAGCACGCGCACCATAGATTGAAGCCGATGCGGCATCCTTCATAACGTCAATCTGCTTGATGTCGCTCGGAGAGATATTGTCAATATCATCGACAACCACTCCATCCACAACGAAGAGAGGAGACACTGCCCCATCGGAGAAGGTCGAGGCACCGCGCATGGTGACAAAACTTGACTGACCGGGAGCACCCGAAGTAGAGGTAATCTGCATACCGGGAACTGAACCCTGAAGCGCATCAAGTACGCTCGTGGCATTCTTCTGTTCGAGTCGGGTCTGGTCAATTGAGGTCATGGCACCGGTGACATGCTTTTTGTTCATCGTACCGTAACCGACAACCACCACTTCATCGAGAACCTCTGAGTTCTCGACCATTGTGACTTCAAGATCGGAACCGGTGGCCTTTACTTCGGCAGGCTTGAATCCGATTGAGGAAATCTGGAGGATACTGCCGGATTTACAATTGAGAGTAAAGTTACCGTCAATGTCTGTGGCGACTCCATCCTTGGTCCCTTTTACCATAATTGTAGCACCGATGATCGGCTCGCCGGCCTGATCAATAACTACACCCTTTTGCGTTATCATCTGTCCCCATGCGGAGGATGAAATCGCAATGAAAAAGGCAACAACAAACAGCTTCAACCATTGCTGCCATGTCTTGTGCATTGATTTTTTCATTAAACTAAGTGATATTAAATTTAGGAATTAATGTTGTTTGCTATATTTTTACCGTGTAGGTGGTTGCAACACTAAATTTCAGATAATCAACTGTTGACAACCACATTAGTGATGTGACAAAATTAGAGATTCGCTATTAAAATAATTTATAATACTGTATCAATTTGTAATAGAAAACTCTCAATCATTCAAAAATATCGTTTACGACATACATATCGCGGGAACCCTCATGCAACGACTCCTTTCCGTCAATCACAGGAGTAGTGAAAAGGAGCAATTTGAGCTCCGGACGTGCATCCGAGACGACATAGCAGCGCGAAAGACTTTTCGGAGTTTCAATCTCGGTCTCACGCTTGACAGTGAGTCCGCCGTCTGATGTGACAAACGTTGTCACGCCCTTCCCCATGGTGGAGTAGATACGGAAAGTCTCCGGCCCGAGTTTTTCGATTCCGCGCGGTTCACCCACCGCACCGAATGAGGTATGATGCCATTCATCCCCTGTCCATGTTGCCAGACGACCACCATGTTCGGAGGGATAATTATAATGGATGAGCGGAGCGCCATTGTCGCGGAAATGCACCGAAACCTGCAGTCCGGCCTGATGGCCACGCTCCGGAATCGGAGTTTCAAGTGCGAGACAATACTTGTCGGCCTCTATATTGTCGATGGTAGTACCGAGGTCACGACCTTCCACATTATACACATGGTCATCTGATAAATCCAGATAGGCATAATAGACATTGCGCCCGTAAGTGGCATGTGCATGTTTACCGGCCTTTTCACCACAGATGGTCCATGCGATATGGATACGTCCGGCGTGCTTCCCGTCGCCGGGCTGATATGACACCTGACCGTTGTAGACTTCCATCATGCTGTCAGTGACACGGGGATAGGGGTCGATGAGCATCTGCCGTGTCCACGTCTTGCCATTGTCGGTCGATTTGACAAACTGGTAAGGGCGGTCATCAGCATAACCGTTGTTCTTGCGGGTGTCGCGGTAGAAGACATAAAACACACCGTCGTCAGTCAACACAGGGGCCGGATAGGATGCCCGCTCCGCCTGAGGAATGTAGGTGTCTGTCCATTTGCCTTCGATACTGTTCGGTTCAGGCGACACAGCCATTTTCAGTGTCGAGTTGTGGCAACCATAGAACATGTAGATATGCTCATCCTTTCCACGAAGTATGGCAGGATAGTTATGCTTGTCGGCAAAGGGCGATTCAGCTACAATCTTCGTATCGCCCCACTTTCCGGAAGCATGGTCGAATGCCTTTACGGCAGGATGGCTGTGGGCGCTCATCCAGCAAACAAAAGTTTTATCGGCCTTGTCATCGTAATATCCCACCGGAATCGGGCGACGGTCAGAGCGGATATTGGTACGCTCCTCAACCAACGAGACTTTGGGAGCGATGGCTGGAGCTGTCAGCACTCCCAAACAAAACATCGCTGAAAATCCAATTATTCTATTCATGATATTTACAGATAAATGTGTTATTGCATCGTGGCCAATTCTGCCGCACACCACAGGAGGGGAGCATGTGCATGGAGATCGCCGGTGATGCGTTTGCGGTTAACATAATGATTACGGTCGTTCTTTATATTGGTACCTTCACATACGTCAAGAACCTCATCGTCTGCATTGATGCGGCTCACGAGGCCGAGCCACCCCTTGCGGGCAACCGGAGCATACTCCTTGGCTTTCAGCCAACCGTTCTTCACGCCTACAATCATGGCGTAGGTAAACATTGCTGTTCCAGATGTCTCACTCCATGTATCCTCTCCATCTATAAGCTGATGCCAGAGACCTTCCTTACCCTGATATTGTTTCAGGGTCTGCATCATGGTAAGGTAGGCCTTCATTATAGTCTTATAGTTCGGGTTGCTCTTCGGCAGGGACGAAAGAAGTTCGGCCATACCTGCAGCCATCCAGCCATTGCCTCTCGCCCAGAAAAACGGAGCGTCGGGAGAATGATAAAAAAGACCGTTGGGTCGTTGGATTTCACTAAGATACATCACCATCTCATCAGCTGCTCGGTTGATGTATTTAGCATCGCCGGTAGCTTTGTAGGCTTGCGACTGGATGGTTGTAATCATGAACATGTCGTCAATCCACACGCGTGTCTGCCATGAAAATCCCTTGTCGGCAAAAGCTTTCTGTTCGGGTTTGGCATCTGAAGGAAGTTCCCATTGAGAATCGGCATAACGCATTCCGAGTTCATAGCAACGTTTGTCGCCACGCTGCATATAAATCTCAAGAGGAACCGAACCCACCACATTATGGTCGACATGGTTCATTTTCGGAAGAAGATGCTTCTCTTCACTGAACAGAGGTTCGAAACGTTTCACCAAACCGTCGGTCAAAGTCGCATTATCGGTAACTTTGGCATACCACATCGCGCCCAACCATGCCAAGGCATCGGGATATGTGATGTAGTTCGGTGCTTTTTCCGCACGGGGATTACCAAAACGTGTGTGCGGGGTTGCAAGAAATTTCTTTGTGATTTTATCGCCGACGGTTATAGGATTTGCCTCCGACGGGAAATCGGACAGATACTTATCCTTGGCAAACATGGCAGAACCGCCGAGGAAGAATACAATCGATGCTATTACTATATTTTTGATTTTCATACCTTGATTTATTAGACTGTATCAGATTAATCATGAATCTGCGGATCTAGGTTTGTATCCGCCTCATAGACACGGAAGTCTGCAAGATCTATGCTTTCGTCCTTGATTCCGTTGACCGGGCGATCGGAAGCATCGGCCATCTTCTTACCGAAGCTGCGGTAGATACCGAATTTATTGCGGATATTCTTGGCTCCGCTGCGCCAAAGGTCAATATCGTCAAATGACTTGTCAACCAAAACCTTTCCATCGCTCACACGCTCCATCCTGATACTGAACTTTCCATTGTGGGTGTAGAGCATTTCAGTCGTCACTTCAATCCATTGGTCTTCGAAATCCGAGAAGGGAAGATTATCAATGATTGTGCCTTTGGTCGTTGCGCTGACATCTCCGGTATGTATCACCTGCAAACGCTTGTTGGAACCGTCGGCATTACAGCGGGGAGTGATGGTGATGAGTGGCGCCCCGTTATTGCCTTCCTGCGCTTTGAGCTGATGAATGTGGCAGAACGATGTGGATGGACGGAATCCCACCGGAAGTTTAAATTTCCATTTCAGACGCTGACGTTCACCCCAATTGCCATTAAGATGGAGCCACTTGTCGGATGTCTGCGATTTCATCTCGTTGCGCTGACGGTCAACAATGGACCCGCGGTCGCCGTCAAGCACATCGGCATTCGCATGGTTGAAGAAGCGGAACACATATTGCCCGATAGCCTCATCATAGACAACAGCAGCATGGACGCCATCATGGTGATCCTTCTCCGATGAATTCGGATGCTCGGAATAGTCCCAGCCAAAACCACGCATGTACTGATGTATTGCCTTATAGTCCTGTCCAACGAGTTTGGCGTCAGCCTGCATGGACCCTTTAAATTCATACGGATCTTTGTCATCGGGCGTATCAGTGCCCGGGCTGTCGGATTCTCCGGGTATTTCCGTATCCGGTTTATCCGGCTCATTTTTATCACCGTCACCGGTCGAACAGTTTGCCATCGAGCAACAGAAGGAAACAGCAATCGACGCTGTTACAAGAAATTTTTTATTCATGTTGAATTATTATGATATATGATTGAATTTTTTCAATGCTATTTATTCCCTTTATTTCCGGCTACATTAAATTTCACCACATAGCCTCCTCCGGCACGCAGACGCGCGGTCAAAGAGTCGTTTTTACGGCAGAACAATTTCTCTTTTTTCATTGATGCACCATCTCCCGGACGGTCACGATACACCTGAGCCTCATACCATTCATCATCGCTCAGGAATGAAAGAGACACAGGCATGGTGCGGGCTTCCTCTCCATTTAGAATTGCAAGATACCAGTCATCGCCACTACGACGGGCGTAGGCAGCCACCTCGCCGATTTCACTTCCAGGAAGCACTATGGTTTCATCCCATACAGCCGGGATGGATTTGAATAAATCAGCAGCCGGATTGTCGATGATTGACTGTGGATGCGCTCCGAAAAAAATTACCGAAGAATTAAACACAATTGCTGTGGCGACCTGATGACACCACGACGTGTCAAGCCGACGTTCTCCAAAAATGACAGGAGTATAATCGCCATGTCCGGCAACATATCGTGTAAAAGGCAACGTTACGTTATGTTTAGCCCAACTGAACTGATGCTTTCCGTATTCGAGTCCCTGAACACCTTCACGGCTCATTTCATTTGGCCATGTCCGCACTTCGCCGGTCGGCTTGTTACTTCCATGTATGTTAAGCATGAGCTTGTGTTCGGCAGCCTCACGCAGACAGGCTTGATACATATCTACAAACTCCTTGGATTCATGGGAAAATGCATCGAGTTTAATACCGGCAATGCCAAGGCGACTGCAGCGGTCGAAAAGTTCCTTACGTTTAGCCGGAGCGCGCAGATCCCTGCCATGACGCCATAGCCATATTCTCACACCATACCCCGCCGAGTAGTCGACAAGTTCCTTGATCTGTTCATCAGTCCAGCGATACCAGAAAGCATCTACTGTATTGTATTCATAACCTAACTCGCCGGCCAACCGTGAAAACTCTTTCATTCCTTCAACTGTCCGTTCGCCACCATCGAGCCAGCACCACACCGAACGTCCGGGCTTAATCCACTCGGTGTTCACACCTTCGGGAAAGAGTCTCTTATCCGGCGCGGGCGAAAGATTTGAAATGAGATCCGTGTTGACAAGAGCGTTAAGATCGGAGGCGATAACAACACAACGCCACGGAGTTTTAATCTCACCGGCAATGGAAGCAGCGACTGACAGACGCTTTGCCTCATCAAGAGAATAGTCATGGGCGAAGGGATAGGAAACAGGTTGGGCATGACCGAGACGTGTCACCAGTCCTCGTTTCCCATTGCTCTGCAATGACATTCCGGGATAATCACGAAGCCCGGATTCGGAAATACATAAATATCCGTTCCCATCGGGAAGTCTTACAGTCACTGGAGGCGCTACCCACTCCCCTTCCTTGATTTCACTGATGTCGCATTTTCGATGCTCACCTTCATAATGGTTATACATATCATGATACCATACATGGCTACCGGCAGGGATATTGAATTCCGTCGCTTCATCAGGCACGCGTTTCCGGCTCCTGTCACCGGCAGATATGATGCGGAATGCCACACCGTCATTATATGCACGGGCATCAACTTCTACATCCGTAGAAAGTTTCATCCGGACACCATTCGCATTATTCACCGCACTTGTGTGAAGTCCACGTGTCGGATAAGTCTCATTTATGCTGTAGGTAGAAGATGATATTACCGAACAATCATCAGTAACATTCCTGCCGTCAAGGATAAAGTTGACAGGCGACTTGACTATAGCTTGTTTTCCGGACTTGAATGCTTCAAAACAAAGATGTCCGTCATCATCACTCCAGTAATATTCAATCATGCCGTCAGGACTCTTGACAGACAGAGAGCCGGATAGCGCGGAGAACACTGTGGGAAGCAGTGCAAAAAATGTGAGGATTTGTTTTCTTAATGTATTGTCCATTGATCGGAGTTATTGTATTTTCATTCACAAAAGTATCCGATAACAGAGCAAATGCATTACATACAAATCTCAAAAAATTAAACTCCTGTCTCAATTTTACAGACAAAATCGAGACAGGAGCATCTAATATAAAATCTAACAACAATTTACGGTAAAATGCGAACCTCTAAAGGGGATTTGATACTACGGGATTTCCTCAGAAGCATTTCGTTCCAATCGGCAAGTGTCGGGACATTTCCGCGGTTCCAGCCGAAGCCCCAGTAATAGTCAAATCCGTCTGTCGGGGAATAATCGAAATGAGCCAACAGATGGCGGGCCTTACCTTCCTCCTCCACCGCGATTGACTCCGGTCGAAGCGGGAATACAGCTCCCATATACACCTCTCCATTGTCGGGACCGTTCGTGGGGTCAAGATATGACATGTATCCATCCTTAACCGAACTTTTCACCGGACCGTCGTCATGAACCACAATACCCATAACCATCGGGACTGATTTGTCAAGACCGCGATAAGTCACCTTAGTGCGGTTAAGGTTACTCCCCTTATCAAGAGTTATGATTCGATTCTCCACCACAGTCTGTCCTTGAAACGTTGCGGGACGGAATGTAAGGGATACTGTAAAACGAACCGGACCTTCATCAAGAATCTCATAATCCTTATAGCACCAGGGATAGACGATTGTATCACCATCTATAAGAGCGGTAGCACCCGCACCCAGAGTGGGCCCGACGGCATAGCAATCCATCCCGTAGCCGTTATCAATATGGTAAGAATGGGCATCACGCCATCGCTTGGCCTCCTCTGTCCTACCCTCCTTCTTCAACCTCTCCACGGCTGCCGCCGATTCTTTGTCGAAATGCAAATCATAGAGATGTTCGATCACAGGCAATGAGGTTCCACGCTTAAGATGAAGGTCATATCCGAAGCCACGTTCGCCCTTGTCCTGAAGCGCAGGGCCATAAGCACGGAATCCCGCCACATCATTTTCCCAACAGAAATCGTCGAACCTCTGCGGATACATCTTTCCTGTAGTATATGTCCCGAAGTCAAAAGCCTTGACAGGCTGCACAGCCACATTGACTTTTGACTTAGCACCTACAGACGGCTGAAAGATGAGTTTGCCATTATATGTCACCTGTGAGGGTAGCTCAGAGCCGGTTTCATCCACAACTCGCAGCGATTTCACACCAAAGCGGTCGCAAAGTTCGCCATAATCAAGCTCGACGGTCTCAACTCGGTCGAAGTCAAGCTTATTGCTTATTTCCACCTTGACTGACGGAATTTCGGCATATACTCCGAATACGCAACCTGCAAGCGTGGATAAAAACACAGATAAGGATTTCATTTTCATTACAGATTAACTTTGATTGTAGTGCCTTCGTTGACTTTCTTGGAGAGGACGCATTTATCACCCTTCATAACCCTGACATCCAGTTTATCTCCTGAAATACGGTTGACCTTGATGTCAAAGTCGGAATTGAAAGCGCGGACATGGTTGAGATTAGCATACTCCCATTCCTCCGGCAAGCGCGGAGTCATCTCGAACGACCGCAAGCCGGTGGGACGAATACCGAAAAGGCCTTCGGTAAAAATACGGCAATAGAGACCGCTTTCAGCCGAGAGATGGCGCTGATCACCTTCAGGCCATGCCTCGATCGCGTATGGGACATGGTCTCCGAGAAGACGGCGGTGGGAATAGTCTTTGAGGAAGCTTAGGCCCTTCTCTACCTCACCGGCTGCAATAGTGCCACGGAGGGCATAGAGTGTGGAGCGGTCCCAGAAGGTTTCCGTCCCGGCTTGTGTGAGAAGACCATCGGCAGTCCACAAGCGTGGGGAAAAGAGTGCATCAATGGTTCCTTTCGCACGATCATTTATTCCGACTATGAGTGGCATACAAATCCAGGAACGAAGCACATCGTTACCATCATAGTAGCGATAGCTGTCAAAGCCTTCAATCTTATAACCGAAATGGTTTTCAATTGCCTCGCGGAGGGCTTTCGCCTGACGGCCATACTCCTTGAGTTTTGCGGACGGCTTGCCGAGTTCCTTTCCAAGATAGACTGCTGAGTTCAACGCATCATAATAGAGGGTCGATGTGCAAAGGTTGGCATCTCCGGAAGGGAAACGGTTTTCAAGCTCATCGGAATTGGATGCGACAACTCCCTTATCGTTGAGCTTACGGTTACAGTATTCAAGACACCATTCAATGAGTGGCCACAGCTCTTCCGCCTCTGCCTTATTGCCACGGGCAAGAGCATAGCGGGCAGCACCGTAGGCAATCATCGCACCGTCGCCACGATCCTTGGCTCCATGCCAGAAGCTGACACCTTCCGAGATGATTGAACTTGGAATGGGGCGATATTCGTCGTTCATGTAACGTGCGAAATGCCGGAATGAATTCAGGGCCGACTGATTGCCGATTTCATAACCGAGGAAGGGGAAGAAGGGGTTGATATATTCAGCCTGATCATTAGCCCACACGGCAGCATAGTATGCCTCTCCACCGGGACCGTGCATCAGACCACCTTTGGTGTTATAGATACTCTCCGCACCACGGGTCTTGGCGAAAGCAAACATGGTGTTGAGAGTAGTGTCAGGGGTCTCAAGCACGAGATTTCCATGCCACTGGTCAATCAAAGCCCGCCGTGCAGCCCTCTCGGTTTCCGGAGAAATCCGCGAGAAGGCGGAATCACCGGCTTTACGTCCTGAGAATACGGCAAAGAAATCAAGCGATTTGCCGGGTTGAACCTCAAACATACCGTTCTTTGAAAGCGAACCTTCGATTACATAGCTTCCGTAGACACCTTTCTCCTCGGGTGTTGTGTAGCGCACGTTCCAATCCGGCACACGCATCGTCAGCACGCGGTCGGTATTGTTAGTGAATTTATATTCTTCTATGTAGTAAGCTTGATTGGTCGACGGATACATGGTTCTGGTGAGCGATACGGCATCCTTATCCTTTTTGCGACGGTAAACGGTACTGAATGTGCTGTTTACCGTCATAATACCGTCGAAATTGATGTCGCTGACCTTCTCATCAGTCAAAGTAAGATCGTCGATTGTCACCATCCCGGGGATATTGACATCAAAACGTTGTTTGAGATTGTTTTGTGTCTTGTTGGGGTTCATGCGGAGCATGGGGAACACGAGACTGCGATTGATGCGGAAGGAACTGTCGGCATTCACACCGTAGCGAAGCACAACCGAAAGTTTCATGCCGCTGAGTTCGACATGGTCCTGATGTGGCACATCATCCTTGATAGTCCAATTTATGGAACCATCATTATTGATACCCCAACGGTCTCCTGCAGCGTTTATGCAGGGAGCGAGACTTGTCAGGAACAAAGCTGCTGATATAATTCTGTATTTCATGTCTTTAAATAGATTTTAATTCCAGGACTGCACTTTCAAACTGTTTGGCCAAGGGGTTGGAGAGTCCCTCTTCCATCAATTGGCGGCCTGAAAACGTAAGGTTGTTATCAAATTTTGACTTCTCACCTTCGGGAAGGTTTAGTTCCGTAACAGTATATTTTTTGTCTGTATCCAGACCGGTGAATTTTACGGAGGGCACGTTTCCATCCTCGGTCTGATAGAGGAAAACGACAGCACTCTCCTTATCCGGAGCTACATAACTGAGGGCTGCAAGCGGTGTCTCGTAGGGAGATACAAGACGGTGGAGCTCACCTTCCATTATGAGACTGCGGATTTTGGTCTTATAAAGTCTGACACCTTCGGCAAGCTGCGCGCGCTCAGCGTCAGTCGCACGGTCAATGGCCAGGTCAATACCGAATGCACCGCTCATGGCCACGTCAATCGCAAGTTTAAGATGACGCTTACCCATGCGTGTCACATGAGCCGACATGGTTTTAGCAGGGAAGAAATGGCTGAAACCCCATTGAATTTTGATGCGGTCGAGAGGATCGGTGTTGTCGCTCGGCCAAAAGGAATGGAAATACTGCATCGAACCATAGTCGACACGGCCGGAACCACCGGAACAGAGCATGGCCATGACATCAGGATAACCGGATGCGAAACGATCCATAAGACTGTAGAGATTGTTGTTGTAGCCAATCAACAGGTGGCTCTGTCGGGAGGGTGTCAGATAGGTGGAACCGGGTTGCGTGACATATCGGTTGCAATCCCATTTGACGTATGAAATATCCTTGCTTGGCGAAAGTGTTTTGTCGATAATCTCCCACTCATAGAATTGCACTTCCGGACGCGTAAGGTCAAGGATTTCCTGATGACGTCCTAAAATAGGTTCACGTTTCTGCTGGGTAATGATCCATTCGGGATGCTCATTGTATAGACGACTGTTCGGATTGACCATTTCAGGTTCAAGCCAGATACCGAAGCCCACATTACGCTTGATTGCCTGCTTCGCAAGGTGTGCAAGACCATTGGGGAGTTTTTTTGCCGAGGGTTCCCAATCGCCCAATCCGTGCTTGTCATCGTCACGGGAATACTCACCGTTGCCAAACCAACCGTCATCAAGCAGGAAGAGCTCTGCTCCGATTTTATTGGCATCTTCAAAAAGTGCCACGAGTCGCTTCTCATCGAAATCGCAGTGTGTAGCCTCCCAGTTGTTGAGGATGATGGGGCGATCTTTTTTCGGATCGCGTATGGAATGAGAGTCGGCCCAACGGTGGAAGTTGCGGCTGGTCGCACCCTTACCCTTATCGCTGTAGGTCCAGAGGATGGCAGGAGTGGTGAATGTCTCACCACGTTCAAGATTATAGTGTGCACCGACGGGATTGATACCTGTGAGCACTCGAAGATTGTTGTTCCAATCCACCTCAAAAGCCAGTTGGAAACTTCCTGCCCATTTCAGCGATGCGGCAAAAGTTTTGCCCTCGTTTTCCCTTGCACATCCGTCACAGGAAAGCAGAAATGAGGGGATACGGAACTGATTTGCGCGTACACCGAGTTTCGAGTCAAGCACTTTGATGCCTTCCGAAAGCATTTCTTCCTTCATGGTTGCCTCATGCTTATAGCTACCGCAGAACTGTGTGAGCCAATACTCCTTTGCCTTAATGATTGGAGAAGCGGAAGCGTATTTATACAACACAACCTTTCCTCCTCGTTCATCATGACGGAGAGTGTTCCAGATTTCCATCATTGAGTTTTCCGGATAGCATCTCACATAGATGTCGACATAAAATTTATATGCCGGATCGCTCATTGAAATCACTGTCTGATTCACACCGTCTCCAATCTGCTCATTTCTGTGGCTTATATAGTTGAGATCGGTGGAGGTGTTGCCATCCGTATGGGTCGCCTGTATGGCAGCTTCCGTTATCACGCCATTGCCATAACATGGAAGAAACTCCATCTCTCTGCTCGGAAGTTTCTCCGGAACCTTAATTTCAGCTTCCGAATCCCCGAATTCGAGTTGATACAATCTGTCATCCTCTCCGACCATGAGTGTGAGCTTCATGTCGCCGGACGGGATTTCAATGATTTTCTTGGCAATCCCCTGAGCTGAGGAGCCGAAAGCTATCAATGTTAAAAATAATCCTAATAATTTTTTCATATCAGTTTTGAGTCATGAATTTCCAACTAACTTTGCCTATATTATCCGGCTTACCCTTGACAGCTTTAGAGATGGAGCCCTGCAACTTGCCGTTTTTAGCCCTTATCACCTTAATGTCACGCCAAGAGTAGTCGCCATTCTCGTAGCCGAAAGTCTCACCGTCATCATCATAGAGGCGGTAAGAGCCATCAGACTTGCCATAGTGGCGGATTTCGAGGTCAAATTTCTCGCCGGCTTTCGGTGCATGAAGACGCGGAGAGGTCATGGGTATAATCGCTCCGTCTTTCACATATACCGGTATCCGGTCAAGACCCGGAGTCACTTCTATCGTCTCTCCGTTGCCTGCATATTCTCCTGTATAGAAATCATACCAGTCACCCGCAGGGAGAATCACCTTACGCGAGGTCTCACCAACAAACATCGGAGCTACAAGCAGATATTCCCCGGCCATATATTGGTCCTTAATCTCTTTCGTGACGGCCTCCAGATAGGGATTGTCGTTAAGACTTGCCTCCTTAAGTTCATTGATGGCTGAGGCTGTGAATCCCGGTTCAAGATTCATGGCACGGAAAGGGGGAATACCGTCGAAATGATAGCGGGCAAATTCACTGTACCAATACGGCATCATTTGCATACGCAGCATTGCATATTCCCTTATCCGGTCCGAAACTTCCGGAAATGACCAGGGTTTTGTGCCGCTTGCCCACGCATTAATCATTGCCATCGGTGAGAATACGACCGACTGGAATCGGCGCAACCATTCTTCGGGAGTTGTGGAGTTGCGGACTTCAGGGGTCCACAACACTCCTGAAAAACCTGAGTTGATAAGCGCAGTGATGAAATCCTTGTGGCTATAGTAATCATTATAGATGACATACGGGAATGAGCTTCCACCTCCGTTGGAACCACGGACAAGACCGAAGGTTCTCTTGTTCATGGCATGGAAGAGATCGTTCGTGGTACGCTGCACCCACAACCCGTAGGTCTGTCGCATTTGCTCGGCAGCCACACCGGAAGGGAAGGTCGCTACATCGGGCCAAAGATACCTGTCATAGCCATCTATCTCATCAATTTTAAAACCACTCACTCCTATGTCGAGATGTTCTTTCTGAAGCTTATCCTTCCATATCTTTCGAGCGGAGGCTGTAGCAAAATCCGGAACTATACCGCACCAGACAGTGTGGGAACCGGTATGAGGATAGATTTCGTCATAAATTTTGGAATCAGGCGAAATATAGGGATTGGTCCATAAATTGATTCTGACATTCCGCTTGTCCATTTCATTTATAAAGATTACTGGGTCGGGATAACGTGTGGAGTCCCATTCGAGCGTACAGGGATAGGCACGGCTCTGCCAACCGGGTTCAAGGCCTATGAAATCGAGCGGAAAGCCATTTTTCTCAAAGTCATCCGCTTCGGCAATCACCGTCTCTGCATCATAAAGTTTCTGGGTGCGCTGAGTGAAACCCAGACCCCAACGCGGTGGCAATGTTCCGCCACCACACAAGAGATTGTAGCGACGTATGGCATCCATTGCCGTGGGACCGCCTATAACATAAATCTCCGCTCCCTCTGCAGGCACAAGAATCGAGACAGCGTCCGAATAGGGATTTGCCGTCCATGTTTTGTCCAGATTGCGATCCTTGGCTTCGGGTGCATCCGGACTATCCTTCCGCGCACCTGACCCGGCATAGACGGTGAGATAACGTGCGGAATTGATGAAGACACCATAACCGTTGCTCGAAACGTAGAACGGAACAGGCGCATGAGTGCGACCGGTGTCCTTACCACCGTAGTGATCCACATGGAGATTGAGAATCTTCCCCCGCTGATGGACAGTCTGGAAATTAAGTCCGAAACCATATAGTTGCTCGTCCCTGTCAAGAGGAATGCGTATATACGTTTTGCCATCGACTATTTCCCACTTGATGCTGTCGGCAAACGCGGGGAGCGTTGTTTCAGGCAGGCGGCTGAAGCCTTCGCTTAAAGGAGCGCATCCGGCAACCGACAGGAGGTTGTATTCCTCCGGCGTGCCTGCGTTGGTCCGCCATACACCCGGCTCAATCTGCTCCCAGGTGATTCCGGCCAATGCCGAGAGGGCGGTAAGTCCGAAAGTAAATATGCTGAATAGTTTTTTCATAAGATATGATTGGTTTACCAAAAGTGTGGCTAATAGATTCTAATATCACCGTCCTCGCAGATTATTTCCGGACGGGCATCAGGTTTTTTAAGAAGGAATTTCACATTGCGGAGCGTAAGATTGCGGACATGACGGGCCCACAGTCCGTAAGCCGGAATTGTCGGACCGAAAGTCTTCACTTCCGGATACTGGTCAATGGCTTCCGGAACTTGCACCTTAGCATCCTCGACGCTACCGTCGCCACGCAGTGTGATTGCAATGTTTTCAAGAGTAAGATTGGTTATGCAGTGTCCCGGAATACCGGTGATGAGGATTCCGGATGGAGGTGTGAGCTGTGCGGTGTCTGCAGCGGCTGCAACTACATTACGGATGGTGACATTCTCGAAGGAACCGACCGGTTGCCGGATATCCTCATTCTTTCTGAAAACATTGAGTCTTGCTCCGAGGCGCATCAACATTGGAGAGCGGACATTGTCCATGACAATATCTGAAATCTCTATATTTCTGAGATGGGCACCGTCGACACTGAAAAGTTTGATGCCGCCGTTGCGTGTGTCATAGATATAGCAATCTGAAATCTTGATGTCCTCAAAAGCAGCCATTGATTCGGTTCCAATCTTTATGCCTGCCTGATTGCTTTTCAGACGCATGTTGCTGACCCTTATATTGCTGCAGCTCATTTTTGACGAAGTTGTCTTGAAACACAATGCATCATCACCGCTTTCAATATCACAATTGCTGATGCTGACATCACTGCAGCCGTCAATATCTATGCCGTCGTTATGAGCGACTCCCTTGCTGAGGATTTTCACGCCTTCAATCGTCAGGTTACGGCATTGGAAGTAGTGTGAAGTCCAGGCTCCCGCATATTTGAGAGTGACATCTTTCACCTTCACGCCATTGCATCTGACAACTCTGAAAAGGAAGGGACGGAGTCCCCAGCGGTCCTTTTCATGACGATTATCCTCTGCGATGTGACGGGCTTTGAGAGCTGAGCCCTGACCGTCAATGACTCCCTTACCTGTCAAACCGATATTATTCGCATCAACTGCCACAAGGAGTGCCCGGCCGACTTCGATACCTAAGCCTTCAGTAAATGGATCGGGGTTGCTGTAGGCTTTGTAATCAGTCACACCGAGTATTGTCGCACCTTCCTCCAGATTGAGAGTGACATTATCCTTCAGCATGATGGTTGCCGAAAGATATGTCCCTGCAGGGACGGTAACTGTTCCCCCACCCGATGCCGTACATGCGTCAATAGCCCTCTGAATGGCTTTGGAGTCAATAGATTTACCATTGCCCTTGGCTCCGAAGGCCCGCACATTGCAGTCGGCTGCGTTGACGGACAGTGCAAATGCCAGATGCAGGATTAAAACTATGAATTTACGCATGGCCGTCATTTGTTTTCAGTCGCAAGCGACAGATAATTGATATTGTTGCCCCTGCGGCCCTGCATTTCATAGCGGAGCGTATGGCGTCCGGCAGTAAGGTGCAACGGGAAATAGAATTCCTTGGGTGTATTCTCCGATACGGTGCTGAGGAAGCCGAAATTCTCAGTTACGAGTTTGCCGTCGATATAGATAAACGCAGGCACAGGGTCCTTTCCAACATAGTTCGCCACGAGATAGTAGTCACCCGTCTTCGGAACATTTATTTCCCAAGTAGCGGTATTGCTCTGCTTGGTGCGTTCACCCGACAGAACGAGCTGTCCCTTTTCATTAAGCAGGAAAGTGCCGTCGAGTTTGGCTTTGGCCGGTTTCATCCGGGTTGTCTCCTTCAGATTGCGGACTTTGAGAGTTTGGCTAATCTCGCGTCCGTTATTGTCTATGGCAGTAAGGGCGTAATCAGTAGTCGCGTTGTTGTTAACTGTCATTGACTGACTGTTCTTGACTTTCTTGCCATTGAGATAGACTTCCGCTGCATTTGACACATTCCATCCAAGTGTCACCTTTCCCTTACCATAGATTGCAGGTGCATCGGCATAGAAATATTCTATCGCACCACGTTTGTCGTCAAGTGGCACCTGATAAAGTTCAATACCGAAACCGGTTCCAAGGTTACGGGTATATTGCTTATCTATCGGATTGTTCCAATGCTCATGTACGCCGAGACTACCCTCCGAGGCTCCAATATATTTTGTTCCCGAAGGAGGATTTGAAATATTGGCCGCTTCATGGAGGAAATTGTCAGCGTAGGCTGTGAGCGGCAGTTCGGAATTTATGAAGTCGAGAACGACCGACTCAATCGCTACTTGATCATTGGACGCAAGGAAACTCGATGTCCAACCGTTATTGAAGGGCGGATTCTTGAACTTCACGGCCTGACCATTGTGTTTGGGATTGACATACATCGCATCGACGATATAAACGAGGGTGTTGCCTCCGAAATATTTATTGGACATGAGATCGACAATACTGTTGTAGGAACCGTTCTTGCCATTGCGGTGTGCCGACCAATCACGGATTGAGAAATGGAGAGCCGAACAATTTTTGAGCGAGCCGAACTGATTCTTGCCTGTACAAGTGATGCCCGTCTGACCTGCACCATCCTTCCAGTCCTTTGTCGGGGTTGAATGGCGCTTCATAAGGGCCATGTTTATCATATAGTCCGCCTCGTAGGCCGCACGGGCAATCGCACCGGCATCCGGATTTGTGATTTCTGCCGAATAAGCAACCGCTCCGGGGACGAAACCGCCCCAATTCTGGTAGACTACATCCGGATACAGCGGTTCGACATAATTGTAGACAGCCGATATGCCTCTGCGCTGAGCATCATAGATAGTGATGTCTTTCTGAGCAACCCCCATCACATCGACAAGCTGATGGAGAAGTGCATAGACCGACTGTGGCGTGGCATCAATAATGTTGGTGCCACCATTGTCATTGAGATTAATCTTGATGGCTATCTTTTCACCGGGCTTGTAGCCGGTCTTACCTTTGCCATGCTTCTCGTTGAACACTTCAAACAATTCATTCCACGCATCCTTGATATTATCTTGATTCGTAAGGTTGATTATCACCCCCTCCATCAAATCGTTTACACGGGTCTGACTGTTGTTGTCCGCATCGGAATACAGACCTGTCCGCCCGTCCCATGCAGCCGCTTTGGAATCGTAAGCCCATGTGACGCGACCGGGATGAATTCCACGGGCAACCCCCATAGGTGTATTCGGTGCATCAATGGGAGTGAAGAGACCCATATCGCTCCCCTTGTCATCCTGCATGGCAACTGTCTGGGCATACATTTGTGATGATGGAAGTACCATGACTGTGGACATGAGTCCGCTGAGCAAGGAGAGGCGGAGACTTTTGAAAAATAGATTTTCCATGTATCGTGATTTAGTTTATTATCTGACGCAAAATTATGGAAATCGGCAACTTGGCATTTTCATTATTATTTCAAAAGCTATAAGAAATATATCCTTATACTAAAAAAGTCCCGGATAGATTCCGGGACCGATTGCTATTATCGTGCAACATGAAAGACACTACAAGGTCATGGCTTTTTCACATATATAAGTTCTATACCGGCATCCGTGCCGAGATTTCGGGTGTATTGCTTGTCGCGAGGATTATTCCAATGTTCAAGCACTCCAAGGCTCTTCAAACCTGTTCCATCCCCTTCCGGATCATAGAAGGTTTTTGAAAGAGGCGAATCAGCAAGAGCAGCCTCGACAAGATACATGTCGCAATAGTCCACATCAGGCATTGTCGGGAACTCCGATGTGAGGAAATCAATGCCTACCGCATCTATGGCCACACCATCCTGAGAAGCGAATAGTGAACATGGCCAATCACCCTTGAATGGTGTCATCTGCCATTTTCCGGAGGGTGCCCCATTGACATCCTTCGATCCGTAAAGGCCATCGATGAGGAAAAGCATTGTCTTTTCTCCGAGATCCTTGTGGCCCATGAAATCAGTGAATGTCATGAAGCGAGGCCGACCGCTACGGTCTTGATTGAAATTGTTGTGCTGGTTCTTGCGGAAATTACGATCAATATCGGTGACTCCATACCAATTTTTAGCACAAAGCGTCACTCCCTGACCTCCATGACCTTTCAGCAATGCCATGTTTATGAGATAGTCGGCATCAACAGCACAGGTCGCAAGACCTTTTGCAAGTTTACCGTTATCCATCGAATAAGGGATAGCGTCTTTCACATAAGTGGCTTTCGTGCGGCCCTCTCCCCCTTCATTGTCCATGTAGACTACGTCGGGAAATTCGGCATGGCATTTATTGTAAAGTGCATTGGTCATGAAACGGCTGGCATCAAACAGGGTGATACACTTCTGCGGAATCCCTCCCTCGTTAACCATACTGCGCAGAAGAGCGAGCACGACATGCGGAGAAGCATTGAGCTGCTCGTTATCCTCATAGACAAATGTATTGTTGAGATTGAGTTTCACAGCTATTTTCTCACCCTTTCTGTAACCTTTGCCCCCTTTTCCATGCTGCTTGTTGAAGTAGCTGAAAAGTGCGTTCCAAGCTTTCGCTGCGTTCTTTTCTCCGGTAAGGGTTATAATGGCGTTGTGTACCAGCCAGTCTGCCGCTTCCTGATTGTTGTAGTTATCCTCATACCATCTGCCCTCATCCTTATTCCATGTAGCCGCTCCGGGAGCATGGGCCCATGCCACACGTCCGGGATGTATGCCACGGGCTTTACCTATAGGGCTGTTACTTCCCCAGGCCATAATGGCTTTCTTCTCATCACATCTCTCTGTCATGACAGCAACCTTTTCATTGATACCGCGCTCGACAGTGAGATTTTCATGATTGAAATTGAGGACATCATCAAGGTATACGGCATGACGGGCATCAGGCTTTTCAGCATTGACATGACAGTTTTTGAATGTCGCGCCATCGACATGCCTGAGCCAATATCCGAACGCCGGCTGAACCTTGAGGTCACTCACGTTGTAACGCCCGACACCTATCTCCGGAGGACAGGCTGTCGCATCCTCTTCCGAGTGTCCGCCTTTGACTGTCAGGTTGACATCGGAAAATGAAATGTCCTTGATGTAACCCGTATGGAGTCCGTCAGGGAGAGTAAATGTAAGACCACCCTCAATATCCTTGCTGTCAGGGAGCTTGAATCCGGCAATTATGGCCGCCGCTTCGTTTTGCGAACCGTCATAACCTTTCCATCGCTCTCCACGGAATGAACTTCCGCCGTAGACTTCGGATACATCTACACCACTGACAGTCACATTCTCAATCCTTCCGATATTAGAATTCGTGACAAGAAGTTCCTTTCGCTCACTACCATTCTCACGGAAAGTGAACATTTCGGCATTCGCGCCCAGCACTCGCCCTCGATTGGAGATGGAAATAAAGAAAGGAGAACGTGTGCGTTTCATCACCGAACGTGTGAAGATTGGTCCGGTCTTACCACTGTTGAGATGGACGTTTCTAACACAGCCACCATCATTTGTGGAAATTGAAAATCCGGCTTTATTGGCACCAAGGACAAATATATTGTCGACATACACATCAGTGATGTCATCGGCTGTCTCCGAACCGATCTGAAAAAGATTGCAGTTGGTATCACCGATTACATTGCGCACAAGATAATTGCAGGCCGGACGGGTGTATCCAAGCGAGCAATCAGAGCCAAGCTTGACAATATCGTCAGAGCTGACTGTTGAATAGATGTTGCGGACATTGACATCATTGCAACTCATGAAGTCGTAAATATCACGGGCATTGGACCGGCTATCCTTACCGAAATATGTATCATGCATGTTCAATCCGTCGCTGCCTGTGGCGAGCAGTACGAAATGACCGGCTTGATCAATATGCAACATCGTGCCATCGTTATAGTCCCTGCCCTCAGGTGTGATATAGTACGGAACATCCTTTTCCTCATCATACCAGAGATCATGTCCATTGGCAACGCCACCGATTTCAATGTCTTTGCAGAGTTTGAACACAAACATTTTATCGCAACGGCGTCCACGCTCATTGTTCATCACCCTGTCGGAAGTGAAAAGATTTCCATTGCCGGTAATCCGGCCGGTGCCGATAATCTTAACATTCTCTATTCTTTCCCCGAAGAACATGCAGTTGCGGAAAAAGGTATGGCCGACATCCTGCTTTGTGAGATAGTTCTCGGGGTCGCTATAAGGCTTTATGTCTACAGGCGAGAGTCCGTGGCGATAGGCACGGTCGCTGAACCATGTGATCTCAGGCTCATCTCCACCCGGAATAGCAGCTATAACAGCCTTGTCACCTATATGGAGCCAGACATTGCTTTTGAGATGTACGGTGCGGACATTATAAGTACCCTCCGGGAAATATATCACACCTCCTCCAATCTCATTGGTCTTGTCAATGAGAGTATTGAGAGCTTCGGTTTCATCAGTGGTGCCATCACCCTTGACGCCGTAATCCTTGGCATTAAACTCACCGGTATAATACCATACTGTGTTGGATACCCCACGCGTGTTTCCCCTCAACATATTGAGACGGAATGCGTAAAGCCTGTCCGGATCAAGTCGTGAGACATTGAGCTGACCGTTGGCATCAGACGACATCATATTGGCAGGCAGTTTTTGCCATGTAGTCCCCTCATCGGTTGAATAAAGGACTTCAGTATCCGAATAGTCGCCACTCGGAGTCCATCCGAACGAAACCCACGAATAATCCACCACTCCGTCGTAGCTGCCCTTGCAACGTGGCAAACGGCGGAAATCAGTAATCGTATTTACAGCTTTAAGTGTCGTTTGACATTTAGGAGAAATGAGTCTTAGAGGTTCGGATGTCGTATAGGAAGTCTCAAAGACATAATCCTTAGCCTCCGGTGCCACGCAACCCTTTATCGTCAGCGTTATGTCTGAGCCGTTTTCAGGACGGAAATCAAGTCCGGAAAGATGAATCCGCGTTCCTTTTGCCCCGAGATCACTCATGGTGGCCTCTCCTACTTTGTCATACGAATAGTCGGTGCCATGCCGTCCGACGGACTGTTTTGAAAGGTTACGCAACTGCACTTCTCCACGGCCGATGATATTTACCCATACATTGTCGGGCGTAACCTTTATCCCTGCGGGAACGATGATGTCAACCTCCGACATCGGTGTACGCTGTCCGGCATAAAAATCAAGTATAACATTTTGGGAGACACCTTTGGTAATCTTTGGATTGCGCAGACTCATCTCCGCAGGGAGTGCCTGGCGTGAGATGGCCACAGGATATTTCTTACCTGACAGGACCACCCTATCTCCTTGCATGAGTTTACCATTCAGTTTTGTCGCACCTTTTATGTCAATGATTCTTGGAGCCACCCCGGCCTCGGATAGAGATTTCAGCAGGCCCTCTGCATCTGCAAGAGTGCTTGTCAATCCCTTATCCTCGGGTGTATCTACAGTATAAGCGTATGTCGAACCGTCAAATACCCAAAGGGTATCATTGGCGATATGCCAGGGGCTTCCTGCATCCATCATCAATGAAGATGCTATGAATGCAAGCGCTATTGCGGGATATTTCAGAGAATTAAAGTTCATAGGTTTTTCCTTTTTCCGTTGGCAAGTCTATGACAAAAGTTTCTTTAAGTCCGGACGGTGAAGAAGATTCCACCCCGGGATGTTTCACAAAGTCGGCGGAAGCCGGAACATACATCATCGGATTGGAATTTTCACCGGTTGCGGGTGAACCTTTGAGTTCCTTGAAAGAACGCACACGACAGTTACCGCCAAGGGTGGAAGTGATTTTAGCCTTGGTCAACTGTCCATCTTTCCAATCTATATCCACAATAAAGCCGCCACGTGCTCTGAGACCTTTCACAGAACCGCTTCGCCATGCGTCGGGAAGCGCAGGGAGAAGGAATATCTCTCCTCCATGACTTTGCATCAACATTTCAGTAATGCCTGCAGTTGCGCCGAAATTGCCATCAATCTGAAACGGCGGATGAGCATCAAAAAGATTGGCATACGTTCCGCCATGTTTGGTTGAGACCTCCGTCACATCCACATACTTCAATCCGTTCTTAAGCATCCTATAGGCATGGTTGCCATCCTCCAGACGAGCCCAGAAATTGATTTTCCAAGCCATTGACCATCCTGTGCCGCCATCGCCACGGATTTCCAGAGTGCGGAGACAAGCATCGGCAAGGTCGCGGTCGCGACGCGGGAGAATCTGCTTGCCCGGATGCAATCCGAACAGATGAGAAGCATGACGATGTTCCGGATCCTGCTCTTCAAACTCCTCGTTCCATTCAAGCAACTGCCCCTTTGAACCCTGATGATACGGATAGAGTTTGGGAAGGGTTGAAGCGATAGCATCGCAATATTCCGAATAGCCGAGTATGCGGCTTGTCTGAAGGAAGTTCGAGAAAAGGTCGCGGGCGAGGGCAATATCCATCGTCGAGGCTTTAGATAGTTCACCTTCCACTTTTTCGCCGGAAGCGTCTATGTAATGAAACCTGTTTTCAGGCGAAGTGGATGGATTCGTCACCATATATCCAGTTTCATCGTCCTGAAGCCATTGGAGCAGGAACTCAACCGCACCTTTCATGGTCGGATAGGCCACTTCCTCCAGATACTTCCGGTCACCGGTATAAGCATAGTGATCCCACAAATGCTGACAGAACCACACTCCCGCCATCGGCCAGCATGACCACCGTGGAGCGCCTTTTTTGTCAATCTCAAAACCTCCTGTCGGCGCCGTCTGAGCCCATACATCGGAATTATGATGCACACACCACCCTTTTTCCATTCCGTAGTTCACTTTGGCTGTTTCCGCTCCGTTGGCGGCAAGATCCATTACGAAATCCGAAAGCGGGGCGAAGCACTCCGTGAGATTTGTCATCTCCACAGGCCAATAGTTCATCTCCGTGTTGATATTGACTGTATAGTTCGAACCCCACGGCGGTTGGATGTGCGGATTCCAGATTCCCTGAAGGTTCGAAGGCTTACCCCCCTTGCGGGATGATGCGATGGTCAGATAACGGCCATACTGATAATAAAGCTCCACCAAGCCCAAATCTGAATCATTGACGGCGAAATTTTTCAGTCGCTCAGGAGTCGGCTTGCCTGATAAATCAGACCCGCAGCTATCATTCGAAAGTGTGAGCTGCACACGGTCAAAAAGGGTGCGGTAATCTTCAGTATGATTGGCGAGCAACTGTTCGTATGTTTTGCCAAGAGCTGCTGACAAATCCCGATTGACAGCTATCGCAGGGTCGACTCCCTCAGAGCCGGGAAGCTTGTCAACGCCATTGTAGCTCGTAGCTCCCGCGAGAATCAGGATTGCAGAATTAGCTCCCGACACTCTGAGGTCAGAACCGTCAGACACAACGTCACCGCCATCAGTTGCCACAGCCACCTTTACCTCGAAATTCATTCCTTCTTTACCGGTCTCGTCGTAAACAATCTGATTGGGGTCATCGTCACGATTGGCGACATAGACAGGAGCTTTCCCCTTTAGCGTAAGGGTGCCGTCATTTTCAGCATCAACAGTATATCTCAACTGACTTGATAACGAAACATCAAAATTAACGGCAGCCTCCTTGTCGGCCTCAACCCTAACCACCATCACCTGATCCGGGTAAGAGATGAAAGAAGTGCGGGTATAGCTTACCCCATCCACGGTGTAACGGACCGTGGATGTTGCATTGCTGATGTTGAGGTCACGGCAATAGCAGTCAATCGGCCCTTCATCGTGCATGTTCAGACGCAAATCGGCAAGAGGAAGATAACGCGCCGTATACGGCCCTTGGCAATTGGCTTTCCAAATAGCTGAGGCTTTCTTGTAATCACCGGCATTCACCGCATCCCGTACCGCTTTGAGAGATTTCGCGGCTTTGGGATTGTTCCAATTACCCGGACCACCGGACCATAATGTCTCCTCGTTCAGTTGGTACAGTTCCTCGTAGGGATTTCCAAATACCATTGCTCCGAGACGACCGTTGCCAAGAGGCAGAGCCTCCTCCCATTTTTCGGCAGGTGATGAATACCAAAGACAATAATCACCGTCGCCACACGAGCCATCATGCGAAGAGCATGATTGTAGCGAAAATGCAGCAGCTATAGCAATTGTAATAGTATTTCTGACATTCATAGCTTATTCTGTATCAAGTATGCGGAACACTTTTTCCGAATTTGAAATGAGAGTCTGTTTAGGAAGCTTGTTTTTCAGATCGAGACGTATCACAGTGACAGTCTTGTGAGGCATTACTGACGGGAGAGACACCGTCACGCCATTCTTATCTGAATTGAATTTTAATTTTTCGCCATCGGCCAGCATGACAGCTTCTTTCACTTTGAAATTACCGTCAAGACGCAATTTGCCATTTTCAGGCCAGTCGAATACACAGAGATAGAGTGATGAATTGCGGTCGTTGTCCTTTCTTACCACCTCACCCCAAGCGGGTGCGAGGCCACTGCGCAAAGTCCCGTAAATGGCCTCACCATTCACTCTCAGCCATTTTCCGGTCTCGTTAAGACATTCCACTGCCTGTTCAGGCACATCGCCAAGACCATCAGGGCCGATATTCAACAGATAATTGCCACCTCGGGCCGCAATCGTGACGAGGTTGCGGATGATTTCCGTGGATGACTTCCATTTTGTTTCCTTCTTTTTATAACCCCATGAATTACCGATATTCATACAGGTTTCCCAATAGATACCTTCAATATCCTCTGCTTTCGGCACACGTCCCTCCGGTGTCTTGTAGTCGCCGGGAAAATTCGGACGTTTCAGACGGTCGTTGACAATAATTTGTGGATACTCACTTACAAGTTTCATCATATCACCGGCCTGTTTGTCGGTGATGCGCTGAGGAGTATCAAAGAAAATCGCACCCAGATCATCTCCATAGCGGTCAAGGAGCTCCTTCATTTGCGGGAGGGCTACTGAATAGAAATAATCATTGAAGTCACGCGAATGTTGGATAGCATCCCATGCACCATCATGCTGCGCGGTATAGTTGTCTATCTCAACAGAATCAGGATTAGCCCATCCCTCACGCATCAGTTTGCGGGCAGCGTTTCCTCCGGGGTTGTTCCAGTCCTGCGACTGGGAGTAATATATGCCGAATTTAATCCCATGTCGCTTACAGGCTTGTGCCACCTCATCGACAATATCACGTTTGAAAGGGGTATAATCGACTATATTGAACCGGCTTGCATCGCTTTTGAACATCGCAAAACCATCATGATGCTTGGTTGTGAACACTATGTATCTCGCACCTGCGTTCTTGGCGAGAAGCACCATACTGTCTGCATTGAAATGAATGGGATTGAAGGTGCTTGCCATCGCACGATATTCGCGCACAGGAATCTTGCAGCGGTTCATTATCCATTCCGCACCACCCCTATTCTGGGGATAACCGTGGTATTCACCACCATATAATGCGTATGGTCCCCAATGGACAAACATTCCGAATTTGGCATCGTTCCACCATTTCATTTTCTGCTCCTGACTGTTTTCATCTGCGGCAAATGCCGGATTCAGGAAGCATATTATAGAAAGCAAGAGTGTGATAAATTTCTTCATAAAATATCCTGTTCAGGTTGTATGTATCTGTATCAATTCTTGTTCATGACCGAAAGGTCAGCATTATGCCGTGCCATGAGCTGAGCCATGTAGAGTGAACGGGGAAACACATTGGTCTCATTATGCCCTTCCCAGACACCATCGGGACGGTCGGGATGCGCACCGGCCACTTTTTTGCCTTTTGTGCCGATACTGTAGTTTTTTCCGGATGTCCACGGACTTTGGACCACAGCAGTAGCCACATGGCAGTTCCAAAGCACCTGATTGACACCTGCCCAACCGTGTCCGCTACCCATTTTGCCACGATCCTGGACATTGAGCTCTCCATCGGTCACGATATTGTCATAAAGAGTTGCAACCGCCCAACGGTGATGCGGACCAATGTCGGCATAGGTCTGCGAAGCCGTGCAGTTGTAGAACACGTTCGGGCCACACACCTGTGAGCCGGTTATATAGTCATGACGACCTTCGGTACACTGACAATTCATGAATAGATTCAACTGTCCGACATTATTGAAGCCATATCGGTTGCCTCCAGTGATAACCGATTTCGGTTCAAAATTGCGGCAGTTGTTGACAGTTATATTCTTGGAATTGCGTTCGCAACTCACAGCCGAATAGCCGAAATATCTTGCGGTGACATTCTCCACCCAACAATTTTCAGCCTTGTCAATTCGGATTCCTATCCAACCGTGTTTGTTATCCTCATAATTGTCAAATGCCGATTCAAGATGAAGATTGCAGATACCCACTTCAGATATGCGACCGTCGAATGTATATTTAAAGACCTCGCCTCCTCCGTATTTTGCCTCCATCTCCATGACCACAGGATTGTCGATATAGAGCGTATTGCCATCCACACGGGTTATGGTTCGTTCGAATGCGAGGTTATATTCGTGAGGTTGCCATTGGCGGGTGCCTTTACGTTCGACAATCTGATCCATTTTGATGTCGTGAATCCACTTTTGTGTACCCGGACGGTAGACTACCACCTTATCACCCTTCCTGAATCCGGCTCCGGATGAAACACGGAAAGAATGAGTGCCGACAGGGACAAAATCATCGGTAATTGAAACGCGGGTTCCTGCGACTTCCTCGCGCCCACCGGCACCGGAAATGCTGATGAGTGAATAGCGTTCGGGGGTGGTGGCTATCAGCCGCGTCTCGTCCGGATTACTGCCTTCACCCATAATCACTACCCCGGATGCTTTGACTTCAAGGGATTTCGACACCGGATAGGTTCCGCGCTTCAAAAGCAGGACTCCGCGATGACCTTTGGCATCAAGAGGCAACGACGATATTTTGTCGATAGCCTTCTGTATGTGCGACCAATTGTCGCCTTTCACGGCTGAAATTTCCATCGTCACTCTATGCTTCGGGATACTTGCATCCCCCTGATGGTAACCCACCAGGCTGAAATCAGGAATTATATTGCCTTTTTCATCAGGGACATACTCCAGTTTGCCACCCGCATTTATCTTTACAAGAGATGATGACCACGGTGCAGGCATCTTGGTCTGGGAATTGACAGCAAATGGCAGGGACAGCAGTGCAAGTCCGAGAAGAGCAGCTATGCTTCTGAAAGAATTTCTGTTGTTCATGCGTTTGAGTTAGAGAGATGTTTTTACTACTTTTCCATTATTTCCGCAGCCCAGAGTACTCCGGCCACAGCTTCCTTGGCATTCAGAATCTTGTCGAGAGTCACATAGTTCACAAAATCCTTCTTGATTGTGACACCGTCGCAAGCTCCGATAACGTCAAGCAATCCGTTATCATTGACCCTTACAAACGGTCTGAGACACTCATAACCACGTCGGGCCACATCCCGATACTCCTTTTCACTGAGAAGACCGAGGTCAATTCCGCGTTTGATGGAATAAGTGAACATGCCCGTGCCCGATGGGTCAATAAAGTTCAGAGGATTAGCCGGTTTATCCACAACCATGAACCAACCTCCAGTGTCGGGATCCTGATACTTCTTAAGTCCTGCGGACATCTTTTTGTAGATACCAAGTATAGCCTTGTAATCCTTGTGATCTTTCGGGAGTACCGACAGAAGCTCGGGGACTACAAGTGAATACCATCCCATACCTTCACTCCACACCTCGGGTGAAAGGCCAGTGCTCTTGTCAGCCCAATCAGCCTTTTCGGGTTCGGTTGTCCATGCGTGAAGCATCAGCCCGTCCTCTCTCTGCAAATGTCGCGCAGCGGCAATGATGTTGCGGCAAGCGGTATCCAGACAATAATCTTTCTCCCCTACATGCTCTGCATGACGGATAAGAAACATCTGCATCATGAACACACCGTCGACCCACATGTTCGGAGATTTGTTGCCGTGCCAGAACTGACCGTCACTGCTTGGATAGTCAGCAACATGGCTCAGAATCTCGAGGGCGGCCTTCTTATATTTATCCTCACCGGTGCGGCCATACAGCGTGCAAAAGCTGGCACCGGTCATAAAGTTGTCAAGATTCGTCAGGCGGTCTCCCTTGTAATTACCCTCCTCATCCACGAAATTGTCGATATACGCTTTCATGAAGTCGAGATAACGCTTGTCGCCGGTACGGAGATAGAGTCTGTCCATAGCCTCAAACATATATCCCTGGACGTATGTGTAATCCTTCCAGTAGGCTGTACGATAGTCAGGATAGCGAACCATCACCGATTCAGCCAAAGGTATGGCTATCAATTCCGGAGCCTCACCGGGAGTGTAAGGAAGACGTGCCTTAGGATCGCCCTGCGATGTGGTACGACGATATTTTGTAATCACTTCCTGTGTCACTTTTCTCGTCACATTATTCTCATCAGTCACAAAACCGGTCGTTTTGACCGATGTCTGCGCTGCTACGGAGCCGAAGCAGGATGATATGAAAAGAGCGCCGAGACCGAATATTATAGTTTTCATCGTTTTGTCAATATTAGATGGGGTTAAGGAATTTACAAGCTAACGGATTGGCCGACTATATTTTAAATCCAGAGAATGGGATTGCGGATAGGGAGATTGCGAATTACCTCTTCATTTTCAGGAAAATGGTTATTGTTTTCCCAAAGATACTGATAGCCTGCATCGCCAAATTCGAGCCAACCGAACAGCATGGCCGGATGTGCGACAGGCCATTCATCCCAATACATCACATCCTGCTGATATGGCCATGAATCCTTGTCGGCTATATAAGGACTGATAAAGTCCAATCCGAGTTTCATGTTTTTGCCATCGGCTGTTGTATAAGTCCACATATCATCGCTTTCAGTCGACAGTATATGGCACAGCGCAGCCATGGCGTCAAGGTTGAAGAGTGAGTATCCGTATGGCTTCGTGCGGTCAAGCTCAAGCGGAAAACTTCCGTCTGAAGCCATTTGTCTGACCAGAAAAAGATTCTTGAAACGGACACGACAACTGTCCATCATTTCCTCATTTCCGGTATATTTTGCAAACTCAGCGGCCTGCATTGCCCAACAGGTTCCATGATTATTGGCTGCATTTTTCTCCTTGATGCCGTAGGGATGAGTTGACATCCAGTCAAGATACTCTGCAAACCAT
This sequence comes from uncultured Duncaniella sp., assembly GCF_910577345.1. GTDB lineage: Bacteria > Bacteroidota > Bacteroidia > Bacteroidales > Muribaculaceae > Duncaniella. The sequence continues at coordinate 247,254 of NZ_CAJTMT010000001.1, forward strand.
TCCTTGGTCTTATCAGCATATTCCGCAGGAAGCACCCCGGCCTCCTCAAGTTTTATCAGCGACTGGACCACCTCGATAAGATGAATGGTGTCGATGATACCGATTCCACGTCCGGTGGCGATACCTTTGATGGCTTGAGCATAGAGCAGGTTTGGATTCATTTTCGTACTGTCATCCATGAACCATGAGTCAATGTGTTCAAGTGCGGGAGCGACATATCTTTCATCACCGGTCAGAAGATAGGCTGAGGTGAGATTGGCAACGATGCGGCTGAAACGTATCATCGCGTGGCGGTGAGCCACAAAATTGTCGGGGTTTGTCATTCCGTCCTTCTTGATATATGGCCCATCGGGATTAAGAGAGTCAGGCCACCAATAGTCACCTTCCGAATAGAAGTCATGAATGCCACCGGTACTTCTTTCGGCTATGAAATCGGTCACAGTGACCGGTTTCTCACTCATGTTGGCTTCTGCCTGCTTCAACACCTCTTCACGAAGCACATCCTTCACATAATCTCCGCGTTTCGTCTTTTCATCCTTACATCCTGCAAGCGCTACGACAAGGAACGGCAGAATCATATAGACAATCTTTTTCATAAACTTACGGATTTTTATAGGTTAATGAATTCAGTCGGCAACCCTTCCGACTTTACAGCCACGACCGAGTGACCGCCGTTGGGCTTGACCTTAATGGAAACAGCACCATTGGCAGCCTGAACTCTTGATGAGGCGCCTGCCGTTCCCATATTCTTTATCAGCTCACCGTCACCTGCAATCTCGAAACGCACGAAACGTTTGGAATCCATGCACTGCGTACCGTCCGCATCCGTAACTTTCACGGAAATAGTCACCGTTCCGTCATCTGACGATTGGGTTGTGAACGCAAGCTTGCTCTCCTCACCCCACTTCCGGGTCATATAGTTCCATTTGAGTGAATCCTCGACAATCGACTTATCAGCGGTAAAAGCTTTGGCCGTAATTTCATTGTCACCTTCATTCAGAACGACGTTCCAACGCAATCCGGCTGCAGGATAGTTACGGCTGTCGCGGTTTCTGACACCTTGGCTGATTCCGTTGACAAAGAGTTCCACTTTGGGACAATTAGAGAAGACAAGGACTTCCTTTTCGGTACCCTTTTCACCCCATCTGACCGGCTCTGAATGACCAAAGATGTGAACCATCGGCTTCTTTGTCCAATAGGATTGGAAAATATAGTATGCCTCCTTCTTGGTGAAGTCGCGCTCCACCACCCCCTTCTGATTGACGTATGGCACAGGGTTGTCAGGACGCACAGGGGTTGAGAAATCCTTGAAAGGCCAGTAGGCTGTACCCGTGAGCCACGGCATCTCCTCCTGTTCCTTGAGGTGCCAGTCAATAAGAGCGGCAAGATAGGTTTCTGACCAATCATTTTTAGTAGGTGTGACACCCTCCGTGAAACGACCAGGATGACTGTCACCGCCCCACTCGACGTGGAGAAAATGTTTCACCTTATCAAATGCCTCCTGCGAATATTTCACATAGTCATGATAGTCACCTTTATACCAACCGGCCCAGAGTGTCGGAGAGTAGACATCGACTATATCCGAACAGAATTCACAGCGTCGGATCGCCGTCTTTCGCTCAGGGTCGAGACTGTGGGCAAGGTCGTTGAGTTCACTCATGAATGAGCGGATCTCACTTTGCTCAAATGTCGGGAAATCATTGGGCCAGTCATTTTCGTTGCCGAGTCCCCAAATGATTACAGCCGGATGGTTGTAGTGCTGCTTCACCATATTGGTGAGCATACGTTTTGCCTGATTGCGGTATTTTTCACCGCCGACACCTCCACGACACCAGGGAATTTCTTCCCAGACAAGAATTCCGAGACTGTCACACATATCAAGCACGATTTCCGATTGCTGATAATGGCCGAGACGGATAAAGTTGACACCCATCTCCTTCATCATGCCCATTTCCTTCTCAATCTGATCCTGCGTCATGGCTGCGGCCACTCCGGCGTGATCCTCATGGCGATGTGTGCCGCGCAGAAGCAATCTGCGCCCGTTGAGTTTGAAAGGACCTTTTTCAACGAACTCGAAATGGCGGAAGCCAAACTTCTGAGTGGCTGTGGATTCCTGTCCGTCAGTATTCACCACCACCTCACAGGTGTAAAGCTGTGGCTTATCCACATCCCAAAGCTCCGGATTCTTCAATTCGGTGTCGATGAGCGTTGTCGTTCCGAGAGGAGTGATATTCTTAAGATGACTCTCAGCGACCACACTACCCTTGGCATCCTTAATATAAACCGTGACATCGGCGTTGCGCACATCTGCAAGATTATAGAAAGTACCTTCTGCACACACTCTGCCTGCAGTCAACTTACCTGAAAGGGATGTGTCGATTTTCAGTGAAGCGACAGACACCTTGGGCAGATACACGAGGTTGAGATAGCGATAGATACCACCGTAGATATTGAAATCGGAAATATCCGATGGAATCATCTCGTTGTCGCGGGTATTATCGCAGCGTATCGAAAGGGGCACTTTCCCTCCAAAACGCTTCGCGTCCTCACTCCCGAGGAAGTCGGCAACGGCATCAGTGATGTCGACATTCCAACTGTCATATCCTCCGACATGTTCTCCGACCTTCGTCGTGTAGACATACACCTCTGTCTTTTGTCCGGCCCCTTCAAATTCCAGCATAACGCGACCGTCGGTATATGGATTTTCAATCGAAAGTTGCGTCTTGTACCATCCCGGACCTTGGTAATAGTTGACATCCGGGTCGACACAATCTTCGGCATTGAAACAATGCGGAAGAGTGACACTATGCCAGAAAGGATATTCTTCCGGATTATCTTTCTTGACCGGTCGGACAGCCTCCCATATATTGCCAAGATCCGTGCGGACAAACATCCATCCCTCATTGAGACGGATTTTACTATCCTGCGGCACGGGGATTTTGGCATCGGCTGCAAAAGCCGATGCCATAGCCATTGTAATTGTCAAAAGTAACTTTCTCATTGCGTATCTGATGACGGTTGCAGTGATTCTTAGAGGGTGTTTAATAATAAATGTTAATCCGTGGGCGGTTTATTTTTAACACCCTCTTAAAGTATAGCTGTTCCTTCTTTTTCAAGCTTTGCCTTCTTCAGCAGAGCCTCAAGGAAGTAATAGTCGGCATATACGAGAGGATAGTCCATTTCAAAACCTGCACCGTGGCCTGACCCTGTGCTGTGGAGGAGGAGGAAGCCGTGGTCGCCGTTGAGAGTCGCACGATAGTTTGACGAGAGGCTTTCAACCATCTTGTCGGCCCACTCCTTGTATTTCGCTCCATTCTCCTTATCGTAGGTTGAAAGTTCATACAATCCACAGGCAGCCACTGCTGCAGCCGAGGCATCGCGCGGTTCGTCGGGAATATTGGGGGCGTTGTAGTCCCAATAAGGAACCATATCCTCCGGCATATTGGGGTGTTCACCTATATAGTTGGCGATAGCCTTGGCCTGTTCAAGAAATTCGGGCAGGCCTGTCTCGCGATAGCACATCGTGTAGCCGTAGAGCCCCCAAGACTGTCCGCGCGACCATGCCGATTCATCATTGTAGCCCTGATGGGTCTGCTTGATGCGGGGAGTCGCCGTGACGGTATCATAGTCGACCACATGGTAACTGCTGAAATCATCGCGGAAATGATTTTTTAAAGTGGTGAGAGCGTGGTTTGTGGCAATGTTATAATATGTGGAGTCACCGCTTTCCTTAAAGGCTGCATAAAGCAATTCGAGATTCATCATGTTGTCGATGATGACAGGATACTGCCACACATCCTTGTGGTGATCCCATGAACGGATGGCTCCGATCTTATCGTTGTAGCGTGTGGTCAATGTGGAGGCCGCTTCAAGAATTATGTCGCGGTAGGCAGGATTTTTGGTCAGACGGTAGCCGTTGCCAAAACTGCAATACACCTTGAAACCCATATCGTGCGTGCCGCCATTGGTCTTCTCCTTCTCCACAGGTGCGGTGAATTCCTCGGCCTTTTTCCGCCATGCCTCATCGCCGGTATATTCATACATATACCAAAGCTCACCTGGGAAGAATCCGCTGCACCAGTCGCGGGATGCTATGAGGCTCAATCCTCCATCCTTTGTGAACGAACGGGGAGTGAACACCCCTTTTTCAATTTGTTCGGGAGTAAGATTGGCCTTGGCGCTGTCTATGGCGGTAAACGCATAGTTGAGCTGCTTTGAAGCGAAGTCAAAACTGTCGGCAACCACATCGGCAGACTGTTTGGCGGTTGTTGTACATGCCACAATCGAGAGCGACATTGCAAGTGTGATAATAGAATTTTTCATTTGGCTATTGAGATTTAGTGTGTGTCGCATCACCAATGATAGACCGACATGGCATCATCTGTCAACCGACACCTTTTATAATATACTTCAGAAGAATTTTAACGAGGCAATCCTTGTGAGACACCGCTTGTGGAATGCACTCTTATTCTAATGCAAAATTATATCTTACAGGCAAATACGGCTATGACATTTATCTCAAAAGCTATAATTAAAATATCACGCGCCGATATTTCCGACATCAATGCAAGCCTCTTTCCATTCCGGCACCAATGATGAATACGGATGACAGGGTTGTTATGTCGTCGCGCTGAGGAAATGCGTATTTCAGTTTTTTATCGCGGTCGACAAGCATCAGATGCGGTTTCTTTTCATTCTTCCCGTGTCCTTGCCAATTGGTGAAGTATATCCCCTTTTCCGGAACATAATACATGCCACCGATAAATTTCATGGGATTGTCATCCGGGAAATCGGCATTGGAAAGTTCCCATACAATCTCTTTTCTCGGATTGAACTCAACGATGCGTGGATTCTTGTCGGCATCCGCCACAGCCACCAATGTGTTCCCGTTCGGTAGACGCATCACTGAATGGGCTCCTCCGCTGACCGGTACTTCCCATATATTCTTTCCTGCCTCATCATATTCCACCACCTTCTTACCGCCATAGTGCGCCACGAGATAGTGTCCGTTGTCAAGACGGCGTGCATTGCGGATAAACGACTTTTTCCCGTCAGTGACTCCTTCGGGAAGGATGCAAACATCCTTGACAACCTTACCGTCAGGTGCGATTTCCAAAAGACGGCCACTGTTACATTCACCGACAAAGGTATTGCCATTGGCAAGCCGCTGACAGGCAAAGATATGGCTCGGGCTTGAATAGCTGAAGACAGTGTCGTTATCCATCGTCATTTCAAGCACACCATGACCGGTGGTGAAGAGCAGGTTACCGGACGGAAGCACCCAAAGATCATTGGAGAGAGGAGCATCGTGCTGCCAAACAATCTCATCTCCATCGAAAACAAACACTTTGCCTTGAGAATAGTCTGTGCAGGCAAATCTTTCCGGCTTTCCGGCAACATCCGCGTATGACTTAAGCTCCGGATAGGCATTTTCAACGATGGTAGTAGCCCAAAGAAATGAGGAAATCACTTCCTGACCGTTCATCAATCGGGGCTTTCCGACATAATCCTCATAACTTTTCTGGATTCCAAGTCCATTATTTGCATCATAGAGGTCAATCAGTCCGTCGGTCATGCTGACAGCAGCTTTCGACAGGAGTCCGTAGTAACCTCTGATGACCGTCTCCTTGTAGTCCTTGGCAGGAATAATCCCAAGTTCAATGGCTTTTTGCAAAGCGTAGGTGAACATGCCGCTGCCAGATGTCTCGTGCCAGTTATCCGGGCGATCACCCTTATCCACTATCTGATACCATAGGCCTGTTGATTTATCCTGACAATCTTTCAAGCCTTTCATGAGCTCACGCGTAATCCTCACAAGCTCCCCATATTCCGGATGATTCTTGGGAAATATCTCCAACGCCTCGACAAGGACAAGGGCATACCAGCCCAAACCCTCGCTCCACACTTCGGGAGCATAACCGGTCGCGGGATCAGCCCAACGGGCATCCTTATCTTCATCCCAACCGTGAAGCAACAGTCCGCTGTCACCTTTGGCAAGATGTCGGTACATTCCCGTAAGCTGACGTGCCGCCTCATCGAAACAATAATCAGAATCACCTATATACTTGCCATAGTTGGTAAGGAACATCTGCCCCATGAACACACCGTCCACCCAAATCTGTCCGACCGTACGGCGTCCATGCCAGAATATCCCGTCGGATGTGCGCGGATAGTCATCGAAACTTTTGCGGATTGTCTCCGCCGCTTTACGGAAACGATCATCACCTGTAAGCCGATAGGCAGTGACCAATACGGTTCCGGCCATCATATCATCCATGCTGTTGCCACGGAAAAAGACCGGATTGCCCTCCCGGTCGACCGCTTGATTGGCCCATGAGAGGATATAGTCATTATACTTCCCGTCTCCGGAAATACGCGAAAGCTTGTCAAGCCCGACAAGGAAGTAACCTTGCGGGTAACACCATGCCTTGAACGGAATACTGAGAGCGGAGGGATAGCGGGTCATCACTGTGCGGGCAATCTCCTCCGACCATTTTTTAGCGGAAGCGGCGTGAACGCCGGATACGCCTAACAGCATAAGCACTGCGAGTATGATTTTCTTCATGTAGATATAATGATTAATTTAAAAATAAGTGTCGGAGCGATCCACTGTTTGCTCCGACACAATACAAACCTATTTTACAAATAACCTTTTAAGATATACTCCATATCGCGTTGCGAGGGGGAGTAAGAGGGCACGCCGACCTTATCAAGCAGCCTGACCACCCTCTCCTTTTCAACCTCGCCCCATGCTTCATCGAAATGCTCGGTCCCGTCGAATCCCTTAAACGGTATGACCGAATTGTCCTTGAAATTGTACTTATTATTTATAAAGAAAAATCCTTTCAAATTCTTATCGGGGTCATGAAACATTATGTTGTTTGTCGTGCCCACAATATTGTTGTTGGCAAAACGGACATTTCTTGGCGATTTGTCACCGCGGCCGGAACACAGTATGATTTTAGGGCAATCAACAAAATGGTTATACGAGAAATCCACATTCTCCACGCGGTGGTATGAAGTAAGCGGTTCTGCCTTGATGTCGGTCTGCGCTGTCGGACGCTCAAAGACACCCATACGCACCAACAGGCTTAAATCGTCAAGACGCGCCATGAAGTTGTCGTAGACGGTATGGCCCTGGTTAATGATGCGGATACCGCTGGTACCTCTTTTGTTATTTCCAATGAATGTGTTGTTTTCAATCACGTTATAGTGACCGTGACGACACACAAGACCACCGCTTGATTCAAAGAACAGATTGCCACGGAGAACATTGTGACATGATTTCACGGATATGATTTCGTTTTCCCCATCGCAGTGCAGAAACACGTTGTCCTCGACAATGGTGCGCGATTCAAGCTGCGAGGACCATGAATGACCGATTCGTATGATTTCAGCTCCGTTACCGTAGTAAGGATTGCGGTTGCCGAATACATTGTGGTCGATAATATGATTATTTATGTGTAAGTCATCGTTGAATTCAACCTGAAGCACAAGACCACCGACACGTTTATTGGCGAGATAGCAATGGTCAAGGCGGTTGTTCTCGCCATAAATCTTTATCCAGTACTCTGCCGCGGGCTTCTTTCCATCAATCAGCTTGCCGCTTTCGCTCATCTCGGGATTGTTGCAGTCGTCAATCACACAATTTGTCATACGGCAATTCGAGGCCATTTCGGTTTTTGACTTTCTGAACCCGATCATTTCTCCACCAAGGGCCCAAGCCTTGTTGAAATAGAGTCCGTCAAGCTTGATATATTCGCCGAACAAGCTGAAATGCAAAGGACCTGTGAAAACGACCTTGCCGGGATGCTCGGGCCGGATTGAAATGGTATCATCGGCAGTTCCTCTGGCAACTATATCGACACGCCCGATTGAATCATATATGCCGTCGCGCAATATCACATTGTCGCCCGGTTTCAGGGATTCAGATTTAAGCAGAGCCTTCATCTGTCCGGCCTCGGAAGGAGAAAAATAGTAGTCCTTCGCGTGAGCACCGAATGCCATTGTCATGGCAAGCAATATTGCGACTGTGGATAATGATAATTTATTCATGATACTGTTGATTTTTTCGCTGCAAAGTTATGCACTAATATCAAAACCCGCTTTAAATAACGTTTCAAATATTTTAATTTTCATATCATGATGTTTTTTATCCATCTAACAAGGTATTAGGCTGTTATAATATTTAAAGATAGTAGATATTTTATGTCTGTAATTAGTAATTTTAATAAATTTCATCTATATTTGCACCCGAATAACAACAGTTAGTAACAGTCCATGAGAAACTTTATCACATTCCTCTTTTTCTTCTGTTATATAATCTCACCAATGCAATCGAAAGCTGCGGTGACGGGCAATGAATCCGTTAAATATTCCTCCATCCAGATCGAGGACGGTCTCTCCCAGATTTCGGTTGTCGATATTTTTCAGGATTCAAAAGGCTATTTATGGTTCGCCACACGAAATGGATTGAACAGATATGACGGACGTGATTTCAAGGTGTTCCGTCATGAGAAGGGAAATCCCGGCAGTCTGAGCGACAACCACGTCACATCACTGGCCGAGGATAACAATGGCAATCTATGGATTGGCACACGCCACGGACTTTCAAAACTGGACCTTTCATCCGAGAAGGTGACCGCCTACGTCGACTCTCTCGCCTACAAAATGTTTGAGGACGGTATCCGTGCCCTTGCCCTCGATGCAAACGGACGTGTGCTCATCGCCACTCCTCACGGTCTCTTCATGGCGATAGACGACGATAAGTTCGAATCAATCCTTCCGGAAGTGAAAGGGACAATAGTGGAAGGATTGGCGGTGACAAAAGACGGTCGTATTTTCGTAGGCTCAACCACCCACGGACTCTATATCCTTAATAAGGACCACAACCCGGTCAAACATTTCGACTCCCACAACAGCTCCCTCCCGACCGATGACATCAAGGAGATTTATGAAGATTCCAAAGGCAACATCTGGCTTGCCAACTCTTCCGACGGCATGATACTTCTGGATGTGGCCACAGGTAAGAATAAGGTATTCAACTACTCAAATTCAGCACTTCCATCCAATAACATACGCTGTTTTGCCGATGATGGAGAGCAACTCTACATAGGTACCTCGGAAGGTGTCAGCAGGATGTCGCTTAAAGATTCGGACTACAAAATCGAATTCGAGACCAACAGTCTGTCCAATTTCTCGGTATATTCAATCTTGATTGACAATGCGGGCACACGTTGGGTGGGAACATATTCCGGCGGTGTCAACTTCTACAATCCAATCTCGAACCGCTTTGGCTTCCATCATCCGGTCAACCCTACCCAAAACTACATGAGTATTTTTGGCTCAATGGTGTATAATCCGGACAACAACCTCCTCTATATCGCGACCGAGGGACACGGATTGTTGGAATACGACATACGCAGCGAAAAATCGCGCTTCCACCTCATTGATAAATCTGACCATCAGCAAAGCAAAAACATCATCAAGTGCCTGACATATATTGACGGGAAAATCTGGTGTGGCACACCATCCGGCGAGATATTCATATTCAATCCGGAAACCGACACTTTCTCGCTGTATTTCAAGACCAATAAATGCACAATCTATTCCATTGAACCTGATTCTGACGGAAGTCAATGGATAGCAACCACATCAGACACCATAGGCATTGCCCGTCTCAAAGAAGGCAAAATCATTGAAAAAAGTTTCTCTGAAGCTAAAATTGCAATCCCGAGCGGTAGGGTCATAAAGAAAGTGTCCAAGGATGTATGGCTTTTCGGCACAAGCCGCCACGGCCTCATCAAATATGACCGCAATCGCGACGAAGTTTATCAGATTGGGGATGAAAGCGACCTAAAGAATGCCTACATCACATCCATCGCAAAAGATAAAAGCGGAAATTCTTATTGGATCGGAACTTTCGGAAATGGATTGTTCAACTATGTTCCGGCTACAGATAATATAACTAAGGTGAAATTGTCGGAAGATGATGTACCCGTGGAAGTGTGTCAGGTCGTTCAGGACAACAGCGGGAATTTATGGATATGCACAACTGAGGGCATCACGAGCCTTAATCCCGCATCGGGCGAACGCATGAACTATACACGCACGTCCGACATCCGTATTCAGGAATTCACAATCCACAGTGGCATTGCTCTTGAAAGCGGAGAGGTGTTCTTTTCGGGCAGCAATGGATTCATCACCTTCAATCCGGCTGAAATCAAGCGCAATGAGTATCAACCTCCAATCGTATTTACCGGCCTGTCCGTCAACAACAAGCCGATTGAGCCTAACGACTCTCACGGAATTATCGACAACAGCATTGACGACACCGGTTCCATAACGCTTGACTATAATCAGAACAATCTCTCAATCTCCTACGCAGCACTTAACTACATAAATCCCGAGCAGAATCAGTATGCATTCATGCTCGAAGGTGTGGACGACGATTGGGTCTATGTCGGCAACCGAAGGGAAGCTCATTATGCAAATCTGGCTCCCGGTGAGTACACATTCAAGGTCAAGGGTGCCAATAATGACGGCGTATGGAGCACCGATGCACGTTCCATAAAAATACGCATCACTCCTCCATTCTGGAAGACATGGTATGCCTATACCTTCTATCTTCTGGCCCTCATCGGCATATCTTTCCTGATAATGTACTATATCTTCAAGAAAAAGACACTTGAACAGTCTCTGGAATACGAGCAAATGAAACAGAAACAGGCCGAAGAGTTCCATGAATCAAAGATACGCATGTTCACCAATTTCTCGCACGAACTGCGTACTCCCCTCACACTCATCGTCTCCCCTCTGCAAGAATTGCTCAAGCGCACCGACTTCAACAGCACCGTGCGCAACAAGATTTCGCTTATCTACAATAATTCGCAGCGCTTGCAGCTTCTGGTCAACCAGCTCATGGATCTCCACAAGAACCAAGCCGGACAGATGCAGCTCAAGATAGCCAAAGACGACATTGTGCCGTTCATGCAGGAAGTGTATTCCGCATTCAACCAGATTGCGGTAGCAAACAGCATCAGCTTCAGCTATGTCTGCAGCGAAACGTCGCTGCCGGCATGGTTCGACAAGTCACTCTTTGAAAAAGTCGCCTTCAACCTCCTATCCAATGCGTTCAAATACACCAAACCGGGCGGAGTGATTGAAATGAAAGTCGAGCCGATAGCCAACGACAATCAGCTTATCCCCGGCCAGACCCATAGTCTACCCGACATTCCCCATGATGTCCGTCTTGTCCATATAGCTGTGTCTGATTCAGGCCGTGGCATTCCTGAAGACGAGCTGACAAACATATTCTCTCCATTCTATCAGGTCGACGACAACAAGTCGAAGAACATTATCGGCACAGGTATCGGCCTGAGCCTCACACGCTCGATTGTCGAACTGCACCACGGTGTGATTTGGGCTGAAAACAATCCGGAAAAGGGTGCGACTTTCCATGTGATATTCCCTATTGATAATAGTGTGTATACCGACGATGAGATTGACCACGACACGGACGAAAGAGTTGTCATGGATGTGTTCCCGCCGACAACACCGACTGCGGAATTCAAGGTTGACAAACGCTATACCGTGCTTCTCGTGGAGGACAACAAAGATGTGCGTGAATATGTGAAAGAATGTCTCGAACCATACTACAATGTGATTGAGGCCGAAGATGGACAGAGAGGCTTCGAATTGACCGCCGAACGCTATCCCGACATTGTGGTGAGCGACATCATGATGCCCGTGAAGGATGGTCTCGAACTCTGTGCGATGATTAAGAATGACATGCGTACAGGCCACATCCCCGTCATCCTTATGACGGCGCGCTCGATGGTGATGCAGATAAAGGAAGGATTCGCGTCCGGTGCGGACGACTATATCGTCAAACCGTTCAATATGGACATCCTGCTCTACCGCATCAAAAACATTCTTGCATCAAGAGAGAAACTGCGCAACCTCTACGGCAAGCAATTCTCACCGGAGGCAATGGGCATAGAGATTGTTTCCTTCAATGATAAATTCACACAAAAATTCTTCAGCATCATAGAGAAAAACATCTCCAACAGTGAGCTGAACATCGAATTCATCTGCAAGGAAATCGGTCTGAGCCGTGCGAACCTCTACCGTAAGCTCAAAGCAATCACCGAGCTGTCGCCAATGGAACTGATCCGCAACAAACGCCTTGAAGTGGCCGCCAAACTCCTGTTGGAATCCGACAGTTCGGTATCAGAAATCTCAACATACGTCGGATTCAACAGCCATGCGTATTTCACCAACTGTTTCAAGAGCACCTACGGCATGTCGCCATCAGATTTTGTGGCCAAACATAAAGCGTCAAATCAGAATTTCGAGCAGACTTTAACCGTGGAACCCGAACCTGCGGTCTCGATGTAATAGATGCCCGGCTCCTCAACGAGATATTTCCTGCCGTCAAGGTCAAGGAGTTCGCCGGTGACATAGACTGCGGCCCAATATCCGGGTGATACTTCCGGAAGATGTATCACCTGTGCCGCACTGTCGTTGCGCAGCAGTCGGACTTCCCTTGCGGCATTGAAATTTTTCGCTCTGCTTTTATCGCAATCGGGCATGACGATATATGCGTAATTGCCGTTCCGAGGCTTTGCGCCGTGCGATAGAAGCAACTCAACGACATCGCCCTCAACATCCTTCGGGCGATACATTCTCATATTGTCATGCCATTGGCCTATACGGTGCTCCGATTTTAAGGTCAGAGGAGTGTCGCCCATAGTGATATAGGCGGTATTGTCATGGAAAATCGTTTGATGACCGCTGTAGTCCTTAGCTCCATCAATCCTCACCCATCTGCCATTTTCAAGCAATTCGAGATTACCTCTTTTGAGTCGCTGGTCTATGGTTGTCGTGACTTCGGCAATGCTGTCACTATTAATCCCTGCACCTACACACACCACAAAGTCCGGGGCAAATATCCATGCCTTACGGGCAGTCAGTCCGTCGCGACAGAAATCCATGACCGACATTCCGCAGTCGCCAACATCTATACCTCCCACCATACCGCTTGAATTGCGCGATTTCGTAGCCCTTATGCTCGGCAACTCTTCTGATCCTTGATAGGAAGTGATACCCGGAATATTTCTCCAGTTCCAAAACGGGAATACGTTGAGATATTCATCACCTCTGACATAGTAGTAAGTTGCACCGTCGCCAAGATAGTAGCCTTTGACGTTATCCTCATTGACAAGTTCAGAGCCAATTATACGCGATGACGACATCTTCAATGTAGCCATCCAACCGGGGGTGCGATGCACAGTGAAATCAGATGAATAGAAATGCTTGTGACCAACGAGATCATTGCTTTCCGCAGGGTATCCAGCCAGCCCCATGTCGGAAGCGACGAAAGCGGTTGCATATCCTTTATGAATCTGGGCATTATGGAATAGCTGTCGGCCAAGCGAGTTTATGTCCATGTATCGTTTCCACACCACCCATCTATAGCCTTCGTTCATCAGCGACTCAAGAATTTCAGTCTGCCGGTCGTCAAAACGATATGATGTCCCGTCAAATAGTCTTTTGAAAAAACTCATTCCTGAGACAAACGACATGCCATAGTTGCCAAACTGCTGCTGAGGGCCATGCTGATGGAAACTCCAGTCAGGCTGTATTCCTTCACCGGCTCCAACCCTGATTTCCGATGCGATGGTGTCGCGGGCAGCCTTGATAAGCTCCACATCTTCCTGCATGATAGCCCGAATCAACACATTTCCGGCCAGCCACACTTTATTTTGCCCAGTCATCTTGAACCGTGCCGCACTCATTATTTCTATGGCACCTGCCCTTTCCTCATCGGAAAGTTCGTCGTCCAACATGATAAACGCTCCTCCGAGAGTCTTTGGCACCCCGATTTCGTTTTGCCACCAGTTGAGACACTTTGGTTTCTCCTTCAGCCAATAACCGAGCGCCTTATGGATGTCGGCCTTCAACTGAGGTGACTTATATCTTTCCGAATCCTTGGAATAATACAGCTTCGTCAGTTCAAGCACCCGTTCAGCATGGAGTTTCGGTTCCCAGCCCGATCGCTTTTTATCGGCATAATCAATGTCACTGAAACTTCCATCCTGCTTCATCAATGCAAGGTAGCCATCAATCTTCCTAAAATCGAAGGGATATTTCTGATGCAGTTCCATGACTATCTGGTCCGACATTTCAACCTCCGGTTCTATTCTCAGAAAATCATTGTAGAGAGAATCATCAGCCGAATATGAGGGTATGAGAATCTCACGGTAGTTACTCTTAAGTTTCTCGATGTCGGAAACGGCGGGGTGACCATACGCATTAGTGACCGACAGTATTAACAGCACCGGTATGAGAAATAGTTTTTTCATCATGATAAAAAGATTGATATGACTGTGGGATTGATATATCTATATGTTACTGATGCAAAATTAGATAAAAGCCTCTTCATCAACTCGCAAATTTGCGTCTTTTACTTTATAAATTATCTCAAATTAGATATAAATAAGTCTCTTATTGATTACAGGGGTTGATTCCCGACATTAAGGCTCGTAAATTTGCCGAAAAATTCACAATTCGAAAAATAACCTTACATCATGAAAAGTAAACTGCTTCTCACGACGGCTCTCATACTTCTGGGTGGATCATCCTTCGCCCACACGTTGGACAAGGATACTATCGGTTTGAATAATGTCACCGTCCACGGTCAGGCTAAAGCCACCGTCGAGCTGCTACCTCTCAGCGTGACGACCATAACAGCCACGGAAATCGAAAACAGCAGGGAGACATCAATACTCCCTGTCCTCTCCAACAAAGTCCCCGGATTGTTTGTCAGCGAGCGTGGACTGATGGGCTTCGGTGTTTCAGGTGGTGCGGCCGGCTCAGTCAACATCCGTGGTGTCGGCGGTGGAAACAAAGTTCTGTTCATGATTGACGGACAACCTCAATGGGCATCCATATTCGGACATGCACTTCCCGATACCTACACATCAGGAGACGTGGCCAAAGTCGAAGTCGTCCGAGGGCCATCCTCGCTTCTCTACGGTTCAAACGCGATGGGCGGTTCGGTCAACATCATCACCCGTCACGCAACGCAGAGCGGATTCAAAGGTTCGGCAAATGCTATGTGGGGAAGCTACGCCATGCAGAAATACGGTGTAAATCTCGGATATAAAAATGACAGGTTCAATGCCTTTGTCAATGCAACATACGAGAGTACTGACGGCACCCGTCCGCGCAGCCGGACATGGCTTGCAAGCCAGTTTGGATCTCTACAATACAAAATTTCCGGACATTGGAAAACCGGAGCCAACGTAACCATGACCGAGACATGCCCTCACAATCCGGGATCTGTCCAGGATCCTCTTATTGATATGTGGACACGCGTCACGCGCGGGACAGCAGCGGTGTTTGTCAACAATACCTACGCAGCAACCTCCGGTCAGCTCCAACTCTACACCAACTGGGGAAATCATAAGGTAAATGACGGTTATTCCGCCATAGGCACAGCGACAAACGGAGGCAAACCGCGTGACTATATCTTCCATTCCAAGGATTTCAATATGGGTATCAATCTCTATCAGAACATCAGTCCCTTTGAGGGCAATGTCACCTCCGCCGGTGTTGACTTTCAACACTGGGGAGGCAACACATGGAACACCATGATTGATGGCTCCGCTGACCAACCAGGCGTAAAAGAACACGTCAACGAGGTGTCAGGCTATCTCATGACGCAACAATCCCTGCTGAACAACATCCTCTCGCTCAACGCAGGTCTGCGATTGCAACACTCATCGCAATTCGGAAATATGCTGGTTCCGCAGGCCGGTTTCATCGTAAGAGCCATTGAGGGCAATACATTCAAATTTTCCTGGGGCAAAGGGTTCCGCAGTCCCAATCTCCGCGAACTCTATATGTATCCCCCTCACAATCCGGATCTCAAACCGGAATACCTATGGAACTACGAAGTTGAAATACGCCAGACATTTCTTAACAACCGTCTGAGCGCAGGACTTGCCCTCTTCTATATCGACGGTAAGGACATGATTCAGACAGTCAAGGAGAAAAATCCTTATACCGGCGGACAGATGCTCAACAAAAACATCGGCGATTTCCGCAATAAGGGATTCGAGATAGAGGCCAATTATTCCATCACTCCCGACCTCACCCTCTCAGCCAACTATAGCTACCTCCACACAACCGACAATGTCCTCTACGCTCCTAAAAACAAATTAGTGGTCCAGCTCTCCTACCGTCCGGGCAACTGGCAGTTTGCATTGGATTCCAATAGCGTATGGCATCTGCGCACGGGTGGTCCGGACGCTGAAAGCTATTCTCTGCTTGACGGCCTCGTCGGTTACAATTTCCAATTACAAAAAGGTTGCAGACTTAATGTTTTCACAAAAGTAGACAATATAACAGCTACCCGCTACGAAACAATCTATGGCTTCCCAATGCCAAGAGCCACTGCAATGGCAGGCTTCAACCTGACGTTCTGACAGAGGCTTATAATGGCAAAGCATAAATGAAACGCATGAAGATATGTTCCGGAACCGGCATCAATCTTCATGCGTTTCATTTATGCTTTAATTCTGCCACATCAGCAGCAGAAATCAATCATTTTCTTCCGCTTAATCAATCACCGAAAAGGGATTTCCTATCACGCTTTGCAGCAGGAGCAGCGATGGACTCGGGAACGAATTTCCAATTCGGAATCACTTCGGGGGAGATTGTTCCGCGTTTTTCAATTTCCTTTATCAGATAGAATCTCAAATCCTTGTCGGTTGCGGAAATAATGCGGGATTTGAGTTGGTCATGGGGAATACCTGCACCTTTGGTCAGCAAATCGCCACCTCCATTGCCTCGATACGAATTCACTGCAACCTTATATGTCTTTTCCGGATCAAAGGCAGAGCCATCGGCCATTGAAGTAATGGTAATCTTCTCGCCCTGAGGCTTGGTGACATCAACAGTATAGTTGATACCCGCAGCGGAATCAAAATTATATGACGGATTCAGGAGCTTTGCATAATCGCCCTTGGCTGCAGTACGGTTGCCGGAGAAAAGGAGCAGATTGTCATCTGCCGACTTCATCACATCGGTCCAAAGCGAATAGCTCATCTCAAGGTAGTCCTTGATTTCACGACCGGTCATAGCGATGGTGTAGAGCATGTTCTCATATTTATAGAGAGTAAACATGTCGCTCATGTGCAAATCGCCTTCCTTGATGACAGCGTCGAACGACAGCGGAGCCGCAAGCGAGATTTCAGCGCCCGAAATGGCAAGTTGCAAGTCATGAAGAAGCTGCATGAAAGCCGACGGACCGAAATATGCATCGCGTACTGAAAATTCTCCGGTCGAGGTGCCTATCTTGCGGCTGACAAATTCAAGAATCTCCTTGCGCTCAGGTGCAAATTCCGCCATGAATGCAGAATCCGGTTTCAGATTATTGACTGAAGTTAGTTTACCGCTGACCTTTTTACCGATAACCTTGCCGGTATCGTCAAGCGTGAAGGTCACCTCACCTTCCGCAATATGGTTGGCGTTGTTTGCAGGGTTGAGCACTACGGCATCTGAGTTGACGGGATTCTTTCCGGTAGAGTTGAAAAGAGTATGGTCATGACCCATGAAGATAATATCAAAGCCGGGAACCTGTTCAGCGACAAGCACCGACGCATTCTCCCTCCATTCGCCCGTCATCTTTGCGGAATCGTGACCGGAATGGAAGAGACCGATAAGCAAGTCAGGTTTCTCCTTCTCCATAATCTCAGGTACCCATTTCTTCGCCGACTCAACCATATCCTCAAACTCCAGCCCCTCCCATAGTGTCTCGGGAAGCCAAGCCGGAATTGCGGGAGTAAGGAGTCCGAACACGACAATCTTCACTCCGGCACGGTTGATGACAGCGTAGGGTTGCAGATACGGTTTACCTGTCTTGCGGTCAATCACATTCGCGCCGAGCAAGGGAAGACTTCCCAGATCGGAACGGTAGCGGTCATAGACGGCATGACCGGTCTCCACATCATGGTTTCCGATGGTCTGCGCATCATAGCCGATGAAATTAAGCATCCTTGCGGTCGGATGGGCCACATCGGTTTTCAAAAAATTGTAATAGTAGGCCGTCGGCTGTCCCTGAAGGATGTCGCCATTGTCAAGAAGGATGATCTTGTCGCTTCCGAGAGAATCCCGGAGTTCACGCACACGGGTGGCAACTCTTGCAAGAGAGCCGTCACCCGGTGAAAGAGTTATGAAATTGTAGGGAAAGAAATTCCCGTGGACGTCAGAAGTCGCCGCTATTTTAAGCGTCAGCTCCTCGGCCGATCCGTTGGCCGGTACGAGGAGTGATGATGCAATAGTCATTGCCAATAAATATTTTTTCAATTCTGTCTGTATTTTTAATGGTACTTAAAGGTCTTCTAAATCAAGGGTTAGGGCCGGTATATATCGCCCTCACTTTACCGACAGGGAGGGAGCCTTCGACTTTCAGCGGTATTCTCTGTCCGTCGGTCGAAATCCATCCGGAAATAGGCTCGGAACTCTCGACACCTTTTCGGGTAAAGGTGAAATTGATATAGTAAGCGGAAAATGTGCGACCGTTGAGTGAAACCGATTTCTTGCCTTTATATGTAATCCTAAGTTTCTCTTTCTTCGAACCTGAGAAAATATTGACAGCTATACTCTGACCATTTTTCATATTGTCGAAATCAAGAGTCCTCAGATAGAAGAACGAGCTCAGCATGTCGACTGTCATTCCCTGGGCTTCGAGATGAAGCGTGGAACTGGTCATCGGTTCTCCGGGAGCCGAACGCTTATAGCGGACAGCATCAGCCGTAAAGGTGTTGCCATCATGCTGGAAATGGAGCACATCTTTCTTGTACTTACCATTCTCATGAGCGATATAGGTATAGCTCACCGGGAAAAAACCATCTTTGGTCATTGTCGTATAGAGGGTGTCGCGCAGCATATAGATGCTGTTGGCCCACGGAGCGTTTTCGGCATAGACCGATGCCCGATAAAGATCTCCATCATTGCGGAGAGTCATTGTCGCATAGCCGGCAACCTTGTTGATGAAACCCCACTTATACATCACGTCGTAGGTAAGTGTCTCGTCGACAAGCGAAACAGGATTGGCTGCATTAGCAGTTGAAGAGCAGAGTAAAAGCCCTAACAGAGCTTTGAAAAATTTAGATTTCATATACGATGTATTGATTGACCGATTCCCGACGTTGTCATCCTCTATATATGACCATCAAAATCAGTCCGGTATTCAATCAGTTGACAGTTCTCGGAACGGAAGCACCGACCGGTAGGACTGTTCGATTCGCTTGTTGCGCCAACACTTACGGCAGACGGCAATGTAACGGTCGTCACCACCAATCTCCACCTGCTCACCCTCCTCGACAAAATCACCGTTGCGGTCAATTCGGGCATTTATAATGGTCTTTCGGCCACATGTGCAAGTGGATTTTATCTCATCAATGGTGTCGGCGATTTCAAACAGACGACGGGAAC
This sequence comes from uncultured Duncaniella sp., assembly GCF_910577345.1. GTDB lineage: Bacteria > Bacteroidota > Bacteroidia > Bacteroidales > Muribaculaceae > Duncaniella. Next base: position 266,760 of record NZ_CAJTMT010000001.1, read on the forward strand.
CCTCGAAGAGCTTGCTCTGGAAATCGGTGCGCAATCCGTAGCATATCACGTTGCTACCGAAATCATCCACTATTCTTGACAATTGGTCCACCTGCTCGACCGTGAGGAACTGAGCTTCATCGACAAGAAACCAGTCAATCACAGCCATCGACTCTTCAAAAAGCTCCTGAGCCATCTCATATAGGTTGGTATCGTGGTAGATCCACTTACATTCCCGCTGGATGCCGATGCGCGACTTGATAACGTTGGTCAGATCGCGCGTGTCAATGACGGGCTTCAGACATACATATTTCATGGAGCGCTCCTCAAAATTGTATGCAGTCGTGAGGAGCAATGCAGTCTTTGCCGACCCCATTGTGCCGTAGCGAAAATATAGCTTACCTTTTCTGTTCATCATTTTCGATTATAAAGATTATACAGCAAAGGTAAGGAATTTTTTCTTATTGCTGCGCTCCTTGACGCGTAAAGACGCAATCCATTTTACCGATTTCAAATTTCAGCAACGGGCCCTTGACCTTGACATCGTCGAGGTGACGGATGGAAGCATAGCGCATGGCGAGCGCCCTCTTCATGGCTCCACTGACTGACTGAGAGACCGAAGGCTTGAGCGAATCAATTTGGACATTATTTGTCCCGAGCATTGCATTGCCCTCCGCCACGACATCCGACGGATCAACTTCGACATTCAAGGTGTTTATATCAAGAGCCAGGGCAATTTCATCATCGTCAATGACTGTCCATGTGCCGCTTATTGAGGATTTTGCCGTTGCTGTCAGTGTAAGAGGCTCGACATAGTCGGCATCGGCCACCACCTGTGTGGATACGGTAAGCATACCGGCAATCACTATCGGACCGCTTTTATCGCCCATAGCTGAACTTGCAACAGGCGCGGAGAAATCAAGAGTTTCAAGAATTGTAGCGGTCACAGCCGAATTGTCAGTGAAATTCTCGGGAGTACCCGACCATGAGCCTTGAATATTTTTGGCGAGACGGCTGCTACCGTCGCATGACACAAGAGCGAGTGCCGCAAAAATGCAGGCGGATGTAATCAAACCTTTCATTTCCGAATTAAATTCAAATTATTAACTATTTTTAGAATAAACGCCATTACATTAAGATTAGTTTCTTGCCTATCGAAAAATTTATTAATTTTGTAAACCGTAATTGGGGTGGACACACCTCAACAAGCACATCAAACATCCTCTAAAATCTTTCTTCACAAGGTGAGTGTCAACAAAGTCATACTGATAGGAAATGTCGGGACTGACCCCGAAATCCGCTATATCGAAACTCGTCCGATCGCAACATTCCGACTTGCGACCAACGAGCGTGAGCGCACACGTCCGGACGGAACAAAGATTCCCGAGCGCACGGAATGGCACACCATTATAATGTGGGATTCAGCGGCTGAATTCGCCGAAAAATACATACGGACAGGTTCCCGTCTATATGTTGAGGGGAAAATACGCTACCGCATCTGGGAAGACCGCAACGCCATCAAGAGAAACGTCACGGAAATCTATGTTGACAATTTCGAACTGCTCGGCCTTAACAAATAAGATAACCTGATTGACAGGATAACCTCTGTCAATCCCACTCTCCATACCCCCACACCTTAAATTATAATCATCCTCCTTTATTTGCGTAAGGCGGTCACTTCCATCCATCAACACTCCATTCCCGCGAAGAGTGAAGGATAGTCTGTCTTGCCGGTGGTTTTGCGCGTATTTGCCACCGGGCGTTTCGGGCTTGAATTGAGCACAATGTTGTGTTGCTGCACCCACCCCTGAGTGCTGTTCCTTATGCGTAGTGTGACAACTCCCTTTGCCGGCTCCGTGCGATCTTTGACATGACGGAGGACATCGCCGATGGTGGCTGCGCCACACAGACTTGTAGAGAGAAGCGTGACACCGCTGCTGAGTGCGGTGACATAAAGAACGTCGGTGCGATTGATTGCTGTCATACTTGTTTCCTTTTTAATTAAATTTTACCAATCTGGAGATATTCCGTTGATTATGATGCAAATTTACGCCCATCCATGTGCCAAATACATGCACATCCACATAAATATACGTTAAAACAACGCCTAAGCACCATTTTTTAAGCAAATATTGACAGTATTCCGGCTGAACCCCACCTTTAGTTGAAATGTTTGAATGACAGCAACTCTACATTTATGAGAAAAATCATTCACGTTTTGACTTTTGCCTCGATGCTTCTTGCAGGCTCAGTCTGCAGCACAACGGCACAAACCTCCGACCGACAAATTCTTAAGAACAGTCTGCCTGAGAGATGGACTTACGCGTCAGATATTGAACAGACACTTCCCGCTGACGACAATTGGTGGAAACGATTCAACGACCCTCTGCTTGATTCACTCATATCCGTCGCGATGGACAATAATTTCGATGTGCTCACCGCTCTCGGCCGTATAAACATGGCTAAGGCGGAGGTGAAAAGTGCCGAAGCGGGCTACTATCCGACTTTCGGGCTGTCGGCCGGATACACGAAGGGCCGTAATGCCGGAGCAATCAGCGGCAGCAAGGTTCCGTCGACAAATTCGAGCTACTTCAATCTCGGGGCAGATATGCAATGGGAAATTGATGTATTCGGCAAAATAACCGCAGGAGTGAAGAATAAAAAGGCTCTCTACCATGCAAGCCGCGCCGACTACATGGCAACAATGGTCAGCGTCGCAGCGGACCTCGCCACCTACTATTTCAATCTCCGTGTGTTCCAGCGTCAGCTCTATGTCACCAATCAGCATCTGGCATCGCAACAACGTGTGGTCGACATCGTAAAAGCCCGTTTCGAAGCAGGACTTGTCTCAAAACTCGACGTCGCCCAGGCCCTGACCGTCTACTACTCGACCGAAGCCACAATCCCGCAACTGGAATCATCGGTCAAGCAGGCCGAGAATGCCATTGCTATATTAATAGGTGTCTACCCGGAAGAAATCACTTCCAGACTTGAGGCTCCGTGGACCACTCCGGACTACCGCCATCTCGTCCCGGCCGGAGTTCCTGCCAACCTTCTCCGCCGTCGTCCCGACATCCTTGCCGCCGAATATGAGGTAAGCGCCTACGCAGCTTCGCTCGGCATAGCAAAAAAAGATTTCCTCCCTACCCTGTCGCTCAACGGTTCGATCGGTGTCGCCGCCCATGATGCAAAAGATATGTTCAAGAACAATAGCCTTGAATACAGCATCGCACCCACTCTCACATGGACACTCTTCGACGGTTTCGCGAGGAAACATGCCGTAGCTGAAGCACGCGAACAGATGAAAATAGGAATCGAGAACTACAATCTGACCGTCATGACAGCCGTCCAGGAAGTGGACAACGCCATGATAGCCTATTCATCAGCCCTCCGTGCCATTGACAGTTATACGCGGGTCATCGAACAGTGCGATGAATCATTCCATCTTTCGGTGGACCTTTATAAAGAAGGTCTCACATCCTTCACAAACGTTGTTGATGCCCAAATCAACAGTCTCACATACGCAAATTCACTTATCTCCGCAAGGGGCAACACATTCATAAGCCTTATCAATCTCTACAAGGCATTGGGTGGCGCACCGACAGAATAACCACAAACCTTTCCAACGCTAATCATCAGACATTATGAATACGAAATTTACATTGGTCGCACTTGCAGCCTCAATCCTCGCCACATCCTGTGGGGGACACAAGAAGGCCGACAGTCATGAATCGGAAGAAACAGTCAGTGTCGCCCTTCCGGAAGTGGACTCCGTGACTTTAAGCAACACATATCCCGGCGAACTCGTAGCGACACTGAAAGTCGATGTCGTGGCGAGGGTAAGCGGACAGCTACTCTCCAAAAACTACACAAGCGGCGACTTCGTCAAGAAAGGCACTCTCCTCTTTAAAATTGAGGATAGCAAATACCGCGATGCAGTCCAACAGGCTGAGGCAGCCCTTGCAACGGCCAAGAGCGAACGCGACTACGCAAGCAGCCACTATGAAGCTGTCAAGAAAGCGCTTGAAAGCGATGCTGTTTCAAAAATGGAAGTAAATCAAGCCGAGAGCAGTCTCCGGCAAGCTGAAGCGGCAATCAAAAATGCACAGGCTGCCCTTGAAACCGCCCGGACAAATCTAAGCTACTGCACGATTACAGCGCCCATCTCCGGCCACGTCACCTCCTCGCCGATTGATGTCGGCAACTATGTCAGCGGTGAGGGTGCAGCAGTCCCAATGGCGACCATATACGACACCACAACTCTCGTTGCCAATTTCGCCGTTGAGAGCAATCAGGACATCGAGCAAGACATGGCCGGAAGCTCCTTCCTGTCCCACATACCGCTGAATTTTTCCGATTCGCTCGCCCATACTTATTACGGCGACCTCAGCTATGTCGCTCCTGCCATTGACTCCTCGACCGGAACGCTCGCTTTGCAATGCAAGATTGAGAACAAATACAACGAACTGCGTCCCGGCATGTTTGTGAAAATTGATCTTCCCTATAAGGTGGAACCACACGCCATATTGGTCAAGGACGCTTCAATCAGCACTGACCAGCTCGGAAAATATCTCTATGTGGTCAACGATTCCAATACGGTTGTCTATACTCCCATCACCGTCGGTCCGCTGTATCGCGATTCACTCCGTGTGGTCAATTCCGGAATCGGGCCCAAATCAAAATATGTCACCAAAGCTTTGCTAAAAGTCAGGGAAGGCATGAAAGTCAAACCTGATTTGGTAAAGTAAGCTGAGACCGCCTACAAAAAGCAACCTCACGCCTCTCCCACTCCGTTTCTCAATTCCTTCAAGTTTCATCCGGAATTATACAGACATGTTTTCAAGATTTTTTATTGACCGCCCCATATTCGCCACTGTGCTGGCGATATTGATGGTAATTGTCGGCCTGATGACCGTCAAGAGCCTACCGATTTCACAATACCCCGACATCACTCCCCCGACTGTGATGGTGTCGGCTTCCTATCCGGGAGCCGATGCCGCAACGGTAGCTGAAGTTGTAGGTGAACCGATTGAAGAACAGATCAACGGTGTGGAAGGTATGATGTACATGAGCTCGAATTCAAGCGACGGCTCCTACAATCTCACCGTGACATTCGAAAACGGCACCAACCTCGACGATGCAGCCGTGAAAGTCCAGAACCGCATCTCACTCGCCGAAGCCACATTGCCTACCGCAGTGAAGGAACAGGGCGTATCAGTCATGTCGGAATCCTCCAACATCATCCTCTTCATCGCTCTTGAAGGGGACGACAGCGGGCGCTACGATGCGCTGTATCTCACCAACTACGCTCAGCTCAACATCATCGACGAGCTTTCGCGAATCGACGGAGTCGGCGGTGCGGGCGCGTTCGGCGCGGGAAAATACAGTATGCGCGTATGGCTCGATCCTGACAAGATGCGCACCTACAATCTCACACCGTCCGATGTTAGCGCGATGATTCAATCCCAGAATCTCGAAGTATCGGCCGGTAATGTCGGCACGCCACCTGTCAACAACGGTGTCGAGTTTGAATTCACACTCACTTCCCAAGGACAGCTCAAAACCGCAGAGGAATTCTCCAATATCATCATCCGCACCGCCGAAAACGGTGGCTTACTGCGACTGAAGGATATTGCAACCGTAGAGCTTGGCAGTCAGGACTATTCAGGCATTTCGCATGTATCCGGCGAACAGGCCGGCCTGATTGGTGTGCAGCAGCTACCGGGTGCCAACGCGCTCGATGTGGCCAAGAAAGTAAAAGCCAAGATGGAGGAACTTTCCGAGTACTTCCCCTCCGGAGTGAAATACAGAATCATTCTTGACACAACCGACTTCGTGACAGCCTCAATCGACGAAGTGCTTGTCACATTCGTTGAGACAACCCTCATCGTCATGCTCGTCATCCTCATCTTCCTCCAGAGCTGGCGTGCGGTCATCATTCCTATGATTGCAATCCCCGTATCACTGATTGCTACATTCGCGGTGATGAAACTGCTGGGTTTCTCTCTCAACACCCTTACCCTTTTCGGCCTCGTCCTTGCGATAGCCATTGTGGTCGACGATGCGATAGTGGTGGTGGAGGACTGTGCCCGACTGGTCCAGGAGGGGAAACTCTCCCCACGGCAAAGTGCCGAAAAAGCCATGGTCGAACTTGAAGGCCCTGTTGTCGGTGAAGTCCTTGTGCTCCTCTCCGTATTCATCCCGACAGCCTTCATCAGCGGTATCACCGGTGAGCTTTACAAACAGTTCGCTCTCACCATCGCCACGTCAGTAGCCTTCTCAGGTTTCAATGCCTTGACATTCACACCCGCCATGTGTGCCCTCTTCCTCAGGAAGAAGACCGACCCGAATCCCCATTTCTTCCTCTACAAATGGTTCAACAAGGGCTATGGTGCCGTTCTCAAACACTACACATCACTTATCGGTAAACTCCTGCGTCGGCCGATTGTCGCCATCTGCATCTATTTCGGTCTCTGCTTCCTCGCATTCTGGGGTTTCGTCAAGATTCCTACAAGCTACATTCCTGAAGAGGACATGGGCTACTTCATGACCTCGATACAGTTGCCTACAGGAGCATCGCTCGACCGTACGGACAAAATCGTGACCGAACTCTCCGACAAAATCCGTGATATAGAAGAGGTCAAGGATGTCATCTCCATCTCAGGTCAGTCAATGATGGGCGGTGGCTCAGGAGGCAATATGGGTTCACTCTTTGTGGTGCTCAAACCCTGGGGTGAACGCCGTGGAAAATCACACGATGCCAATGCCGTCATAGCCAAAGTCAACGAAATCGCCGCAACCTATCAGGAACCTATTGTATTCTCAATCAATCCTCCTGCCATCCCCGGCCTCGGCATGACATCGGGTATGGAAATGCAGATTCTCGACATCAACAACCTCGGCGCACAGGCGCTTCAGGAGACCATCGACGCAATGAAGGTCGCCGCCCAAAAGGACGACCGTCTCGCACAGCTGACAACCCAGTTCCAGGCAGGAGTGCCGCAATATCAGATCAACATTGACCGCGACAAGGCAAAACTGATGGGACTCACGATTGACGACATCTATGCTACCCTCTCGCAGTTCATGGGCACAAACTATGTGAACGATTTCGTTGAATTCGGACGCACATATCAAGTCAACATGAGCGGAAACAGCACATCGAGAAGCACCGTGGACCAGATTCCGAATCTGACGGTAAGGAATTCCGACGGCAAGATGGTGCCCTTCTCCTCTTTCGCCACCGTAGTGCCGACAATCGGACAATCGACCGTCAGCCGCTACAACATGTACACCTCTGCTTCCATTACAGGTACACCCCCATCCAACGTATCAAGTTCCGATGCCATCGCTGCGATGGAGGAAATTCTCAAGGAGGTGGTGGGCGACCGCTTCTCCTACGCATGGACAGGCGAAGCATATCAGGAATCCCAATCGGGAACCACCATTTCTTTCGTCCTGATTTTCGCCATCCTGATAACGATCCTCGTCCTTGCTGCCCAATATGAAAGCTGGACAGACCCTATTGCGGTCGTGATAGCCATGCCGACGGCTATTTTCGGAACAGTCCTCGGCTGTCTCTTTCTGTCGCAGTCAATTTCAATCTACACCCAGATCGGTATAATCCTGCTGCTCGGCCTCGCCGCCAAGAATGCCATCCTTATCGTCGAGTATGCACGCGATTTCCACAAGACAGGTCTGAGCGTCAGACAAGCTGCCACCGATGCGGGCAATATCCGCTTCCGACCTATCATGATGACTGCATTTGCCTTCGTCTTCGGCGTGCTCCCGATGCTCTTCGCAACCGGCGCGGGTGCCCAGTCACGAATCGCGCTCGGAACAGCCGTTGTGTTCGGCATGGCAACCAATGCCTTGGCCGGAACCCTCTTCGTCCCCGGATTCTGGGAACTCTTGGAGAACTTCCGTGAGAAATATCTGTCGAAGATATTCGCAGCCTCAACGGAAGTCACCCCGGGTAGTGATAAACCGGCCACGGAATCAACGCCGCCGTCATCTCAATCAAAACCGCAAAGCGGCGAAGGTGTGTAAACCCTCCCGTCTAATGCTGGACATTATTCAAAAGGAGTGTCAGAGAATGCTAAGGCTCTGACACTCCTTTGTTTTGTCCATGAAAATGACGAACATAAGAGATTAATGTTATAAAGTTTGGGATTTTTTTGTAACTTTGCCGTTGAAAAGATTTAAAGTATGACAATGGCGTCAAAGACCCGCGAAAGACTCCTGGACGTTGCGCGTCAGCTCTTTGCCAGCAATGGCGTGGAGAAGACCACAATGAACGACATTGCCACCGCCTCCGACAAAGGGCGGCGCACTATCTACACCTATTTTAAAAACAAGAAGGAGATTTACGATGCGGTCATTGAGCGCGAGAGCGAAGCCATTGTATTGAAACTCAGAGCTGTCGTCACCTCCAACTTAGCCCCTGCCGAGAAGCTCAAACGCTTCCTCGAAGCCCGCTTCGACATTGTTGAAGAGACTATCCACGAATCAACGACAAGCCAGCTCCTGTCATACATCACCCTTGACTACAAGCGGCTCGAACGCATCCGCACTCTTGCGGTCGCGAAGGAACAGGGATTGATTTCACGCATGATTGACGAAGGCGTGCAGGCAGGGGTGTTTGACCCCGTGCAGGCAAAACTTCTGCCGGGTGTGTATCAGATGATTTTCCAGGGCTTTGATTTCTGTCATCTCCGCAACAACTTCTCACAGTTCAACATGACAGCCTCTGAGATACGCTCCTCTGTCATCAATTTTCTAATCAATACGATTATTGTAAAACCAACAATATAGTTCAACTAAACGACTTTTCGAAAAAAAATGAAATTACTTGAAGGAAAAGTAGCGCTCATCACCGGAGCCGCTCGTGGAATCGGCAAGAGCATTGCCCTTAAGTTTGCCCAGGAAGGTGCCAACATCGCCTTCACCGACCTTAACCGCGATGAAAACATGGAAGCTACCGAGAAGGAACTCGAAGCCCTCGGTGTCAAAGCTAAAGGATATGCATCAAATGCAGCTGACTTCGCTCAGACTGAGGAAGTCGTAGGTAAAGTAAAAGAAGACTTCGGCCGCATCGACGTTCTCGTCAACAATGCAGGTATAACCAAGGACGGTCTCATGATGCGCATGACCGAGGCTCAGTGGGACGCTGTCATCGCTGTCAACCTCAAGAGCGCATTCAACTTCATCCACGCTGTCCTCCCCATCATGATGCGTCAGCGCGAAGGCTCTATCATCAATATGGCATCTGTTGTCGGCGTTCACGGCAACGCTGGTCAGGCCAACTACGCTGCATCAAAGGCAGGCCTCATCGCCCTCGCCAAGAGTATCGCTCAGGAAGTCGGCTCACGCGGTATCCGTGCCAACGCAATCGCTCCCGGCTTCATCGAGACTGCCATGACTGCCGCTCTTCCCGAAGACGTGCGTAAGGAATGGGCCCTCAAAATTCCCCTCCGTCGTGCCGGTCAGGTTGAGGACATCGCCAATGTCGCAACCTTCCTCGCTTCCGACATGTCAAGCTATGTGTCCGGCCAGGTTATCCAGGTGGACGGCGGCATGAACATGTAATGAGCCGTTAACGTTTTTGACATAAGGAAAGGGTCTCCGTCACATCATTGACGCATCCCCTCTCCTTATGTCATTCCTTATATCAATAGCACTATCGAATGTTGACCTATAACACCCAACTCAAACATCTCATCCTCCCTGAATACGGACGCAACATCCATCAGATGGTTGACCACTGCCTCACCATCGAGGACAGGGACGAACGTACACGCTGCGCCAACTCCATCATCGCGAGCATGGCCAAGCTATTCCCGAAAATCCGTGAGGAAGAGGACTACCAGCGTAAACTGTGGGATCACCTTGCAATCATGAGTGATTTCAAGCTCGACATTGACTGGCCCTTTGAAATCCCCGAAGCCGACCATTTCAATTCACGGCCTGACAAAGTCCCCTACACTGCCGAACACATACGCTATCGCCACTACGGCAAGGATGTTGAGCTTATGATTCAGAAAGCGGTCAGCATGGAAGAAGGCCCGGAACGCGACGAACTCGTGCTCCTCATTGCCAACCACATGAAGAAACTCCTTCTCAGTGTCAATTCCGACGGCGTCGAGGATTCGAAAATCTTCAAGGATCTCGCCGAATACTCCCACGGTGCTCTCCGTCTTGATCCCGAGACTGTCAGACTTCATGAATTCAAGATTGTGGCGCCTCCCTCCACAAAGAAAAAGAAAAAGAGATAAGAGAGGACATATTACTAATTTTTCTAAAGTATACGGGACGTGATAAAGCTGTCGGAACTTGCCGAAGCCGGACATTTCAACAAAGCCCACGGCATAAAGGGTGAAATGTCGGCAACTCTTGATTTTTACCTCGATTTGAACGATGTGAAATGTATCGTGGTCGCAATCGAGGGTATTTTTGTGCCGTTTTTCATCAAGTCATGGCGCCCGAAGACAGCCGACACCTGCCTCCTGACCCTCGACGGTATTGACAGCGACGTGCAGGCACAGGAATTCAACAACCGCACCTTCTACATCCTCCGCTCTGACATTCCTGAGGACGACGAGGATGACTACGATGATGAAGACGGCTTCTACGCTTCTGATCTTATCGGCTACAAGGTTCACGACAACACCCTTGGAGACATCGGCATGATCTCAGGCATCAACGACGCCACCCAAAACGTCCTTTTTCTCATAACCACACCCCGCGGAAATGAAATCTTCATTCCTGTGGCAGATGAATATATCGTGGAGATTGACCACGACAACGAGACTCTCACCACCGATCTCCCCGAAGGACTCGTAGAACTTAACGACTGATAAATTTACTATATATGAAAGAATTTGACGAAAAAGAGGCCATAAAGGCAATGCGCGCCGTCCTCTCCGACGAAAACTCAAAACTTTATGATGATGACGAACTGCTCAATGTCATCGACATCATCTGGGACTGGTATGACGACCAAGGTCTCCTCGACATCGACGCCGAAGCCGATGATGAGGAGGTAAATACCGATGCCCTTATAAAGCATGTCGGAAAAATGCTTTCAAAAGACACTGACTCGCCCGTAAAGCGCGAGGATGTGGAACCGCTCGTCATGGCGGAACTCCGTTACGAACAATCTCTGGAGGATTTCTGATAAACAACTCCGGTTAACAATATATAATAAACATAACTGACATTTATGAAACGATTCATTTTAGCATCGTTGCTTGCCGTCGCAATGTCGGGACTCTCTCTTGGCCTGACGGCAAAGGAAAACAAGAATGACCCTTATGCCGGTTATGACGAGAGTGCCTACATGGATCTGGATCTTGAGGAAAATCTCAAAGTTCCTGCCGTGGGCAAATCCGAACATGCGGCCGTCAAAGCCTACATGAGCCGTATTGGCCATAATCTTGCTCAGAAAAACTACATTGTCGACCTCATGCGCGATGATGAGGTGGTTCTTGTCACGATTCCGACCGACGACCTCTTCGTTCCAAACGACACCCTCCTGAGCGCGACAGCAGCAACGAAACTCAGACCTATAATATCCCATATCACCGACCCGATGATGTTCAAGGTCGTCTATGCCGTGCATACCGACAACACCGGCTCCCCGACCTACAATCTCTGGCTTTCACACGAGCGCAACACATCCATATATGACTGGTTCCTCAACAACGTCAACGAGGACCTCATCATCATCCCCTACGAGCTCGGTGACACAGACCCGCTCGTCCCTAACGACAGCCGAAAAGGCCGTCGGGAGAACCGTCGTCTTGAAATATTTCTGATTCCCGGGCCAAAGTTGATTTCAATGGCTCAAAAAGGGACACTGAAATAACTGTGCGAAAGCATAAATTTTGTAATTTTGCACTCCATACAATCTCAAATTATCACAAAACTTAAGAATATAACCTCTATACAATGGCAAAGGAACTCAAAGATCTCACCAAACGTAGTGAAGATTATTCAAAGTGGTATAACGAACTTGTTGTAAAAGCCGACCTCGCCGAGCAGAGCGCAGTGCGTGGCTGCATGGTCATCAAGCCTTACGGTTATGCCATCTGGGAGAAGATGCAGCAGACTCTCGACAAGATGTTTAAAGAAACCGGCGTTCAGAACGCCTACTTCCCTCTTCTCATCCCGAAATCGTTTCTTTGCCGTGAGGCCGAGCATGTCGAAGGTTTCGCCAAGGAATGTGCCGTCGTGACACACTATCGTCTCAAGAACGATCCCAATGGAAACGGTGTCGTTGTCGATCCCGATGCCCGTCTTGAAGAAGAACTCATTGTCCGTCCTACTTCCGAGACCATCATCTGGGGCACATACAAGAACTGGATCCACAGCTACCGCGACCTCCCCGTGCTCTGCAACCAGTGGGCCAACGTGATGCGTTGGGAGATGCGTACCCGCATGTTCCTCCGCACAGCCGAATTCCTCTGGCAGGAAGGCCATTGCGCCCATGCAACCGCCGAGGAGTCAGAAGCCCGCACCGTGCAGATGATCAACATCTACGCTGACTTCGCCGAGAAATACATGGCAATGCCCGTGATAAAGGGTGTGAAATCAGCCAACGAACGTTTCGCAGGCGCACTCAACACCTACACCATCGAGGCCATGATGCAGGATGGCAAGGCCCTCCAGTCGGGAACTTCCCACAACCTCGGTCAGAACTTCGCAAAAGCTTTCGACGTGACCTTCGTAAACAAGGACAACAAGCCTGAGTATGTCTGGGCAAATTCATGGGGCGTGTCCACCCGTCTGATGGGTGCGCTTATCATGACCCACTCCGACGACAACGGCCTCGTGCTTCCTCCCCACCTCGCTCCCATCCAGGTGGTCATCGTGCCCATCTACAAGAACAGCGAGCAGCTTGCTGAAATCTCCGCCAAGGTTGAGCCTATCGTCAACCAGCTCCGCGCTCTCGGCATCAGCGTCAAGTATGACGACTCCGAGAACAAGCGCCCCGGATTCAAGTTTGCCGACTACGAGCTCAAAGGCATCCCCGTGCGTCTTGCAATCGGCGCGCGCGACATCGAGAACGGCACTGTCGAGGTCATGCGCCGCGACACTCTCGAAAAGCATGTGGCACCCCTCGAAGGCATCGCCGACTATGTTGCCAAACTCCTTGAAGAAATCCAGGAGAACATCTTCCAGAAAGCGCTCAAACACCGCGAGTCGATGACACGCACCGTCGAGACCTACGAGGAATTCAAGGAAGAAATCGAGAAAGGCGGCTTCATCCTCGCCCACTGGGACGGCACAACCGAAACAGAGGAAAAGGTCAAGGACGAAACCAAGGCCACAATCCGTTGCATCCCTCTCGACGGCGACGACACTCCCGGTTTCTGCATGGTCACAGGCAAGCCCTCAGCCCGTCGCGTAATCTTCGCACGCAACTACTAAGCCGGACTGCCGTCAGCGGCAATAAAGTCCATATCTGAACACCTCTATCAATTGATATACAGGACTTACTTGACAAAAGAGACAGATGAACAACCGGATTTCTAAGATTCATCTGTCTCTTTCTCATTTCTGGTATCCTCGGCCCTTTCATGCTTTAAACTTGACAATATTTTCAGCTCCACCATACCTGGATTTGACCCTGATGCAAATATGCTACAGAAAATTTAAAATAAATTAGCTGAAAAAAGTTTTTCTTTGTACCTTAGCGAACGAGAATACACAATCCGGTAAAAACAGCCCGTCTAAAATTGCAATAGTCATCCCCGCGACAATTCAGAGGAAGTTCTTGAGAGCCTCATTTTGATGGCGATAGGCATTACCGGACTTTACAGTAATATTCATTGAAGTTAAACAACGTCCGCGATACACGCTACGCAATTCGCGGCACCTTATTTTGATTGAAATTGGACAATAAAGCTTTTATCTCACGATTGTCAAAGCGCCTCAACCGCGAACCGGCCGAGGTGACGACCCTTGTCGATGGACTGAGCGTGATTTTCCGCGAAGCAGGCTCCGAACTCGACTCCATCGCTGTCCCCGGATTCGGGACATTCAAATCTTCCAAGACTGAAGAAAGAGTTATCACTGATGAAACCTCCGGTGAACGCAAGCTCTACCCGCCGGTGATTTCAATGGAGTTTCAACCAAGCATTGTCCTCAGGAAAAAGTTAGCACGATGAATCAGAAAATACCATTCCATGACCTCTCGGCCCGCATTGCCTCCGCAACGGGCATAAGCGAGGAAAGCGCAGAGCTTTTCGTCAAAAACTTCTTTGATCTCATCTCCGAAGCCCTCACTGCCGGGGAAAACGTCAGAATCAAGGAGATAGGCTCGTTTACAGTTATTGATGTTGACGGCGAGAGGACCGTCGAATTTGTCCCCGACAAGGAGATTACCGATGTCATCAATGCCCCATTCGCAATGTTTGAGGCCGTGACACTCAACGATGACCTTTCGGACGACATGCTCCTTGAAGTCGACCGTGAGCAGCAATCCGAGGAGACCAAGGAAACCGCGCAGCCCGAAGAAACTACTGTCACAGAAGAAACTACTGTTGTGGCAGAAACCACACCTTCGCCCGAAGAAACCGCTCCGGAAGCTCCCGAAGGGGAAAGCGAGACAGCCGAAGAAACTGCTACCCCCGCCGAAGAAGAGGCCACCACACTCGTTGAGGAAATAGTTGAGGACAAGCCCGTTGAGGCAAGCTATACCCTCAACATACCTGTCAACCCTCAGCCGGCCGAAACTCCACAAACTCCCGTCGAGGATACCCACATTGAGGAAACGCCCGTCGAGGAAACACCGGCTGCAGAAACACAAATAGAAGAAACCAAGATTGAGGAAACCGTCGTTCCGGCTGAAAATGCAGTCGAGGAGAAGACTGAGGAAATCATTGCTGAAAGCAAGCCTGCACCTCCCCCTGCAGTCGAAGAGCCTGTCGAGCATCGGGCCAGCAACTTCGGCACCCCGCAAGTCCTCACTCCTCCCGACATCAAACCGCTTCACAAGCCCGAACCTGCGCCCGTTCCCGAGCCGCCGAAAGCTCCGAAAGTCACCACCGCTCCGCAGCCCAAGCCTGTCAAAGAATTCGTCGATGACACGGAGGAATATGTCTCAA
Source organism: uncultured Duncaniella sp. (assembly GCF_910577345.1). Lineage (GTDB taxonomy): Bacteria > Bacteroidota > Bacteroidia > Bacteroidales > Muribaculaceae > Duncaniella. The sequence continues at coordinate 281,849 of NZ_CAJTMT010000001.1, forward strand.
CTCCGGCTCCGGCCAACGGAAACGGGAACGGCAACTTCTGGACCGGTTTTATTGTCGGCATCATTGTCGGTCTCGCCTTAGGCGCATGTGGCGTATATCTTGCCATTGACCACCTCTTCCCGACCATGCACCAGTCATCGGTGTTCAACAGCGAGGAAGAAAGCACCGATGACCTCCTTGAAATTTTCGCGACCGAGAATCAGAACGCACAACCCGCTCCTGAGACGGAGACTGCACCTGCTGCTGAATCGGCCGCTCCGGTAGCCGAAACCGCCACTCCGGCCCCGGCAGAAACCGCTGCCCCTGAGGCTGCCCCTGCGCCCGCGAAAGCCACTGCGGCAGTTGTCACCGACACCATTCGTCGCGGCTACCTTATCACCAATATGGCCAAGAAACACTATGGCAGCAAGGACTTCTGGGTCTACATCTACGAGGAAAACAAGGCGAAGATCCGCAACCCCAACAACATGCAGCCCGGCGAAGTCCTCGTGATTCCCGCAGCTGAGAAGTATGGCATTGACGCCTCCAATCAAGAGAGCCTGCGCAAAGCCCGTGCAAAAGCCGCTCAGATCCTCCGCTGATTCTCCCGGTCGGGCATAATTGCGCCTTCCCCCATTCCGGACAGTCTCGTGAGTGAAACATCTCACGCTTAGGACTGTATGGCAAACGCCTCCGTAAAGCCGTCTGTCGACGTTCTGCGACAGCCTTTGCGGAGGCGTTTGCCATTCACATTTCTTTGCACGGATTTCTATATTGTTAAACGAAAAATAGCTAAAATTAACACACTTTTTTCACACAATAATTGTTGTTATTTATAATTTTGTATTCCATTTCATCAACTTTGAAGGAATTTTAATTAAAACATTATATACGAAACTTCACTACTGAAACTATGAGCGAGTCAGTAAACATCCGCGAACTCAACGATCTCGTTGCCGGAAAGAAAGACTTTATAAATCTTGTCACGCGAGGGATGGATCAGACCATAGTTGGTCAGAAGCATCTGGTAGATTCACTTCTCATCGCGCTCCTCTCCAACGGGCATGTACTCCTTGAAGGTGTCCCCGGTCTTGCGAAGACCCTTGCCATCAAGACCCTCGCCCAGATTATCGACGCAAAATATAGCCGTATCCAGTTCACCCCCGACCTCCTTCCTGCCGACGTCATCGGTACAATGATCTACAGCGTTCAGAAAGAACAGTTCCAGATCAAGCGCGGCCCGATTTTCGCCAACTTCGTACTTGCCGACGAAATCAACCGTGCCCCCGCCAAGGTTCAGAGCGCATTGCTCGAGGCCATGCAGGAGCGCCAGGTGACAATCGGTGAAAAGACCTTCAAGCTCGACGAACCCTTCCTCGTCATGGCTACCCAGAACCCCATCGAGCAGGAAGGCACCTACCCCCTCCCCGAAGCGCAGGTGGACCGTTTCCTCCTCAAAGTCATCATCGGTTACCCCTCCAAGGAAGAGGAGAAGCTCATCATCCGTCAGAACATCTCCGGCGAGAAGGTTGAGGTACGTCCCCTTCTCCATCCCTCTGAAATCATCGAGGTGCAGAAGATTGTTGAGAAAATCTATCTCGACGAGAAGATTGAGCGCTACATTGTCGACATCGTTTTCGCAACCCGTAATCCAGCCGACTACAACCTCAAGGACCTCGCAGGCATGATCAGCTTCGGAGCTTCACCCCGTGCGTCAATCGGTCTCGCAAAGGCTGCGCGTGCCTACGCCTTCCTACGTGGCCGTGGCTATGTCATCCCCGAGGATGTCCGCGCCGTCTGCCACGACGTGCTCCGCCACCGTATCGGCCTCACCTACGAAGCTGAAGCCAACAACATCACCACCGACCAGGTCATCTCTGAAATTCTCGACAAGGTCGAGGTGCCCTAAACCCTACCCCATAACCACAACCATTCCGCGTCCTCCGTATGGAAGCTAACGAACTGCTTAGAAAAGTTAGAAAAATTGATATAAAGACCCGTGGACTCTCCCAAAACATATTTGCGGGAGAGTATCACACGGCTTTCAAAGGTCGAGGCATGACCTTTTCGGAAGTCAGGGAATATCAATATGGTGATGACGTGCGCGACATCGACTGGAATGTCACCGCACGCCACAATCACCCCTATGTGAAAGTCTACGAAGAGGAGCGTGAGCTGACGGTTATGTTGCTCATCGACGTGTCCCGGAGCCGCCTCTTCGGTGCGGTCGGTGAGGAAAAGCGCGAGATGATTGCCGAGATAGCCGCTACACTCGCCTATTCGGCGATTACAAACAACGACAAAATCGGTGTCATCTTCTTCTCCGACAAAATCGAGAAGTTCATCCCCCCGAAGAAGGGAAAGAAACACATCCTTCTCATCATACGCGAACTTCTCGACTTCACCCCCGAAAGTCCCGGCACCGACATCGGCGTGGCACTCCGCTATTTCACCGATGCGCTGAAAAAGAGATGCACCACCTTCGTCATCTCCGACTTCATCGACAGTCATGACTACACCCGCCAGTTGCAGGTGGCCTGCAACAAGCACGACATCATCGCCATTCAGGTCTACGACAAACGCGACACCTCCCTCCCCGACGTTGGTCTGATGCGCGTGATGGACCTTGAAACAGGTGGCACCCGATGGGTCAACACCTCCTCCAAACAGACTCGTCAGGCCTACGGCAAATGGTGGTATGAACGTCAGCAGGCCATGATGGCGACATTGAGCAAATGTCGCGTGGACCATACCTCGATCGCGACCGACGAGGATTTTGCACGCTCCCTCATGGCCCTCTTCAAGAACCGTGGTGTCCGCTGATGCCGAACCATCCGCCTCACCATCTCCACAACTCCTCCTCAACCGACTCTCACAAATCAATCCAAGAGTTACATACTTAAAAAACTTATGTTTCGACCGCTACGCATATTATTGATAAGTCTCACAGCCATGTTCGCCGCCTCTGCCACCGCGCAGAGTCCGACCGTGAAACTCAGCCTTGATTCAGCCTTCCTGCTGATGGGACGCACCACGCCGCTCCATCTTGAGCTTGTCGCTCCCGCCAACCCTGAAGGCCGGCTGCTTATCCCGAAGGATTCGATGTGTGACAAAGTCGAAATTCTCGAACTTCTGAAAGCCGACACCACTCAGCTTGGCAACGACCGCATCGAAGTGAAGCAGGACATCGTCCTCCAGTCCTTCGACTCGGGTGTCTACCGCATGAACCCCATCATGTATGTCGTCGGCAACGACACTTTCCGCTCCAACCGACTCGTGCTTAAGGTCTATCCCGCAGATGTCGACTCGCTGGAGACAATCCATGACTATGCTGACGTCGCCGACGTTGACCGCAGTTTCATTGACTATCTCCCCGATTTCATTGTTGACTACGGTCTGTGGATTCTCGCCCTCATAATCGTGCTTGGCGGAGGTGCCTACGCCTTCTATCTTCTCAAACGCAAGAAAAATCCGTTTGCAGCTCCCGCTCCCAAGCCTGTGCCACCCTACGAGAAGGCTGTCGACGAGCTCAACCGTCTCCGCTCCGAGAAACTTTGCGAGAGCGGTCGCGAAAAGGAATTCTACACCCGCCTTACCGACATTCTGCGTGTCTACCTTCAGGGTCGCTTCGGCATAAACGCAATGGAGATGACCTCAACACAGATCCGTCAGACCATTCAGGCCAACGAGGAGGCAAAACTCTCGAAGGAAAACATGGAGCGCGTGCTCGAAACCGCCGACTTCGTGAAATTCGCGAAAGTCCGTCCTCTCCCCGACGACAATGTCCGCGCCTTCACCTCCGCAATGCAGTTTGTCGAGGACACCAAGCCCAAACCCGCTCCTGCCGAGGAAGCCTCTGAAGAAGAAGGCAAGAATGCAGTTTCCGGGAAGGAAGAAGGCAAAAAGAACGAAAACAACAACCCAAAACCATAATTAGCGAAAATGTTACTGGCAAACCCCGGATACCTTTGGCTGTTTCTGCTGTTCATACCGCTCATAGCATGGTATATCTATAAGCAGCGCTCGCTCTATGCCTCCATGGAAGTGTCGACCGTCTCGGCCTTCGGAAAGGCACCGCGCTCTCTGCTTGCATCCCTGCGCCACATTCTTTTCATCCTGCAGCTCGGCGCCATCGGTTGCGTCATCATAGTGCTCGCACGTCCGCAGACACGCGACTCGTGGAACACATCGAGTGTCGAGGGTACCGACATCGTAATCGCGATGGACATCTCGACCAGTATGCTGGCGCGCGACTTCAAGCCCGACCGTTTCGAGGCAGCAAAGGATGTGGCAGCTAAATTCGTCGCCGGACGTGAGGGCGACAATATCGGCGTGGTCATCTTCGCGGCTGAAAGCTTCACCGCCATCCCAATGACCACCGACCGCTCCCTCATCGCCAACTATATCGGCGACATAAAGATGGGTATGCTCCAGGACGGTACGGCCATCGGCGACGGTCTCGCCACATCAATCAACCGCATCAAGGACGGCAAGGCCAAGTCGAAGAGCATCATCCTCCTCACCGACGGCTCCAACAACACCGGCAACGTCGCTCCCATCACTGCCGCCGAGATTGCCAAGCAGCTTGGAATCAAGGTCTACACCATCGGCATCGGCACCAACGGCACCGCTCCCTATCCTCAGGAAAACATGTTTGGCCGCATCGAATATGTCAACCTCCCCGTTGTCATTGACGAAGCCACACTCAAGACAATCGCCGAGACAACCGGCGGAAAATACTTCCGTGCCACCGGCAACAATGTCCTCAAGGACGTATTCGCCGAAATCGACCGTCTTGAAAAAACCAAAATGGATTTGAGAAACTTCACAAGCACCGAGGACGACTATCTCCCCTGGGCCATCGCTGCCCTCAGCCTCTTCGGTCTTGCAGTTCTCCTCCGCTACACCGTTTTCAGGACAATCCCCTAAACAACTCTGTCTATGATCTCGTTTGCATATCCACATCTGTTATATCTGCTGTTTCTGCTTCCCGCAGTGGCCGCCCTTTTCATCTGGACACGCTACAGCCGCCGGCGCAAGCTTGCGCGCTATGGCCGTCCCGAAGTCATCGAGGCCTTGATGCCGGAAGTGTCGAAATACATGCCTTGGGTCAAGATGGTGCTCTCGCTTCTCGTCATCGCGGCACTCGTCTTCATGATTGCGCGCCCGAGGGCCACAGGCGGTCTCGAACCCGACGCTTCCGAGACGAAGACCTCGCGCGGTATCGAAGTCATGGTCTGCCTTGACGTCTCGAACTCCATGCTCGCATCCTCGACCGACGATGACCATGGCATAAGCCGTCTCCAGCGTTCAAAGCATATCCTTGAAAAACTCATCGACAAGATGACCAACGACAAGGTCGGTCTCATCGTTTTCGCCGGAGATGCCTACACCCAGCTCCCCATCACTTCCGACTATATCTCGGCTAAAATGTTCCTCAACGGTATCACTACTGATATGGTTCCCACTCAGGGTACCGCTATCGGTGCCGCGCTTGAAATGGCGATGAACTCCTTCACGCCTAACGATGACATGGGCAAGGCCATCGTGGTCATCACCGACGGCGAGAACTTCGAGGACAATGCTGTCGAGGCGGCCAAACGCGCTGCAAGCGCCGGAATACAGGTCGATGTTATCGGTCTCGGAACATCACGTGGTGCGCGCATTCCCGTCGGCAAGGACAAGTACATGATTAATCCGATGACAGGCGAAGAAGTTGTGACTCGCCACGACGAGGAGACAGCCGCACAGATCGCCAAGGCCGGCAACGGTATCTATGTCAACGGCGCTTCCAACTCATCCATTGACGCTGTCGACCAGAAGATGGACGAACTCGAGCAAGGCGATTTCGAACGCAAATCCTTCTCTCCCCAGAGCGAACAGTTCCCGATTTTCGCCTTCATCTCGCTCATCCTGCTCGTGATTTACTCAGTGACAGTGACACGCAAGATTTCATGGCTCAAAAAATACCGTTTCTTCACTAAAGAAGAGGAAGGAGGCAAGAAATGAAAAAGATTTTACTTTCACTCATGGCTGCACTCGCCGTTACGCCCGTAATGGCCGAGAGCAAGTCGACATCGACACGCCATGAGCGCAACTATATCGTCGAAGGCAACAAGCTCTACAACGAGCAACGCTATGCGGAGGCCGAGGTTGCCTACCGCAAGGCCCTGCAGGAAAACGCCATGAACGAGATCGCGCAGTTCAACCTCGCTGCCTCGCTCCTGCGCCAAGGTTCCGCTTCAGGCGAAACCCAGAAAGAGGCTACCAATATCCTGCAGAACCTCACACGCGATGCCGAGAATATCGCTATCGCTGAAAAAGCGTTCTATAACCTCGGAAACATAGCCTTCAACGGTCAGGACTACGCGAAGAGCATCGAACTCTACAAGAACGCCCTCCGCCGTAATCCCGACAACGACAAAGCCCGCGAGAACCTCCGTCTGGCTCAGAAACGTCTTGAAGACCAACAGAATCAGGACCAAAACCAAGACCAGAATCAGGACCAGAACAAAGACCAGGACAAAAAAGACCAGAACAAGCAGGATCAGAATCAGGACCAGAACCAAAATCAGGATAAGAACAAGGACGACAAGCAGGACCAGCAGCAACAGCAGCAGCAACCTGACCAGAAGCAGCAGAATCAGCCTCAGCAACAGCAGGGCGGCATAAGCCAGCAGAATGCCGAGAAGATTCTGAAAGCAATGGAGAACGAGGAGAATGCTACCCGTGCCCGTGTCAACGCCGAGAAGAAAAAGACCGGCGCACCCTCACGCCGTCCCGTCACCAACCCCTGGTAAGAAAATTCAATCTCTACGGAAACAAGATTCAACCTCACAAACTGACATCTGAATGAAACGTTTCATCCTATTTATATTGCTTGCCGTGCTCGTCGGCCCCTTGACACTTCGGGCAGAGGTAAGCTTCACAGTCAAGCCGCCGACCCGCGTCTATGAGGGCCAGCGTTTCCCCGTGACCTTCCGTCTCTCGAACGCCGAAGGTTCGGACCTGAAGGTATCGCAAATCAACGGCTGTACGCTTCTCTACGGCCCCTCAGTATCGACATCGCATAGCTATCAGGTGATTAACGGAAGGGAATCGTCCAATTCCGTGACTGAATATACATATTACTACAAGGCCGACAAACCTGGTACTTTCACCATCCCGGCCGCAACTGTCGTTGCCGATGGAAAGCGCTACTCGACAAAGGCCGTAACCTTCACCATCTATGACACCGATGCAGCCAACACTCCCGCATCGCAGCGCCCGGTAGATGTGAACGATGTCGACACCCAGGCTGCAGGCCGACGTGTCAACAGCGATGATGTCTTCGTGAGAATCATTCTTTCAAAATCCTCGGCCTACGAGCAAGAGGCAATCGGATGTACAATCAAGCTCTACACCAAGTACAGCATCTCATCCTTCCTCCCCACCCGTCAGCCCGCATTCGACGGTTTCTTGATTCAGGAAGTAGACCTCCAGCCCTCGCTCAATCAGGTGGAGACCTACAACGGTCAGAACTACATGACCGCCATCCTTAAGAAATGTATCATCTTCCCGCAGAAGAGCGGAAAGCTCACCATCAACTCCGGCAACTACGACATCTCCGTTGTTCAATACGACAACGTGAACATGGGCATGTTCCAGGTGCGTCAGCCCAAGGAGGCCAAAATCAAGGTCAACTCCAACTCAGCTTCAATCAACATCCTTCCCCTCCCCCAGCCCCAGCCGGAAGGTTTTGCCGGTGCGGTCGGAACATTCAAGGTTGACAGCCGTCTTGTCGGAAACTCTTTCCGTACCAACGACCCCGCCACTCTCATCTACACAATCAGTGGTACCGGCAACATCAAGTATGTCAAGGAGCCTGTCATCGACTTCCCCTCTGAATTCGAGCAGTACACTCCGAAGAGCGACATTCAGGCCACCGTGCAGGGCAATGATGTCACCGGCAGCATGACAGTCGAATACACCTTCGTTCCCCAAAGCGTCGGTGACTTCACCATCGGCAGCGACAAGTTTGTCTACTTCAATCCTCAGGCCAAACAGTATGTGACCCTCAACACCCCCACCTATCCCATCAAGGTTGCGAAGGGTGTCTCCGCTCCCGTCACCGCTGACCAGAAGGATGTCGAGAACAAGAATTCCGACATACGCCACATCTACCTTGGCGACAAGAATCCCGCCAAGGAACATTCAATGGTCGTTCTCCAGTCGTGGTACTGGTTCCTTTATCTCGGCCTCCTCATCATCGCGATAGCTCTCATCGTCATGAACCGCCGCAATACCCGTCTGAACGCCGACATCACCGGTCGCAAGACAGCGAAGGCAAGCAAGGTTGCGCGCCGCCGCCTCAAAGCTGCCGAAGGCTTCATGAAAGCCGGCGACAGCGACAAGTTCTACGAAGAGATGCTCCGCGCTCTTTGGGGCTACCTCTCCGACAAACTCGCAATGCCAGTCTCCCAGCTCTCGCGCGACAACATCTCGGCCACACTTTCGTCGAAAGGCTACTCCGAGGAGAGCGCCGAAGCCATTGTCTCCGTACTTGACGACTGCGAGATGGCACGCTACACCCCCGACAGCTCAAGCCGGATGGACAGCGTGTTCGAGCGCGGTGTCAATGCCATTAACCAACTTGAAAGCAACAGAAAATGAAACATATATTCTCACTGCTCATCATAATCGCCTGCTGCTTTTCGGCAAAATCAGAGTCATCTCTTATCCAGCAGGCGGATTCAGCCTACACAGCCGACAATTTCAAGGAGGCTGCCGACACCTATCTTCATGTCATCGCCACCGAGGGCACATCAGCAACCCTCCAATACAATCTCGGCAACTGCTACTACCGTCTCGGCGAGATGGGCAAGGCGATTCTTGCCTACGAGCGCGCCCTGCGTCTCGATCCCACTTTCGATGATGCGCGCAACAACCTTGACTTCGTGAATTCAAGGATAGCCGACCGTCCCGGTGAGCGCGGGACCTTCCTCGGCAACGCTCTCGATGCCGCCGCCAACTCATCCCGCTCCAACGTCTGGGCGTGGCTGGCATTCGCTTGCTTCACCCTCACAATCCTCGGCGCGCTGGCCTACATATTCTCTTCTGCCGTCGCAGTCCGCAAAGTCGGTTTCTTCGGAGGCTTCCTCGCTCTCCTCGGATGTTTCTGCTTCGTCTATCTCGCCTTCCGTTCGGCTGCCATCGCGACTGCCGACAATGTCGCTATCATAACCTCGCCTTCAACAATCCTCTCGACAAGTCCCCGTGTCCCGAAGGACCGCACTCAGGAAGCGATGCTTCTTCATGAGGGAACCCGCGTTGAAATCCTCGATTCAGTACGCTCAACCACTGATTCAATCAATTCTCTGTGGTATGACGTGCAGGTTGACAATGCACACCGCGCATGGATCAACGCAGCCGCCGTCGAGAAAATCTGAGAGCGGGGATGGGTTTAATTATTGTCACTCAAAAGGTTATTTTAAGAATGAAAAGTTCAAAATAAAAACGTGTTTTAAAACATAGATTTTTTTTTCTTCTTTTATTTGCCTGAATAGAAATTAAACCCTAATTTAGTGACGTGGAAATCAAAATTACAAACCCACACATACAACAAAACTCAGTATTAACCCCCAAACACCTATAAGTATCATGACTAAAACTATCTCGTTCAACGATCTCCGTCGCATCAAAGACAGTCTGCCCGATGGTTCAATCCGCCAGATAGCCGACAAACTTAACGTTACCCCCCAGACAGTCAGAAACTACTTCGGTGGCACAAACTATGAATTCGGTAAGAACTGTGGCGTTCACATTGAACCGGGCCCCAACGGCGGTATTGTAGTCCTCGACGACACTACCATTTATGATATGGCACTCGAAATTCTCCAGGGACAAAACAAGGAAGAGTAATCATCACAAAAACAGGAAAATATCAACGAAAGGACAAAAAGACGCTGCTTGCCAACGACTTTTTGTCCTTTCGTCCGTTTTAACAGTGGTACTAACATCTATAATCATCATCAATGACGCCCATGCAGCCTGACAGATTTATAACCATCGCCATTCATACTTACGAAAAGGCACATCAGTTGAAAAACATCCTCGAATGTGAAGGCATCGAGGTCGCGCTCCAGAATGTCAATCTCACCAATCCTGTCGTATCATCCGGCATAAGGGTGAGAATCCACGAATGTGACCTCCCGATGGCGCTGAGACTGATTGAGAACATCGAGATTTTCTCGCCCGAAGCAGTCAGGGAGTGTCCCGACGGAGGGCCGGAGATATTGGTCCCGACCGACTTCTCTACCTCCTCGGTCCAGGCTTGCTTCCTCGCCTTCCACATAGCCGCCATCCACAAGGCCCGCATCAAACTCCTCCACTCATTCTTCGACCCTATCGTTGCCAACAGCGCATCACTCCAGTTATCGGATTCGATGACCTTCGACGGCACTGCCGATGCTGTCGAGCAGATTGAGGAGGACAAGACGCTGACCGAGATAAGCAAGAAGCAGATGAAGGACTTCGAGGCAAAATTGCGTGAGAAAATCAAGGACGGCGTCATCCCTCCTGTAATGTTCTCATCGGAAATCACCGAAGGACTTCCCGAAGAGGTCATCAACAGCTACTCATCCTCCCACCATCCCTTCCTCATCGTCATGGGCACCCGTGGCACCGACAAGCAGAACCGCGCGATGCTCGGAAGCGTGACAGCCGAGGTGCTCGACACCTGTCGCTCGACCGTCCTCACCGTCCCCGAATCGCTGCGCTTCAAACGCACCGACGAAATCCGCGAGGTGGTCTATTTCGCATCCTCAAAGCAGCAGGACATTCTTGCGCTCGATGCCCTCTACCGTCTCTTCCCCGATTGCGCGCTCTCGGTCAACCTCACATCTCTCCCGACAAAAAGAAAACCCGACGGCGACCCCGCTGCAATAGCCAATCTCCTCGACTATTGCCGCAAGAACTATCCGGCCTATACGTTCAAATCAGTCCGTCTCTCCCTTTCCCACGAGATGGAGGAATTCGAGGGGCTCGACAAGGAGCTGCACGTCGACATGATTGCAGTCCCCACTCCGCGCAAAAACATCTTCGCCCGTCTCTTCAACCCGACCCTCGCCCATAAGCTCCTCTTCCACTCCGACATCCCGATGCTCTCGATTCCCGTATAAAATATGCGGCTGTTGAGGCCTCCATTCGGCATTTTTTTGTAATTTTGCAAAAATTTAATTTAAACCAACCATCCCTCACATTTGTTGAACTTTCAATTACGAGACATTATGAGTGACCAGCGCTATAATCTTCGCGGTGTTTCAGCCTCCAAGGAGGATGTCCATAACGCAATTAAAAATGTTGACAAGGGCATTTTCCCCCACGCATTCTGTAAAATCATCCCTGACATCCTCGGTGGAGATCCGGAATGGTGCAACATCATGCATGCCGACGGAGCAGGAACAAAATCCTCGCTTGCCTACGCCTACTGGCGCGAGACCGGCGACCTTTCCGTCTGGAAGGGTATCGCGCAGGACGCTCTCGTCATGAACATCGACGACCTCCTCTGTGTCGGTGCTGTCGACAATATTCTCGTTTCATCTACAATTGGCCGAAACAAGAACCTCATCCCCGGCGAAGTTATTTCTGCAATCATCAACGGCACTGAGGAACTCCTCGCCACTCTCCGCGAAATGGGTGTCGGCATCTACTCTACCGGCGGTGAGACCGCCGACGTGGGCGACCTCGTCCGCACAATCATCGTCGACTCTACGGTGACTTGCCGTATGCGTCGCGCCGATGTCATCAACAACGCCAACATCAAGGCCGGCGACGTTATCGTAGGCCTCGCATCCTTCGGTCAGGCAAAATACGAAGACCGCTACAACGGTGGCATGGGTAGCAACGGACTCACCTCCGCCCGCCACGATGTCTTCGCCAAATATCTCGCCGAAAAATATCCCGAGACATTTGATGCTGCAGTTCCTGAAGATCTCGTCTACTCAGGCTCAAAGCACCTCACCGACGAAGTCGAGGGCACAGGCCTGACAGCCGGACAGCTCGTGCTCTCTCCCACCCGCACCTACGCTCCCGTCATCAAGAAACTCCTCAGCGACATGCGCGACGAGATTGACGGTATGGTCCACTGCACAGGTGGTGCCCAGACCAAGGTGCTCCACTTTGTCGAGAACAAACACGTCATCAAAGACAATCTCTTCCCCGTGCCCCCGCTCTTCGAACTCATTCAGAAGGAAAGCGGCACACCGTGGAGCGAGATGTATAAGGTCTTCAACATGGGTCACCGCATGGAGATCTATGTCCGCCCCGAAGCAGCCGCCAAGGTGATGGAAATCGCTGCCGGATTCGGCATTGAGTCACGCATCGTCGGCCGCGTCGAGGACGCACCGTCCAACCGCCTTACCATCAAGTCGGAAGCCGGAGTGTTCGAGTATTGATTCCACGACCCGAAAGGGCCGGAATCCCGAATCCCTCTGTCTCGCCGGCAGGATGTAAACATAACTGATTTATAACATTAATCAACATATTTACTATGAGAAGAGGGATTCTCACCGCACTCGCCGTCATTGGCATCGGCGCACTGACATTTTCATGTGGAGGAAACGGCAACACATCCGGAAAAACCGTTCAGGATTCAGGACATCACAAGTTACCCGACACCCTCCGTGTGGCCACTCTCTACAGCCCCGAAGCTTATTTCATCTACCGAGGCCAGGAGATGGGCTACGACTATGAACTCGTCACAGCGCTTGCCGCCGACAAGGACATGACTCTGAAAATGGAAATCGCGCCGTCGCTGTCCCGCGCCGTCGAAATGCTCGATTCCGGACTGGTTGACCTGATTGCCTACGAAGTGCCTGTCACGGCTGAATACAAGGACCGCGTTGTCCCCTGCGGGCCGGAAAACATAACCACACAGGTGCTCGTGCAGCCCAAAAAGGGTGAAGAGGAACTGATAACGGATGTCACCGACCTCGTCGGTAAGGATGTCTACGTCGAGTCCGACTCGAAATACGAAGCCCGCATCCGCAATCTCAATCAGGAGGTCGGAGGTGGAATCAACATCCACACCGTCGACCGCGACACGATGATTACCGAGGACCTCATTGCAATGGTCAGCGAGGGGAAAATCCCCCTCACGGTTGTCGACAGCGACATTGCCCGCATCAACAAGACCTACTACAATGATCTCGACATCACCCTCCCCCTCAGCTTCGAGCAGCGTTCGAGCTGGGCAGTGGCTCCCGATAAAGCATGGCTCGGCGACAGCATCAACTCATGGCTCAACAGCGACAATCCCCGTCAGGAACAGGCTCAGCTCCTCAAACGCTATTTCGAGCTCAGCAAGAATGACCCGAACGCGAAATACTATGCGCTGAACGGCCCCGGAGTGTCGCCTTTCGACCACCTCTTCAAGCGCTACGCCGCAGACTATGACTGGGATTGGAAACTCCTTGCTTCGCAGGCCTACGTCGAAAGCAAATTCGATTCGACAGCCGTATCGTGGGCAGGAGCAAGAGGTCTGATGCAGATAATGCCGAGAACGGCCAAGGGCTACGGAGCTTCCGCAAAAAGCGTCATGAAGAACGACGTGGCGATTGAAACCGCCCTCAAGTTCCTCAACGACCTCGACCGCCAGCTCACAAAACTTGTACCTGACGAGAAAGAGCGCAAGAAATTTGTCATCGCCTCCTATAATTCCGGACTAGGACATGTGAAAGACGCCATCAATCTGGCTAAGAAATACGGATTGAATCCTCAGAAATGGGACAACAATGTTGCAAAGGCAATCCTTTGGAAATCCAATCCGAAATACTACAAGGACCCGGTGGTGAAATTCGGATATTCACGCGGACGCGAGACCTACGACTACGTCAACCGTGTCTATGCCTTCTACAACAAGGCCAAGACAAAGGCTGTGGCATAAGGAACAGACAGTCAACCAAGTTCTATAACAACCCTTTTTACTAACTCATCACTTTACATTATTCTAATGAAAAAACGCTTTTTACCCGTTGCAATCGTACTGACGCTTTGCGGTTCGATGCTCACCACCTCCTGTATCGGCAGCTTCGCCCTCACCAACAAGCTCCTGAGCTGGAACCAGCAGATTGACAACAAGTTCGTCAACGAACTCGTATTCATCGCCTTCTGGATTGTACCTGTCTATGAAGTGGCTGCTCTCGCCGACGTTCTCGTCATCAACTCAATCGAATTCTGGAGCGGTGACAACCCCGTGGCCTGCGGAACAAAGGTCATTGACGGCAAGGACGGACGCTATATCGTCGAATGTGATGGAAAGGGATACACCATCACATCTGAAAACGACAAATCGGTCGTGCGCCTCGACTTCGACAAGGAAGACCAGAGCTGGAGCGTCGCTCTCCCGAACGGTGAAAGCTACGAACTCGTGACCTTCATTGACGAAACCCATGTCTCAGTTCCCGGAATGGATGGCTCACGCAACGTGGTTGAGCTTTCTGAAAACGGTCTCATGGCCTACCGTCAGATGATGAACCAAAGCCTCATGGCTGCAAGATAAGCACGAAAAAACATGAAACATCTGCGATGGATTCCACCCTATCAGCTTACGCTCGCGGTGGGCATCGTCATACTCTACCTTACCCTCCTTCCCAAGCCATTTGGGGAGGAGGATATTCCTTTATTCCCGGGAGCCGACAAGATTGCACACTGCTGCATGTTCGGTGGCCTGGCGCTTACATATATATTCGAACGTCACCGCGCAGGGCGCACCCTCAATCTCCGTGGCGCGTTCATTGCCGTCGTCTGGGTTTGTGTTTTCGGAATCGCCGTTGAATTCATGCAGAATGCCATGCATATAGGACGCAGTGGTGACATCGCCGATGCTGTCGCCGACACCATCGGAGCTTTTGCTGCAATCCCGCTCTGCTATGCCCTACATTGGATCAACATCGTAGTAAAGCACGGCACCGGAAAGTAGTTTCCGGTTGGTCATCTCGATTCTGACATCATTCAGAAGTTTCTTGACTTTTGTTATCGAAGCGTTGTTTTCGATTTTAAGCATTATCCTCCTTATATACATTGACTGCACACGGGCAACGTATGGCTCGTCAGGCCCGCTCACGCGGTTGCCGAGAAGTTCGCGCAGACGCGCGGCATATTCAAATGACATGGTCGACACCGCAGCCTGATCGCGGTGTTTCAGATAGATATAGATGACACGCACGAAGGGAGGATAGTTGTATTGACGGCGCTCCGCAAGTTCATGCTGATAGAAACCCTTGTAGTCATGCTGAAGGAGGAACGACAGGACGGGATGTGACGGATTGTAGGTCTGGATTGCAACAATGCCGTTGTCGTTACGCCGACCCGCGCGTCCTGCCACCTGCTCAATCATATTGAAAGCCCGTTCGGCAGAGCGGAAATCCGGAAAATTTATCACACTGTCGGCGTTGACCACCCCAACGGTGCTTACACGGTCAAAATCCAGTCCCTTGGTGACCATCTGTGTGCCGACAAGAATCTGTGACTTCCCCTTGGAGAAACTGTCGATTATATTCTCATAGCTGTCCTTGCTGCGGGTAGTGTCGAGGTCCATGCGCGCTATCGTCGCATTGCCGAAAAGCGACTCCACTTCCTCCTCGACTCGCTCAGTCCCGTAGCCAAGCACCTCTATACCCGGCTCCTGACAGGCAGGACACACGTCCGGCACTGCGTAGGGGGTAGCGCAATAGTGACAGACGAGTTTGTCGACATGACGGTGGTAGGTCAGCGAGACATCGCAATTGTTGCATTTAGGGACATAACCACAAAGTCTACATCTTGCAATCGGCGCATATCCGCGTCGGTTTATGAAAAGTATCGACTGCTCGCCTCGCTTGAGCGATTCATTGACGAGCCGTTCGGTCTCGAAAGCGAATGTACCGCTCACAAGCCCCTTTTTCCTTGCATCCGACATGTCGATGACTCTCATCTCCGGCAGTTTCATCCCCTCGAAACGCTCTGTCAGTTCAACGAGGCCGAAGCGTCCGGTGGTTGCCTTGTAGTATGTCTCAATCGAGGGGGTCGCACTTCCAAGGAGGGTCTTGGCTCCGTGCATCGACGCAAGCACCATCGCTGCATCACGCGCATTGTAGCGCGGTGCGGGATCCTGCTGCTTGTAGGCACTCTCATGCTCCTCGTCGACTATCACAAGGCCGAGTGATGCAAATGGCAGGAAGACTGACGAGCGCGCTCCGATGACCACACAGGGTTCCGATGATTCAAGAAGCTTCTTCCAGAGGTCGACACGCTCATTGTCGGAAAATTTTGAATGGTAAATTACCACCTTGTCGCCGAACACCCTCTGCAACCTGCCTGTGAGTTGAGTGGTCAGAGCAATTTCCGGAACAAGATAAAGCGCCTGACGACCGTTGCGGATGACATAGTCAATCAGATGTATGTAAAGCTCAGTCTTACCGCTCGATGTCACCCCGTGAAGCAAGGTGACATCATGTTCAAGCCATGATTTATGGACGGCATCGAGCGCCGCACCCTGCGCGTCGGTCAGCACCGGCAGCTTACCGCTCACGAGACCGGAATAACTGAAACGGTTGACCTCCTTGGTGTAGATTTCCACTATTCCCTTCTTTGCCATAGCCGCAACGACGGTGGTCGTGACAGCCGCGCGCTCTATAAGTTCCGTGCGGGTGACCTCGTTGAGTTCCCCACCCTGTCTCATGAAGCCCGACAGCTCTATAAGTGCAAGAAGGGCCTTTTCCTGCTTGCCACCACTCTTCACGCTGTCAAACACCTTGTGGAGCGCATCGGAATCCCCTTTCGGAATCGCAAGGCGGACGTAGGTCTCCTTGCGTGAGCGGTAACGCTCCACCAGATTTTCAGAAATCATCACCGCCTCCTTTGCCAGCAGCGAGTTAGCCACACTGACAATGTTGGCGAAACCCGTTTTCTTGGCAATGACATCGAGCGGCATTTTCTTGTCGGTGCTGAGCAGAAGCTCCATCACGGCCAGTTCCCGCTGATTGAGCCGTTCATCCTCCCGCTCCTCATAGTCAGGATTGGGCATTATGAAAGTCTCGCTTTCCACCTTCAATCCTGCCGGCATAGCCGCGCGCATCACCTCACCGGGAGTACAGAGATAGTAGTCGGCTACCCACTGCCAGAATTTAAGCTGCGGATGCCTCACGACCGGACGCGAGTCGAGCTGAAACGCGATGTCCTTCACCTCATAATCCTCCGGCCCTATATTGCTGAGACCGGTGACAATACCGGTGTAAAACTTCTTACGGCCAAACGGAACAATGACCCTGTGACCGACACTCAGCGTGTCGGACATCTCGGCGGGTACCCTGTAGGTGAAGCTCCCCATGATGGGAACGGGAACAAGAACATCTGCGAATGTCATGACAAAAAATGTATAAGAACGTGTAAAAATACAATAAATCCGTCGCAATGGCAACGGTTTTGAAAATTATTTGTACCTTTGCCCCTACGGTAGCAGGACGCTTGTGTCGCTTGCCGATGGAGGTTGATCTCCGGAGCGGCAAGAGGAAAGTCCGGGCAACACAGAGCACCATACTTTCTAACAGTGAGCTGTCGGCGACGGCAGAGTAACGTGACAGAAAATAACAGCCCGTCTCCCCTCTGAGGGATTCAGGCAATGGTGAAAAGGTGGGGTAAGAGCCCACCGGGTACCGTGGCGACACGGTATGCCGCACGTCTTATGGGTTGCAAGGCCATGTATACCGGCGCGTTGCAAGTCAGACCGGTTTCCGGTGACGGCAACAATGGGCTGCTCGTCCATAGCCGGGGGGTAGGCTGCTCGAGTGCCGAAGCAAAGCGAGGCACCGCTTAGATAAATGACACGGGCGCCGCGGCAACCTTCAGGGCAAC
>NZ_CAJTMT010000002.1 GCF_910577345.1 uncultured Duncaniella sp.
GACTGCGACGGGGTTGGGGGCGGCTGCGTTTGCTTTGCCGGCTTCCCATCCGAGTGCGCTGGCTCCGAGGACGGCTGCGTCGGCTTCTTTGAGTTCGGAGGGGATGACTTTTACTTTGCCCTTGAAGATGTGGAGCATGTGTTTCTCCATTGATTCGCGGAGCGGACGCATGAGGAGGTCACCTGATTTGGCAAGACCACCGAAGAGGATGATGGCTTCGGGAGATGAGAACACTGTGAAGTCGGCGAATGCCTCACCGAGGATATTGCCGGTGTATTCGAAAATCTCGTTGGCAAGCTTGTCGCCCTTCACGGCTGCATCGTAGACATCTTTTGAAGTGATGGTGTCGATGGGGATTTCGCGCAGGAGTGAGGGCTCCTCACGGATTTCGAGGAATTCGCGTGCGGTACGGGCTACGCCTGTGGCTGAACAGTAGGCTTCGAGGCAGCCGGTGCGACCGCAGCCGCAGAGACGGCCGTTGTTGCGGCGGACAATCGAGTGTCCGAGTTCTCCGGCGAAACCGTCGTGACCATAGACGAGCTGACCGTTGATGACGATACCGCTGCCTACACCGGTTCCGAGTGTAATCATAATAAAGTCGCGGAGACCGCGTGCGGCACCGTAGGTCATCTCACCGATTGCTGCTGCGTTTGCGTCGTTTGTGATGGCTACGGGAATACCGAATTTTTCACTTACGAGCTGTGCGAGGGGCAGGGGAGAGGGCCAGGGAAGGTTCACTTTGCCTTCGATGGTTCCGGTATAATAGTTGGCGTTGGGCGCGCCGATGCCGATACCAAGAATTTTGTCTACTGCGTCGTTGGCTTCGAGCAGACGGTTCACCTCGGTGTGAAGTTCGTCGAGATATGCATCGAAATCGGTATGTTTCAATGTCTTGATTGATGAACTTGCGAGGACTACGCCACGTGCGTCAACGATGCCGAAAACGGTGTTAGTACCGCCTATGTCGATACCTAAAACATAAGGTTTGCTCATTGGAAAGAAACTTTTGAGATTGTTTTTAAGGTTTTGTATTCAATTGTACTTTGCAAATATACAAAATACTGATTGAAGTTTTCCATTCGGACAGGAGAAAATTCAATCAGTATTAAGCACTTTTAATAAATTTATTTTACGGATCATCCGCTTGTCACCTTGCCGGAGCCGCAGGGGCAGGCGGCGTGGGCGGTTTCGGGGGTTCGAGCCGTTCGACTTTGTCGGTGAGACGGGAGTCGAGGAAGTACAACTCTACGTTTATGTGGCGCCATTCGCCTGAAATAAGGACTGATTCGAGGTAGGTCAGGACGGTGTATTCCTTTCCATCGCGAGTCGTCACATTTTCAAGGAGCGGATTGCCGTGCTTGCGTATGACATCTGCTTTTGTCACACCGGGTTGCACATCTCCGAAACCTGAGGTCGAGGGATACAGAGTCGAGCATCCGGAGATAAAGATGCTTGCTGCAATTGCCGTTGCGGCGATGAGTGGGCGTAGAGAGCGGATCATGATCGGTTTATTGGAGAGTTTATTAATCAATGAACATGGTTGGAGGAGACAGTGGGCTGTTTCCGGTGTCAGATGGTGCGTCCGGGGTATTCCTTAAGGGCTGCAGCGAGGACTTTCATCGCGCGGGCGAGGTCCTCTTTCTTCAGGACGTAGGCCATGCGGACTTCATCCTTACCCATTCCTGGAGTGGTGTAGAAGCCCGAGGCCGGAGCCATGAAGATGGTTTCGCCGTCGAGGTTGAAGTCGCGCAGACACCACTGGCAGAATTTGTCAGCATCGTCGACAGGTAGTTTCACGACGGTGTAGAACGCTCCCATAGGTATCGGCGTGTAGCAACCGGGAATCTTGTTGAGTTCGTCGATAAGGAATTTGCGGCGCTCGACATACTCGTTGTAGGTGGCGAGCATGTAGTCGCTCGGAGTGTCGATGGATGCCTCGGCCACAATCTGTCCAAGCAGCGGAGGACTCAGACGTGCCTGGCAGAACTTCATGACGTTTGTCTTGAGCTGCGGGTGCTTTGTGATGAGGGCACCTACACGGATTCCACATTCATTGTAGCGCTTCGAGACTGAGTCGATGAGCACCACCTGCTCCTCGATTCCGGGGAGATGGAAGGCAGAGATGTAGGGTGCGCCCGTGTAGCAGAACTCACGGTAAACTTCGTCGGAGAAAAGGAAGAGGTCGTATTTCTTCACGAGGTCGCGTATCTGGAGCATCTCTTTCATCGTGTAGAGGTAACCTGTCGGGTTGTTGGGGTTACAGATGAGGATGCCTTTTGTGCGAGGTGTGATAAGTTCCTCGAACTTTTCGACCGGGGGGAGTGCGAATCCTTGGTCAATGTTGGAGGGGACGGTGACGATTTTTGCTCCTGCCGAGATGGCGAAGGCCATGTAGTTGGCGTAGGCCGGTTCGGGGACGATGATTTCGTCGCCCGGATCGAGGCAGGCCATGAAGGCGAAGAGGACGGCTTCGGAACCTCCGGTGGTGACGATGATGTCGTTGACATCCACTTCGATGTTGAAGCGGTGGTAGTACTCGCGGAGCTTCTCGCGCAGTGACGGAAGTCCGGCCGAGGGACTGTATTCCAGCACAGTGCGGTCAATATGCTTGAGCACTTCGAGACCGGCCGGAGGGGTGGGGACGTCGGGCTGACCGATGTTCAGGTGATAGACCTTGATGCCGCGGGCCTTTGCGTCGGTCGCAAGCGGGGCGAGGCGGCGGATAGGTGAGGCGGGCATGATGGTGCCACGTTCCGATACGTTTGGCATTGCTTATTATTATAAGGTGGTTTGTGGAAAAGTCTACCGAAGGGTCACTCGGCGTTCTGCTCCTGAATACTGATGAAGATTTCTTTGTCGATAGGAGTCAGCTCCTTGTGGCGACGCGCCATCATGCGCGATGCGGTGTCGAAGAAGCGTTCCATGATGACCGGTTTCATGCCGAGGGGTGAACCTTCGGTGAAAGAGGGGAGATAGGTGCGGGGGAATCCGGCTCCGTAAAAGTTCACGCCGACACCGATGACGGTTGCGGTGTTGAACATGGTGTTGATTCCTGCTTTTGAGTGGTCGCCCATGATGAGGCCGCAGAACTGGAGGTCGGTCTTGACGAAACGGCCATCAGCCATGCTCCACAGTTTGACGGGTGCGTAGGTGTTCTTCAGGTTCGAAGCTGTGCATCCGGCACCGAGGTTACACCATTCGCCGATGGCGGCATTTCCGAGGAAGCCGTCGTGGGCCTTGTTGGAATAGCCGGTCATGACAACATTGTTCAGTTCGCCGCCGACCTTGCAATAGGGGCCGAGGGTGGTTGCTCCATAGATTTTGCCGCCCATGTTGACGACGGAGTGTTCGCACATGGCAACCGGGCCGCGCAGACAGGCTCCTTCCATGATTTCGGCATCGCGTCCGACGTAGATGGGGCCTTTGCTGACATTGAGGGTTGCAGCCTCGACGGTCGCGCCTTCTTCGATGAAAAGTTGCGAGGGGTCGCCTATGAGGCGGCAGGTGTCGCTGAGGGGCTGCGATTTGCGACCGGCGGTCAAGGTCGCGAAGTCGCGTCGGACAGCCTCGTCGTTGAGCATGAAGAGGTCCCAGATATGATTGAGTGCGAATGGAGTGCCGTCATACTCGATGTTCTCCTTCGGATTGCCGTTGCCGCGACGGGCAATGACGCATCCCTCTTTTGTGAGAGCCTGGCCCGGCTGAAGTGCGAGGATTGCTTCGGTGAGAGTGGCGTCGGGGTGGAGGTTGCCGGCGATGAAGAGATTGTCGCCGTCGGAGGCTTCAATCATAGGATATTTCATCGACAGGTAGTCCTGGGTTGAGTAGGAGTAGGTTCCGGGAATGGCTTTCTGCCACTTTTCAGAGATAGTGGTTATGCCATGACGCAGGAGTGCCACCGGACGTGTCAAAGTCAAGGGAAGCAGACGGCTACGCGCCTCTTCCGGATCGAAAAGTATGATGTTTTTCATTTTCCTGTAATTGTCAAAATATATAATTGACAAAAATACGAATTAATTGTGAAAGAATTTGCCGGGTGAATGGACTTTTTTAGATTCGTGGAGCCTGAAGGATGTTGTTTGCTCTGAAAAACCAGAATGTCACCTCGGTTTTTTCAAGCTAAAGAGGGCCTATTGTGAAAATGTTCACAATTGATAGTTAAAAAGAGTTAATAGATTTAATTTATTTTCAAATAATAAATAAAACTTTGTAACTTTGCCAACGAAAAGAAGCACCACAATAGTTGCAATCCTTGGACTGATAAAAATTTTACGCATTAAATTCACAATTTTAGGACTAAGGAAAAAAGGCAACTTTGTTCAGAAAATCCGTCGGGATGACGTTTTTCCGGGCAAAACGATGGTGTAGTGTAAGTATGATATAATCTCTACATTATTGGAAAGGAATAGTTTTATAACTATTTGACGCCTTTTTGGCTTTGGTCCTGTTGCTCCTTGATTGAAAGGGGCAGCGGACAATTTTTTTATACCCCTTTGAAATATTGGCGGACATGGAATATTGGCGGACATCTTCGATGCCCGTGCTTGCCGATATACCATAACCCCACACCTTCGCGCGACGCAATTTCGCCCTTTGGGCTTCATTGCGTCATCGCTCGATGTGGGGCTATGAACATATCGCTGCTGCGCAGCTTGTTGGCTGCCGTTCAGGAGCATGGGGATTGCGACTCAGACCGTAATTACAGTGCATTAAATCCCTAAATGTCTGAAAGGTACATAACGACAGAAGGTCAGAAGCTACAAAAGATTAATTACAAGTAAATTATACTTCTGTTACTTTTGTCTGTTTTGTTCTTTTGTATCTTATTTCATCGCATATAGGCCGGATTTCTAAATGTCAGAAAGGTACATAACGACAGAAGGTCAGAAGTTACAAAAGATTAATTACAAGTAGATTATACTTCTGTTGCTTTTGTCTGTTTTTGTTCTTTTGTATCTTATTTCATCGCTATGAACCGGATTTTTGGATTAATCCTTTAGAATGTCACCTGAAGCATGGTCTGGATGCGGTTGTCGTGGCGGGAGATGCCGTCCATGTCGACGCGACGGCCATAGATATATTCAAGACCGGTGGAAATCTGGGGAGTAATCTGCCAGATGACATTGGCAAGTGCGTATTGTGCATACTTGTATTGTCCGCTCCAGTCGGTCGACCCTTCGGCATAGCGGTGGGCATAGTTGCGCAGGTGGCTGTAGGTTGTTGTGGCGTAGACCTTGGGCGAGATGTTGTATTGCAAACCTAAGTATCCGCCCCAGGCTTTCACAGCTTCGAGTTTGCCAGAACCGTCGGGGACCATGTCGAGTCCACCTTCATAGAGGTCCTGGAAATAACTTGTGATGCCTTTGCCGTAGGCTGCCTGATAGTAGGCGGTGACGAAGGGGCAGAGCGATGCACTGCCGCTCATCTTCACGCCCCAGCCCACGATGTCGCGGTTCTTGTCAGAGACCTCGTCGCGGTAAAGCATGTTGCGCATGATTCCGGAGAAGCGCAGCCAGCTTTTGCCTCCGCCCCATGAATATTGGATATAGGCAGGGATGTCTGGGACACGCTGGTTGACGACGTAGGTCTTCTCGCCGGTTGTAGCGGACACCATCGGCATTTCGGCTCCGACAGCCACGCTCCAATGTGAGTTGATATTATAGTTGTAGTCGATGACACCGTTGGGGATGGCTGTGAAACCGCATGGACCCTCGTTGTCGATGCTCGGGGGTGCGGCGGCCATGTCGGAGAAGAGGCTGTAATTGTAGCCTGCGGTTATGCCCCGGTACTTGATGTAGGCATACTGGAGGTCAAAGCCGTAGTCATTTCCGGTGAGGTTGAAGTCGACATATACGCCAAGTTGGTTCTTGTCGCCGGGCAATGCTACAAAGTTGAGGTATAGTCCGCTTGTGGCTGCGCTGAACTGCACGAGACCGCCGTCGCCCTTGCGTTGCTGCATGGGGATTGCAGATGTGGTGAAGTCAAAGGCATTGTCAATTGGATTGCCCCAGTCGTAGGATACTGTGGCTTTAGCCGTACCGCCGATTCCGAGGTAAAATTTCTTGTCCTTGCCTTCGATGGCGAAACGTGGAGCGCCTGACTTCTTGAATGTTTTCGGTGCGTTTTCGACAAAGATGTCATAGACATTTATTACTGTTTCTCCTCCGTCGTTAGAGTTGAGGATCGTGACCTCTCCCTCTTCGGGTGTGGTCGGATGGTTCTGGGCGTAAGTGACCGGAAGGGCGCACAGAGCGGGAATTAAAGCGATGAAACGTGTGAAAGTCTTCATAAAGCTTGATGGGGTGGATGGATGTAAGAAAAGGCTTGGAGAGCTGAGGAGCTTGTTTTTCCGACGGCTAATGAGCCGGATAGGCCGTGGGGACGGACGCGGTGACTGTTCCCGTCTTGCTGCGGGGTAGGATTGTCGCTCATGTCGCTTTTGTCTGACCTATCGGGCTGATTTGGCCGGCAGGAAGTTGAAATCTATGAGGGAGCATCCGGGGGGTGTGATACTTCTGTATCAATGGCCGGATACTGTAGCTCTAATAGTAGGAACGATCAATTCTGAATACAAACGATTTGCGGAAAATGATCACTATGACAGTGAAAATTGCGAGCAATACGGCATTCAGTACGAATGGGAATGCATTGTTGAGGTGATGCGGGTCAAATATATTTCTGAAAAAGTCCACGATAAACGGGGTGGCGCTTATGGAAATATAGTTGGCTGCAAGCACGAAAGCAAGTGCGAGTGTCGATTTGCCGGGGACTGTCACTATCTGTGTGGCCTTGTCGTAGATGAGAGGCTGGAACACACCGTAGCCGAAGCCTACGAGTATCGAAGCCAGACACATGATGCCGAAATGATGTCCGATGACCATCAGGATGATACCGACGGCCATGACAACTGTTGAGACAATGAGTGTCGACTGCTTGAATACTTTAAGGATATAGGGCAGGATGAAGCCGGGAAGAAATACGGCAAGGAAGAAGATTGCGGTGACGGTTCCGACATCCGAGTCGTTCAGCCCTTCGCTCTGCATGAGGAAGGGGGTGTAGTAACTGACGATGACCGTGGCGTAACATACGAAAAAGTAGACAGCTATAAGTGACCATGTTCGTGAGAGGATGAAATCATCCTTCACACGGCCGATCTTTCCAAATTGGTCCTGAGATTCCCCCGAAGGGGGTGCTGTCTTTATAGACTTGGCGGGTGAACCGGCTATTGATGCCTTTGAGGCCGCTTTGACAGAAGCCTTTACCTCCGGCGAAGGATTTACCGTGACCGGGTTAAGGTCGGCTTTCGGGATTCCGCGGAGGAACACTGAAAGCACAAGCGGGATGGCAGGAATCAGATAGACCAGGAATGGCAGGCGCCAGTTCCCGTGGCTCAGCCAGCCGACCACATAAGTCGCGATGACGAGGGCGATGTTGGATATACCGGACTTGATGCCAAGCTGGCGCATACGGTATTTGCCAACGAAGGTGTCGGCGAGCAGTCCGGCTGCAAGCGGGATGAGAAGACCGCAACCGACACCGAGCAGACAACTGATGACGATGAGGTCCACCATGCTTTTGGCAAACAGGTAGAAGATGCCGCTCGCCAGATAAATGGCGAGCGCAACCACTACGATGCTGATTTTGCTTTTGGAAAGCGATAGCTTGCCCGAGAGCAGCACAAAGGGGATTATGAAAAGATTGGGCAACACGGTGAGAAGCTGAATCTCCAGTTCCGATGTGTTAGGGAAGATTTTGTCAAGGCTTCCGAGCATCGGGGTGACGGCGAGGCCCGGAAGGTTGACAGTGAGTGAGATTGACCAGATGGCAATCAGGGTCATCAGGGAGATGGTGCCTTTTCCCGTATTGATTCTCATATTTATCGGCTGTTAGGGGGGTGGTAAAGAGGAGAGGTGTCAGTTTTTTATACCGCCTTACGGCTGTTTGGAATCAGAGGATTTCTCACGGTTGAAGACGTCGTAGGCCACAGCCTGAGGATTTTTGGTTCCATCGTAGGCTTTTTCGGCTTCATTGGCGAGAGTGTCGGCTTCAGTCGGGGTGGCTCCATTCTCCTCCGCGAGGATACGGGCATCGGTACCGGCGATTTCAGCGGGGGTCGGTGTGTAGTTGGCGCTCCACTTTGAAACTTCTGAAGGCTTACGGTTTTCAATCTGCCAATCGAAGGGGTAGAAGTTGGCCTGCGGATTTCTCCACGACGGTTTACGCTTTGCAAACACAATCAGAGGAACACAGAAGAAGAGGAGTGCGCCACAGAAGATGATGAGGACATAGACCACAGGGCTGCCGGTGTTGATTTGTGACGGCGGGAAGAAGCTAAGTACCATTGCTACGAGAGCACCGAGGATACCGATTCCTGCCACAACAACTTCACCTAACTTGCCGCCGGGGACGCGGAATCCGCGACGTTTCTGCGGCTGGGTGCGACGCAGACGGATGAAGGCGAAGTAAATCATCAGGACGAGGATGAGGTAGATGACGGTGGCCATCTGCGACATGACCTGATAAGCTGATTCGACCGAAGGAAGCACGACGAGCACGAGCGAGAGGAGGCTGACGAAGATTGCCTGCACATAGAGGATAGGCTTGTTCACGCCACGGCTGTTGACTTTCTGAAGACTCTGGGGAAGGTAACCGCTCTCACCGACAGCGACAAGACCGGTGGAAGGACCGGCGATGATTACGCTGACCTGTCCGATGACACCGAAGGTGATCAGGAAGGCCATCACATTGCCGAGCCAGGGCACACCGATTGAGGCCCAGAGGTCATTGTAGGCCACGAGGAGTGACGCAAGGAGGTTGATGTCCTTCGCGGGGACAACGAAACCGATTGCCAGTGTGGCGAACACGAAGATAAGGACGATGACTGCGACCGCAAGGAATATGGCGCGCGGGAACTGCTTGGCCGGGTTGCTCATGTTCTGGACATGGACGGCGTTCATCTCCATACCTCCGTAGAAGAGGAAGATTGAGGCCGCAAGCACGATGGTGCCAATCTTGGTGAAGTCAGGGAAGAAGGATTCGTGGGTGAGCATGATGGGCTTGCCCATGCAGAGGTATGCGACACCGAGGATGATAAGGATCGCACCCGGGACGATTGTTCCGAAGAGACCGCCGAGGGTACTTAGGATTTTCGAGGATTTCATGCCTCTGAAGGCAATGAAGTTTGTTATCCAGTAGACGCCGAGCACCACTATCAGGGTGTAGATTTTATTGGCTGACAGTTTCGCGTCGAACGATTCAGGCCAGAATATGTAGGCCAGCGAGACGGCTGCGAACATGAGGACGGCAGGGAACCATATCACGAGTGTCTGCCATTCAAGATACATTGCCGACCAGCCCCACTTCGGGCCGAATGCCTCGGCCACCCAACGGTAGAGACCGCCTGAATGGGTATAAGTCGATGCGAGTTCCGCACAGACCAGTGAAAACGGGATAAGAAAGACGATTGCGGCAAACAGATAGTAGAAAATCGACTGGATGCCGAACTCGGCTTGCGAAGGAAGTCCACGGAGACTGACCACGGTGGTGATGATCATGACGGTCATCGCTCCGGTTGAAATCAAAGCCTGCGATGGTTTGCTTCCCTTTGGCTTGTTGGAGGGCTGGGGGGAAGAAGAAGTTGCCATACGCTAAGTAATAAATGTTGATTGAAAGTGATTTTTATTATTTGTTGACCATGGAGTGTCGGTTGGTGAAAAAAAACTCGGGGACCGGCGGTGAGGCCGGCCCCCGGTTTT
Organism: uncultured Duncaniella sp.; assembly: GCF_910577345.1. Taxonomy (GTDB): domain Bacteria; phylum Bacteroidota; class Bacteroidia; order Bacteroidales; family Muribaculaceae; genus Duncaniella. Next base: position 9,756 of record NZ_CAJTMT010000002.1, read on the forward strand.
TAATGTTGTGGCCTTACGGAAAAGGACCTTGTATAAATTCCGGTCACTTCATGGTTGAAGGGCGGGGTGATGGATACCTTTTAGAGTTCCACTACAGGGTAAATCTCACCAATCTTGGTGCCGACTTTGTAGTGTGTGCCCTTGTGAGCCGAGATAGAGACATTCATGTTGGCAGAGAAGAGGTAGACGATGTCCGAACCACCGAACTGGAAGTAAGAGATTTCGTCGCCCTTCTTCAAGGCTACACCTTCTTCGGCAGTGACGACTACGGATGCAACCTGCGGCATGGCAATCGGGAGGATGGCCACATAACCATACTTGGTCTCAAGCACGATCAGACCACGGGTCTGCATGAATTCATAACCGGCCTGGTCAGGAGCGGTCGCACGCCATGCCTCAACCTGGTTTGTTGCGGGATTGACTTTGTCAGGAACTGCAACGAGGTCGACGTAGGCTGCACCCTGGATGACACGGGCTTCACGGACGATACCCGAAAGAGGTGCGTGCTGACGATGGTAGTCAGTCCAACTGAGGAATGAGTGACACCACATACCACCTTTGAATTTATCCTTGTAGGGGCTGCCTTCAAGGAGTTCGTCGATACTCCAGTCAAGGCCTTTGATGCGGACATGGGTGTCAGGGCGGATTTCCCACTGGCCACCGAAACATGCGTCGGCGGGGTGAACGATAATCTTGTCGTCGTCAATAGCTGCGATAGGACGGTAGCCCGGTTTGGCGTGACGTGCGAACATCTGGTTGAAGGTCTTCCAACCGCCACGGGGTTCGAGATATTCGTCCATGTTGTAGACGGCCGAGTCATAGAACGACTTGACACTTTCAGCTGTGATTGATTCAGGACTGTCAAGCCAGTCACCGATAGCATAGCAGTAGTCCACCATCCACTTTGACAGCGGGGTGAGTTCGGGCTGCTTGTCGGCCGGTGCGCATGGAGTCTGGAGTGATTTCACCGGTTCCTGATCCAGAAGGAAGAATGAGCGGAAAAGGTGTTGATAGACGTGTGTGCCTTCCTTATCTTCCGACGGTACCCAATGGGCATAGTTCTCAAGATAGTCAAGGTAGTCATCAATGGTGGTCATGTCGGAAAGGCCGGGGATTTTGTAGGATACGACTTTTGCGATGGCCTGGTTGAACTTGTCCTGCCAGTTGTTTTTCTGGATGAGGTCAGCGAGTTCCTGCACTGCGGGTGAATACTTCTTGTCTGCCATAGTTAAATGTGTTGTTAGTAAGTTTGATATATTGTTTGTTTCGGACATGCAGGCAGCGAAGAAGTATTCCCCGGTCCCACGATGGCCGCTTAGTTTATTGCTGATAATTTGTCAGGTTTGCAGCGGAGAGTGATTTCTGTCCGCTCAGTTTTAATAACACGCGTAATCAAAAAAATCCTGTTGCTTTAACAATTTTAACTATAGTGGCGATGCAAAGTGTTAATCAATAAGGGTAAACGACTTAGACTGTATACCGGCAGGGTACGGAATGCAATAATGGGAGGGTCGACACCGTTATGGAAATGAGATGAAAACAAAGTCTGTCATCTTTGCGTCGGCCTCTTTTTCGAGGGTGCTGATACTGTTGGCTGCAGTCCTGTGGACAGTGGCCTTTTCGTCGTGTTCGACAAAGAAAAACACCGCCGCTACCCGAAACTATCAGGCTTTCATCACTCGCTACAACATCTACTTCAACGGCGACGAGCATTTCAAGGAGACGTTGAAGGAGTTGGAGATCGCCTACGAGGACGATTATACTTCGCAGCTCTTCATGCACCCCGTCGAGGCGTATGCCAATCCCAAAGCTCCGCAGCCGCAGGGTTCGTTCACCCGCTCGATCGAGAAGGCGCAGAAGGCTATACAGCTCCGCTCTATCAAGAAGCGTCCCAAACGCAAGCCGGGACATGCGAATGATCCGGAATACAAGAAATGGCTCAAACGTGAGGAATACAACCCCTTCCTCCACAACGCATGGATGCTGATGGGGCGCAGCCAGTATTTCAACGGTGACTTCCTCGGAGCAGCCTCCACCTTTTATTATGTGGCTAAACATTTCTCTTGGTTGCCCAACACGGTTTTGGAGGCCAAGCTATGGCAGGCGCGGAGCTACTGTGCCCTCGACTGGCTTTTCGAGGCTGAGACCATACTGACGCGCATAAAGACCGACGAGCTTGTCAACAATACCCTCCGGGAACTATACTATTTCACATTCGCTGATTTCTATATACGCTCCCACGACAATCCAAAGGCCATTCCAATGCTTAAGGAGGCTTTGGGCTATGCTCACGGAACTCAGAAGACGCGCCTCAATTTCCTCCTCGGTCAGCTCTATTCCGCCGAGGGGGACAATGCTGCCGCCTATCAGGCATACAAGAAGGCCGGAGGAGCCTCGTCGGCTTCCTACCGCACGAAATTCAACGCACGCATCAAGCAGAGCGAGGTGTTTCAAGGCGCGGACATCACTCCGGAGGTTAAAGCGCTTCAGCGTATGACCCGTTATGACCGAAACAAGGAGTATCTTGACCAGATTTACTATGCTATCGGCAATCTATACCTCTCGCGCCGCGACACCGCTAACGCTATAGCCAACTATGTCCTTGCCGCAGAGAAGTCGACACGCAATGGCGTTGAGAAAGCTTTCTCGCAGATAACCCTCGGTGGGCTTTACTTCGACCGTCATCGCTACGACCTTGCGCAGCCATGCTATGCCGAGGCCGTTCCCTTGCTGCCTGACAACTATCCCGACCTCGCGCTGCTTCAACGCCGGTCCGATGTGTTGGACGAGCTTGCGGTCTATTCCCAGAACGTGACTCTCAACGACTCCCTGCTCCGTCTTGCCGCCATGCCTGAGGCTGAGCGGCTTGCCGTTATTGACAAGATTATCTCTGACCTCAAGAAAAAAGAGAAAGAGGAGGCCGAAGCTGCAAAGCGCGAGGAGTATCTTGCACAGCAGGCGGCATCCGGCTCCAATCTTAAACAGGACAATGCCCAGGCTCCGACCGCTTTCAATCTCAATACTGATAAATCGTGGTATTTCTACAATACCGCCTCCCGCAACGCGGGGCGCACTGATTTCCAGAAGCGGTGGGGTTCGCGAAAGCTTGAAAACGACTGGCGACGGCGCAACAAAGCCTCTTTCAGTTTCGACGAATTCGGTTCGGAGGATGAGGAGGATGCCGAGACCGGTTCCGACACTCCGGCGGATGATGGAAGTGAGGAGGAAGGCTCCTCGGAAGAGAAAGCCTCGGAAGCTGCGAAGGCCAACGACCCGCACAACCGTGAATACTACCTTAAGCAGATTCCGTTCACCGATGTGGAGAAAGTGACGGCTGAGGATGTTATCCGCGAGGGGCTTTACAACTCAGGTCTTGTGCTGAAGGACAAGCTGGAGGATTTCGATGCGGCCGACAGCGAGTGGCAGCGGCTGATGTCGCGCTATCCCGAGAATGTCTATCGTCTCGACATATATTATAATGAGTATCTGATGAACGTTCGCCGCGACCGTCCTGCCGAAGCCGAGCGCTACCGTCAGTTGATTCTTGCCGAATTCCCGGAGTCTAACTATGCGAAAGCCATGTCCGACCCCAACTATCTCGATAACCTTCGCTCGATGTTCGCACGGCAGGAAGCGCTCTATGACGAGGCATACGCCGACTATCTTGCCGACAACAATGCTGATGTCCACAAGGCATACGAACGCATGGTTGCCGAATATCCCCTCTCGCCGCTCATGCCCAAATTCATGTTCCTCCATGCTCTTGCCTTCGTGACCGACAACAAGCCGGATGAGTTTGGTGCTACCTTGAAGGAATTGCTTGAACGCTATCCGGAGACGGATGTCACTCCTATGGCCTCTTCCTATCTGAAAGGTCTGGCGCAGGGGCGCAAGCTCCGCAGCGGAGGGTCGAACATGCGCGGTATGCTCTGGGACATTCGCCTGTCGAACGACTCGACAGCAACGGGCGATGGTGCGGAGATTGAGTTCGTGCTTGAACCGGAGGAGCCGCACTATCTTGTGTTGCTCTTCTCGACGGAGAATATATCGCCCAATCAGTTGCTCTTCGACGTGGCTCGCCACAACTTCACGACCTACATGGTGCGTGACTTCGACCTTGAAGTGATGAACTTCGGGCGCCTCGGACTTCTGCTCATCAAGGGCTTCCGCAATGAGGGAGAGCTGAACCACTACCGTTCGCTTCTTGCTCAGGACAACGGTGTCATCATTCCCGAAGGAGTGCGCCCGGTGCAGATAAGCAAAAGCAATTTCGAAAAGCTGCTGCAAGGTGGAGGCTCGTTTGACGACTACTTCCGCTTTATCGGCGAGGAAACCGTCAAAGCAACCCATGAATCGGTGCTCCCGCCCGAGGAATATCCCTCGGCAGAGGAGATGTATGATCGAAGTGAAGATAGCAACCCCGACCGGTCCGAGCAGTCCGACGAGTCCGACAGGTCTGACAAGTCTGACGAGTCCGACCAGTCTGACAAGTCCGACCTCCCCGCCACCTCTCCTGCCAAAATGAATCAGCCCGACAGTTTGAATTTACCCAAAGCTGTTGTAACTTTGCCAAGCGATACGACTGCCATTCAGCCTGCGAATCCTGTGCCCGATACCTCAGTCCAACCGGAGGCCAAGCCATCGGCAAATCCTGCGCCCAAGACTTCGACCCAACCCGCTTCCAAGAAAACTCCCCAGCCCGTTGTGCCGAAGCCGAAAGCCAAGACAGAGCCCAAGAAGCAGCCGGTACCGCAGCCCAAGACAAAGACAGTCACCCCTGTCACCACTCCCAAGTTCCCCGACTATCCCCTCGGCAGCGAAGGCGATGAGGATGACTGAGCATCGGTATTGAGACTTTATCCTTTGTACTTAATACTTAACACTTAATACTTAATATATCTTGTCAACCATCCTTTGGGCCGACGATGAGATCGACCTGCTGAAACCACATATAATGTTCCTGAAAGGGAAGGGCTATGACGTTGTCACCGCGTGCAGCGGTGCCGATGCCTTGGCTCTTGTCGATGAACAGAATTTCGACCTCATAATCCTCGACGAGAATATGCCGGGTCTGACCGGACTTGAGACGCTGCAGCGCATCAAGCTCGTGGCTCCGCATATTCCGGTGATAATGATAACGAAGAGTGAGGAGGAGAACATCATGGACCAGGCTGTCGGCAACAAAATCGCCGACTATCTGATAAAGCCTGTCAATCCCAAGCAGATTCTTCTGTCGATAAAGAAAAATCTTCATTCCGACGAACTTGTCTCGACCCAGACCGGCAGCGACTACCGTCAGGAGTTCACACGCATATCGCAGCTAATCGGTTCGGCCTCTACGATGGCCGACTGGATGGAACTCTACAAGCTGCTTGTCCACTGGGAGATGCAGTTGTCGGCTGCCGAAACACAGATGGATGAGCTTCTCGACATGCAACGCAAGGAGGCTGGGACAGCATTTGCGAAATTCGTGCGCAATAATTATGCCGACTGGATTACCGACCCGCAGTCGCCGGGACGTCCGCTGATGTCGCCGGAGGTGTTCAAGACCCATGTATTTCCCCTCCTTGATGCCGGTGAGAAGGTGTTCTTCATCCTTATCGACAACTTCCGCCTTGACCAATGGGCGGCTGTGAAGCCTCTGCTTGCCGATACATTCAACTTCCGCGAGGAGCTTTACTGCTCCATCCTTCCGACAGCCACGCAATATGCCCGCAATGCCATATTCTCCGGTCTGATGCCCAAGGACATCGCTTCGATGTTCCCGGAGCTTTGGGTCGACGAGGACTCTCCGGAGGGTAAGAATCTCAACGAGTCGCCTCTGATTTCAACTCAGTTTGAGCGCTATCGCCGTCATTGCAAGTTCTCCTACACGAAAATCAACGACTCGGCGGCGGGTGAGAAACTTCTGCGCGAGTTCTCAAATCTGCTGTCCAATGACCTGAACGTCATTGTGTTCAACTTCATCGACATGCTCTCACATGCCCGCACGGAGTCGAAGATGATACGCGAGCTTGCATCGACCAACGCCGCCTACCGTTCGCTGTCGGAATCATGGTTTCGCCACTCGTCGGCAATCGAGATTTTCCGCCGCATAGCAGCCAAGGGTTATAAGATTATCCTAACGACCGACCACGGCACTGTCCGTGTCGACAATCCGGTGAAGGTCGTGGGCGATAAGAACACCAACACTAATCTCCGCTACAAGATTGGCAAGAATCTCGCCTATAATCCCAAGCAGGTCTATGAGGTGAAGAATCCTGCACGGCTCGGGCTTCCGGCTCCCAACGTGTCGTCGACCTACATTTTCGCGACCGGACGCGATTTCTTCGCCTATCCCAACAACTATAATTATTATGTGCAGTATTATGATGGCACCTTCCAGCATGGTGGCATATCGCCAGAGGAAATGCTCGTGCCGCTCATCACGCTCACTGCCAAATGATATAATCATAAAAAATCTGAAAAATGAAGCAGATAATGATCCCTACAGCCGAGGCTCTTCCCGAGGCTGCCAAAGAATTTCTCGGTCTGATGGACGATGCGACCGTCTATGCCTTTGACGGCGAGATGGGGGCAGGAAAGACCACATTCATCAATGCTCTCAGCCGTGCGCTCGGAGTCGAGGATGACCCCACCGGTTCTCCGACATTTTCCATTGTCAACGAATATCGTTCCGACACAACTGCCGAGCTTATCTATCATTTCGACCTTTACCGCATCGAGAATCTCGAACAGGCCTTTGATATAGGCATCGAGGACTATCTCGACTCAGGTGCGCTCTGTCTGATTGAATGGCCTGACCGCGTGGCCGACATCCTCCCTGATGATACCGTGTGGGTGAAGATCGACGTGATGCCCGACGGTGTTCGCCGTCTTTCAGTCGGTTCGGCTGATGAAATAGCCAAGCTATGAACCTTATAGAACTCGACGAAAGCCCTTCGACCAACACTCATCTCGCATCAATAGCAAGCGCCTCGCCTCACGGGACGGTCGTCAGCGCGCACAGACAGACTGCGGGACGCGGACAGCGTGGCAACTCCTGGGAATCTGAACCGGGGGCCAACATAACCATGTCGATGCTGCTGCGTCCGGAGGGTTTGCATCCTGCGCGTCAGTTTGTCATTTCCGAGGCTGTCTCGCTTGCCATTGTGGAGGTGTTGCAGCGCTATCTTCCCGGTCATGACGTGAGGGTGAAGTGGCCAAACGACATCTATGTCGGTGACAGAAAAATCTGCGGTATCCTTATCGAGAACAGTATCACCTCCTCCGGCATAAACCATTCGATTGTCGGGATGGGCATAAATGTCAATCAGCACCGTTTCCTCTCCGATGCTCCCAATCCTGTGTCGATGGCTCAGTTGACCGGCACGGAATTCGATTTGCGGATGCTCCTTGAGGAGTTCTGTGGAGAGATTCTCCGCGAGGCTGATGCTGCCGTCGCAGCAGAACTTTCGGAGGAGGGGAGCGGCGAACTGTCGGCGCGTTATTTCGACACTCTGTGGCGCAACGACGGTTTCTATCCCTATCGCGACAATCTGCGTGGTGAGTTCATCGAGGCGCGTATCGTAGCCGTTGCCCCCGATGGCATCATCTCGCTCGAACTCCCCGACGGTGAGCGCAGGAGCTATGCCTTCAAGGAAATCAGTGCGGTGGTTAAAGAATCTTTATTGTGAAAACATTCATAGGTGACGGTGCGTTATACTTGCACTTTAAAACCTATGAATTATGAATGATTTCAATGAAATAATCAACAGTGACAAGCCCACACTTGTGGATTTCTTTGCCACTTGGTGCGGCCCTTGCAAAATGCAGGGTCCTATCCTTGAAGAATTAAAGAACAAAGTAGGCGATGCCGCCAATATCGTTAAGGTTGATGTCGACCGCAATCCTGATATTTCAGCCAAATACCAGATCAGGAGCGTCCCGACCATCATCATCTTTAAAAACGGTGAACCCCAGTGGAGAGCTTCGGGTCTCCAGCAGCTTGAGATTCTTGAAGATAAGATCAGAATTCAGGAGCAGCCAGGCAAGTAACACCGCTTGCACCGCCCGGTCAGCCGGGACAATAAAACGATTTTAAGCTACGATTACATATTTTTGCCCCGTTTCCCCGCCTTTCGGTTGGGAGACGGGGCTGTTTGTATCATATATGTCGACATTTCAGATTATATACAGGGTGAAACTTGTCGTTTTAAGATTTATTGTCTAAATTTGGAAATTATTGAATACTAATTTTAACTCTCATGAAAACAATCAGCAGATTTCTGGCTGTAAGTGCGCTTGCTTTTACTGCCCTTTTTTCCTCATTTAACCTATCGGCAAGTGATATTGATAGTCGCAGTCTTGCGGGACACTCGGTATATGGCTCCATAGGTATAGGACACATTATAAGTTCTGTTGATTTCGGCTGGGAGTCAGGCGATGCGCGCATAGGATTGGATTGGCAAGTCGGCTACGAATGGATGTCGGACAAGAAAATTGGTGCCGGATTTCTCTATTCCGGTTACAGATCCGGAGGGAAGAGTACTGTAGGATATAACAGAAGTTCTGCCATAGTTGCAAAGGGAGCCTTTTATATCAATTATCTTGCGCCACAGTTCGTTGGTTATGTCAGATTGGGAAATCCACGCTGGACGTTCAACTACACTGTCGGTTTAGGCCTTGCAATCTGCACTGAGACTGCAAGCTGTAAGGATGCCGGGGTGAAAGTTTCTGCCAGTGCAAGCAAATGTGGTTTCGGTATGAATATCGGAGGCGGATTTCAGTATGCGTTGAACAACAATTGGCGTTTGCTTGCGAATCTCTCATGGCAGGATGCTATAATCGATCTAAATACCGGTGAAAATGGTGATGAAAACACCGGCTTCGCCCGTCTCGGTCTGAATTTCGGAGTGAAATATAGTTTCTGAAATCCGGTGGATACATGAATGATTTCAATGAAATAATCAACAGTTACAAGCTCACACTTGTGGATTTTTTGAAGAATTAAAGAACAAAGTAGGCGATGCCGTCAATATCGTAAAGGTTGATGTCGACCGCAATCCTGATATTTTAGCCAAATACCAGATCAGGTGTCTCCCGGCAAGTGACATCCCTTGCGCCGTCCGGTCAGCCGGGATAATAAAACGATTTTAAGCTACGATTACATATTTTGCCTCGCTTCCCGCCACAATGGAAGGAAGTGAGGCTTTTTTTTAGGTGGAAATGATTAGATATTAAGGCATGGATATGAAAAGTAACAATATATTGCAACTTTTGTCCGGAAATAGTTGTTTTTTAGTAAGATGTATGCTAAATTTGTAGCATGGACCGACGTATTATTACATTTGGCGGTCATTTTGAACGCTTTATGGCCTCCCTTGATCTAAAAGTTCAAAGGAAGATAGACTATGCTCTTGATTTATTGCGTACTCAGGATAGGATTTCTAAAAAGTTTGTAAAAGCATTGAAAGAAGGACTGTTTGAGTTGCGTAGTGAATGGGAGGGGAATATCTATAGAGTGTTCTTTATTTTTGACGGAGATAAGATTGTTGTATTATTCAACGGTTTTCAAAAGAAGACTCAGAAAACTCCGGAAAATGAAATAAAAAAAGCTTTACGAATTAAAGAGGAGTATTATGAACAATGTAAATGATATTTTTCCTAAGGGTGATGGTATGATACGGGATTATAGTGCTGTCCTTGATGAGAAATATGGGAAGCCGGGCAGTCCGGAGCGTGAGGCTTTTCTCGATGAGGCACGGGCATTCTACACCGGACAGTTGATAAGGGATTCCAGAAGAGATGCCAAGATAACCCAGGCAGAGCTTGCCGCACGTCTTCATGTGACGAAGTCATATATTTCAAGAATAGAGAATGGTATCATAACTCCGAGTGTGACCGTTTTCTATAGAATCATTGAGGCACTTGGCCTAAGGGTTGAGATTGTCAAACCGGTGGCAGCTTTTTGAAATAAAGTATTCTGCTCAGGACTATTTTGTCAGAGAGTTATTGAGCGGACATGATTTGGATTTTATTTTGGTGAATAGGCGGGGATTGCTTAATTTTGCGCCTATACAAATCATCGCCAAAACAAAACACGATATACCATGGCAGATACATTGGAAATTTCAGAAGTCTATCGCGCGGCGCAGGTGCTTCGCGATGTAGCGCGTCATCCCCGTCTCATCGGGGTTCCGAAAATCAATCCCGATTCGGAAATCTATATCAAGCCGGAGAATCTTCAGCACACCGGTGCCTTCAAGCTTCGTGGTGCCTACTACAAGATTTCTCAGCTCACTCCCGAGGAAAAAGCCCACGGAGTAATCGCATGTTCGGCCGGTAACCATGCCCAAGGTGTGGCTCTCGCTGCGACACGCAATGGCATAAAGTCGCTCATCTGCCTGCCTGCCGGTGCGCCGATTTCCAAAATCGAAGCTACTAAGAAGCTCGGTGCAGAGGTCTGTCTGGTGCCGGGTGTCTATGATGATGCCTATCAGAAGGCCATCGAGCTTCAGAAGGAACATAACTACACTTTCATCCATCCCTTCGATGACCTAAAAGTGATAGCCGGACAGGGCACCATTGCCCTTGAAATCCTTGAGGAGATGCCTGATGTGGAGGCTGTGATTGTCCCCATCGGTGGCGGTGGTCTGATTGCAGGAATCGCCTTCACCCTCAAGCAGCTCAAACCGGATGTGAAAGTCTATGGTGTGCAGGCCGAAGGTGCTCCCTCGATGTTCAAGTCTGTCCACGACGGGGAACGCACCCGTCTGGAAAAGGTAGCTACCATTGCCGACGGTATTGCCGTAAAGGAACCGGGTGTCAACACCTTTGATTTCTGTTCGAAATATGTCGATGAGATTGTGACCGTCAGCGAGGATGAGATTGCCGCAGCCATACTTGCGCTTATCGAGCAGCAGAAGCTTGTGGCCGAAGGAGCGGGTGCGGTGTCGGTTGCCGCAGCCATGTTTGACAAGGTTCCCATCAAGGGCAAGAAGACTGTCTGCGTGGTTTCAGGCGGTAACATTGACGTGACCATCCTCAACCGTGTCATCACCCGTGGTCTTGTGAAGAGCGGAAGAAACTGTACACTGACCCTCGACCTTACCGACCAGCCCGGACAGTTGTCAGGCGTATGTCAGGTGCTTGGCGAGAACGGTGCCAACATTATCTCCGTCACTCATGAACGCAACTCACATGTCACATCCATCAACGGCTGTATAATCCGTGTGGAGGTCGAGACCCGCAACAACGAGCATATCGACATCCTCCGCCGTGCTCTTGCCGATAAAGGCTATCATGTGGTTTAGTTTGTTATAATTATTGTATTATAAATTTTTACTGTAGGGACGCGCTGTAGCGCGTATGCCTGATATAAATCGAATGACTTTCATTTGGCATACGTTCTGCAGCGCGTCCCTGCAGCCAATCCTAAAAACAATATGGTTCCTACTATGAAAAAACATTCCTCATCGATGCGTCGCTTGCCATTGCTTCTGCTTTTGGCCGGCCTCTTCATTGTCGGTTGCAAGACGAATGAGAATAACTACCGTCAGGCCTACGAGACGGCTGTGTCGAAAAACCGTGAGAGTTCAGGCGTTGACTCCACCATATATGCCAAAATCCGCAACAGCGCGCGGATGTCGGATCTCGTGGTGGCCTCCGATTCCATGCCTATGCGCACTGAGTATATAGGCTACACAGAGGATGGCGGTGCTTCACGCGAGACAATCGGACGATACAATGTGGTGGTCGGACAGTTCAAACAGGTGTTCAATGCCCGTCAGATGCGTGCCCGCCTCCAAGCGTCGGGCTATGATGGCGCGTTCATCATCCATACGCGTGAACCGCTCTACTATGTCTGCACTGCCGCCTGTCAGACACCTGAGGAGGCTGCTCAGGCATATCAGCGTGTGAAAGAGGACAAGTCAATCGTCCTCCGCGATCCGCTCCCCTTCATCCTCCGTCCGGCCCATCTTGCGAGATGATGTGATGGTTGTATAATCCTCAATGTTACTTAATGTCTTGATTGAAAAATGATAAGAACTGTTTTTGGAACTGCATTGATGTGGTGTGGGCTGCTTGTCTTCCCGTTGACCTATATTGTCCTTAAGCTCTGTGGAGTTGCGGGGATGAATGACGGAATATGGGGATGGACGATATGTCTGTGCCTGTTTATTGCAGTTATAGGCAAGATAATAAAAGGGAGACGGTAGAGTGCCGTCCCCCTTTTTAATAGATATAAGAATAGTATAGGCATAAAAAAGCCCGGCTGGACGCTGGTTCCACTGCCGGGCGGGGTGATAATGTCGGGCGACGGGGTTTGGGTGCCGTCACCCAAAGGTTTCTACGGTTTAGAAACCTTCAATCGGGGCAGAGAGAGTCGATTGGGATTCGAACTCTGCTCTTCGCAATATAGCCTGTGGCTCTTTCGCCAAAGACTACCATTTTTTGAACGCCTCCTTTTCGTTGCGTTCATAGATAAAACGTCTGTGTGGCCCAATGGTTGATGCCTCCCCCCTTAAAAGAAGTGAATTGATGTTAAGCGCGTCCAAGCACAGAAAGTGGTGGATTTTATACGCATCTTTGCACCCAAATTCATCAAAAACGCGTATCTTTGCAGCGATTAATCAACCACTTCAGCGCAGCAGTCCATGAAAAGAAACCACGCCAAAGCCGGACAGGGGGGCGATGTGCGTCCCAAGAAGGCTCTCGGTCAGCACTTCCTGACCGATGAGAGCATTGCCGCACGCATTGCCGACACCCTTGCGGACTATAAGGGCCTTCCCGTGATGGAAGTTGGCCCGGGTATGGGTGTACTCACCAAATATCTTATCGCCACAGGCCACGATGTGAAAGTGGCTGAAATCGACGGCGAGAGTATCGAATATCTGCGCTACAACTATCCGGAACTTGCCGGAAGGATTCTTGATGCTGATTTTCTCCGTCTCGATCTCGCTCAAATCTACCCCGACGGGCAGAAATTCTGTGTCATAGGCAATTATCCCTACAATATCTCATCGCAGATTTTCTTCCATGTCCTTGACTACCGCGATCAGGTGGTCTGTTGTTCGGGTATGCTTCAGCGCGAGGTTGCCGAACGTTTTGCAGCCGCTCCCGGCACAAAGGCGCGCGGAATTCTCAGCGTGTTGCTTCAGGCATGGTATGATGTCGAATATCTCTTCACGGTTGATGAAAACGTGTTCAATCCACCTCCCAAGGTCAAGAGCGGTGTCATCAAGATGGTGCGCAACTCTGTGACCGACCTCGGATGCGATGATAAACTTTTCAAGACAGTTGTGAAAACAGCCTTCGGCCAACGCCGCAAGACTCTGCGCAACTCGATTAGGGGAATGTTTCCCGCCGGAGTTCCGTTGCCGGACGACCCGATGCTCTCACTGCGCCCCGAGCAGCTTTCGGTGCAGCAGTTTATCGAACTGACCAATATGGTCAGCTCGGCGAGAAGTAACTGAGTCATCAATCTTCAACACTCCCTCCTCACGCAACGACAATGAAAGAGTTCACTCCCGAATATCTGGAACATCTGCGCAAAATCATCCATGACCACGCCGATGCTGCGGCGGCAGAGGAGCTGGCCGACCTCCATCCGGCCGACATTGCGGAACTTTATCAGGATCTCGACCTTGACGAAGCGGAATATCTTTTCAAACTTCTCGACGAGGACATGCAGGCCGATGTGCTCATGGAACTCGACGAGGATGACCGTGCCAAGCTTCTCTCGAAGATGGACGTGGCCGACATCGCCAAGCAAATCGAGCACCTCGATACTGACGATGCCGTCGACATCATCCAGGAACTCGATGAGGATGACCGCGAGAAGATTCTCAGCCACATCGACGACGTTGAGCAGGCAGGCGACATCATCGACCTTCTGAAATATGACGAGGACACCGCCGGCGGTCTGATGGGTACTGAAATGATCGTCGTCAACGAGAATTGGAGTATGCCGGAATGTATCAAGCAGATGCGTATGCAGGCTGAGGATATGGATGAGGTCTACTATGTCTATGTCGTGGACAACGAGGACCGTCTGCGCGGCACACTTCCTCTCAAAAAACTCATCACACATCCTTCTGTCTCGAAAATCAAGCATGTCATGGAGACGGATCCCGTATCGGTCAAGGCTGACACTCCGATTGATGAGGTCGCCCTTGATTTCGAGAAGTATGACCTTGTGGCCATGCCTGTCATAGACTCCATCGGCCGTCTGCTCGGTCGCATCACCGTCGACGACGTGATGGACAAGGTGCGCGATTCGAGTGAGCGTGACTACCAGTTGGCATCCGGTCTTTCGGGCGACGTAGAGAGCGACGACAAACTCTTCGCCCAGACAAAGGCCCGTCTGCCTTGGCTGCTCATCGGAATGGTGGGCGGACTCTGTAATTCCGTCATCCTTGGAAAGTTTGAAGGCGGGTTCGTGGTCGATCCTGCGCTTGCCCTCTTCATTCCGCTCATCGGTGGCACGGGTGGTAATGTCGGTACACAGTCTTCGGCAATCGTCGTGCAAGGCCTTGCCAATGGTTCCCTCGACATTCAGAAATCAGCCCGGCAGTTGCTTAAGGAACTCGGTGTCGGATTGCTCAACGGCTCTATAATAGCCCTGCTCGTATTCCTCTACAACTTCTTCACTCTTGGAAGTGGCCATCAGGTGACCACCATCGCTGTCTCGGCTTCGATATTCTGCGTGGTGATGTTTGCCTCGGTTTTCGGTACATTCGTGCCACTTACTCTTGAGAAACTGAAAATCGACCCTGCGCTTGCCACAGGCCCCTTCATCTCGATTACCAACGACATTATCGGTATGCTCATCTATATGTCCATCTCCTCCTGGCTCATCGTTACCTTCGGGACCGGACATTGATAGAAGAGATACAAAAGAACAGAAGCTCAAAAAGGAACAAAAGGTATTTCAACTCCGAAATTTACGGAATTTTACTTTTGTTCCTTTTTGAGCTTCTGTTCTTTTGTATCTGAAAATCAATCCTCCGGAAGTTCGCGGAGGGGGACACCGAATCTGATGGTCTCGTTGACAAACCGGATGAAATCAGCCTCGAATTGAGCTATATGCAACTCGGTTGACAGTTCAGGAGTGAGTTGCAGCAATTTTGAATGACACTGCTCTGCAAGTTGCCATTCCGGGGTCTTGAAGAATTTTGCAAGCTGAGCCTTGTCACCCTCTTTGAGTAAGGTCTGGGCTTGACGGAATTGCTCGTCGTAGTAGTTCATAAGCTTGACAGCTTCCTTTTTGGTAATTTCTGTCGGCTCCTCCCGGAGTATGCCTTCGACACGTTTCATACAAGAGGTCGACAGAAGCGATGTCACGATAAGAAGTAGAAACAATAGCTTTTTCATGGAGTGTAAATTGTTATTGGTGGATTGCAAAAGGAACAGAAGCGCAAAAGATACAGAAGTTTAATTCAACAGATTTGTCAATACAACATAATCCAAAACTTCTGTTTCTTTTGCGCTTCTGTTCCTTTTGTATCTGAAATTGATACTTATGAAGTCTTATCAGAGACCCTTGCCGTGGCAGTTTTTGTATTTCTTGCCTGAACCGCAGGGGCAGGGATCATTGCGGTTGATGCGGGGACCGGCCTTGACGGGCTGAGTCGGCTGCGTCTGGCTTGCATTTCGTCCTGCCTCGCGCTGTGCGTTCTCTCCGGGGAGATTTTCGCGCGAAGTGCGGTATTTAGAATAGTCGTTGGGACGTTCGGGCATTGCGCGTTCCACCTTAGGCTGGGGCTTCGGTGCCTCAGGTGCGGGTGCGGGAGCGGGCTGCTCTGCAGGAGCCTCGTTTTCGCCCTCTTCTGCCTGAGGTTCAGCTTCAGCCTGAGGCTGAACGGGGCGTGAGGGCTGCGGGGGAGCCTGCTGGATGTAGATCTGACCGCGCATGAGTGTCGACATGGTCTTCACATTGAGATTGTTGAGCATGGCCTCGAAGAGGTGGAACGACTCAACCTTGTAGATTACAAGGGGATCCTTCTGCTCGTAGGATGCGTTCTGAACGCTCTGACGCAACTGGTCGAGTTCGCGGAGGTGTTCTTTCCAGAGTTCGTCGATGGTCACGAGAAGCACAGCCTTGTGCCATTCCTTCACGATAGACTTGCAACCTGTGCGGTAAGCTTCGTCAAGGTCAACGACGAGGTTGAAGAAGCGTTTGCCGTCGGTCATGGGGACGGCGATGCGGCCCTTGAAACCACGGTTCTCAACGCAGTCTATAATCACGGGCTGAGCGACTTCGAGGATGCGCTGTCCCTTGCGGTCGAATGCCTCCTGGGCTGCAGTGTGGATTTTCTCGATGGCATCTTCCTTCGACATGTTGCGGTATTCCTCCTCGGTGAAGGGAGCTTCTATGGTGAGGACACGGAAGAGTTCGAGCGAGAGGTCCTGATAGTCGGCAGGGCCGTAGTTGTTGACGAAATTCTCGATTACGTCCCACATCATGTTGGCGATGTCGATACCTACGCGCTCGCCGAGGAGGGCGTGGTGACGGCGGTTGTAGATGTAGGTACGCTGCTTGTTCATCACGTCGTCATATTCGAGGAGGCGTTTGCGGATACCGAAGTTGTTTTCCTCGACGCGCTTCTGTGCATTTCCGATTGCGTTGGTGACCATGCCGCTCTCGATGCGCTCGCCCTCTTCAAGACCGAGGGTGTCGAGCATCTTCATGACGCGGTCAGTGGCGAAGAGACGCATGAGCTGGTCTTCGAAGGATACATAGAAGACTGATGAACCCGGGTCGCCCTGACGGCCGGCACGACCGCGGAGCTGGCGGTCCACACGGCGTGACTCATGGCGCTCGGTACCGATGATGGCAAGACCTCCGGCCTCCTTGACCTCGGGTGTAAGCTTGATGTCGGTACCACGACCTGCCATGTTTGTTGCGATGGTCACCATACCCTTGCGTCCTGCGTGAGCCACAATTTCGGCCTCCTTCTGGTGGAGTTTGGCGTTGAGGACATTGTGGGGGATGTGGCGCATGGTGAGCATACGGCTGAGAAGCTCGGAGATTTCAACCGAAGTCGTACCGACGAGCACCGGACGGCCTTTCGACACGAGGTCCTGAATCTCTTCGATGACAGCGGCATATTTCTCTTTCTTGGTCTTGTAGACGCGGTCGTTCATGTCGACGCGGGCAATCGGCTTGTTGGTCGGGATGGTGACCACGTCGAGCTTATAGATGTCCCAGAACTCACCGGCTTCTGTCTCGGCTGTACCGGTCATACCGGCGAGCTTGTGATACATACGGAAGTAGTTCTGGAGAGTGATGGTTGCGAATGTCTGGGTTGCAGCCTCTACCTTCACATGCTCCTTGGCTTCGATTGCCTGGTGGAGACCGTCGCTGTAGCGGCGACCCTCCATGATACGGCCTGTCTGCTCGTCGACAATCTTAATCTTACCTTCGTCGATGACATATTCAACATCCTTTTCGAAGAGTGTGTAGGCTTTGAGAAGCTGAGTGACAGTGTGGACGCGCTCTGCCTTGACCGCATAGTCCTGCATAAGCTCATCCTTGCGCTGCTGACGCTCGGCGAGGTCAGCGATATGCTCGGTTTCAGAGAGCTGTGAGGCGATGTCGGGGAGCACGAAGAACTGGGGGTCATCGGTCTTTCCGGTGAGTTCGTCAATACCCTTGTCGGTGAGCTCGACGCTGCGGTTCTTCTCGTCGATGACGAAGTAGAGGGGATCGGTCACCTTGGGCATCTCGCGCTTGTTGTCCTGCAGATAGTAGGCCTCGGTTTCGAGCATGAGGTTCTTCATGCCCTCCTGCGAGAGGAATTTGATAAGTGCGCCGTTCTTGGGGAGACCCTTGAAGGCACGGTAGAGAAGAAGTGCGCCTTCCTTGCGGACTTCCTTGTCGTCTGATGCGATTTTGGTCTTGGCCTCGGCGAGAATCTTGGTGACGAGGCGGCGCTGTGCCTCGACGACTTTCTCGACATTGGCACGGTAGACGTCAAAGAGCTGGTCGTCGCCCTTGGGGACGGGACCGGAGATGATGAGAGGGGTACGGGCATCGTCGATGAGCACCGAGTCAACCTCGTCGACAATCGCATAGTAGTGCTTGCGCTGCACCATGTCGGCAGGAGCCATAGCCATGTTGTCGCGGAGGTAGTCGAAGCCGAATTCGTTGTTCGTACCGAAAGTGATGTCGCAGTTGTAGGCGGCGCGACGGGCTGCAGTGTTGGGCTGATGCTTGTCGATACAGTCGACGGTCGAACCGTGGAACATGTAGAGCGGGCCCATCCACTCGGAGTCACGCTTGGAGAGGTAGTCGTTGACGGTCACGACGTGGACGCCGCGGCCGGAGAGCGAACGGAGGAAGACAGGGAGTGTGCCCACGAGGGTCTTACCTTCACCTGTAGCCATCTCGGCAATCTTGCCTTGGTGAAGCACGATACCACCGATGAGCTGAACGCGGTAGTGGACCATATCCCACGTGACTTCATTGCCTCCGGCAAGCCAGTGGTTCTTCCAGATGGCGTTCTCGCCGTCGATGGTCACGAAGTCCTTGCCCTGTGCGGCAAGTTCGCGGTCAAGTTCGGTAGCCTTCACGACGAGGGTCTCGTTGGCTGCGAAACGGGCTGCAGTCTCGCGCAGGACAGCGAACACTTCGGGAAGATGGTAGTTGAGTTTGTCCTCGATGGTGTCGAGGATGGTTTTTTCGTTCTGGTCAATCTTGTCCCAGACGGGCTGACGTTCGTCAAAGGGGAGTTCCTCCACTTCGACACGCAGACGTGCGTTCTCCTCTTCCTGAGGAGCGGTTGCCTGCTTGATGTCCGCGCGGACATTTGCGATGCGCTCGCGGAGCTGATCTATGGTGAGTTGCTGAACCTCAGGCTGAAGAGCCTCGATTTTCTTCACGATGGGTTCGATTTCCTTAAGGTCTCGGGTCGACTTGTTACCGAAAATCTTGGTGAGGAATGATTGAAATGACATATTGTGGTTGTAAGTTGTAACTGATTTATAATTGGATTCTGTTTTGTGCGGCAGACGGCATCGTGGCTTATTTTTCGTAAGTAAAGTTAGTGAAGCTCTGAATGCGTCGCTGCGTTTTTTTGCTAACGTGAATGTAAGCGCAACGGGGAGAGGGATGCAGCGTTGGGCGAACGTATGCGCAGAATCCTTGAGACTGTCGGGGCTATCACACGCGCATCGATCGGCCCTTCAATCTTGGTTGGGGCGACGTTCGGCGCGAGTATGTAGACCGGCGACGTATTAGCTACATTTCTGATTACGGGGAGATGTGAATCCTCGCCTTCGACTGAAGAATCGGAAATCACCCAGCCGGGATTGACCGTCACGAGGATGTCACCGGCATGTTTTATGGAAGTGTTGCGCTGGAGCGCAATGGCATCCTCGCCCGCACGGCGTTCGAAGATGTCGTCAATTGTGTAGGCTGCTGTCACACCGCTCATGCGCGCAAGGAATTCGGCGCTTTCGCGTCGGATCTGGCGCTCGTCAAGGTTGAGTTCCTTGAGCTGCTTGCGGTTGAGGAAGAAGTAACCGTCATAGTAGCCGGTGACGTATTCACCGTTGCCGTGGAGTGCGATGAGATAGATGTTGAGGAGCGAAATCGCACGTTTCGGTGAGAATTGTCCGGCTGGGATGTTCCACTTCTCCTCGTCGCGTTTGCCTCCTGCGGGAGCGGGCGTTCCGGCGATGAATATCACGGAGTTTGCCATGCCGGGGTGCTTCTCGACCGCGCGGACAATGTTCGCGATGTCGGAGTCAAGGCGCAGATAGGCATCCATTGTCTCCACACGGGTGTCGGCCTCACGCGAATAGGGGTAGGGACTGACGTTGAACCCGAGGTTGAGCATGTCTGTCACGCCTCTCGCGCCGAGTTTGAGCGAGGATATGTAGTCCACGCCAATCTCGGCCACTTCGCGGTTGCCGGGGGCTGAGGCCTTGAACGCCCTGTAGCGGTTGGCATCGCGGGCAGGGAAGGTATAACGGAAGGGGAAAAGTTTCTTGTATTCGGGGAGGTCGGGATACTGCTCCAACGGCATCGAGGGGGTCCACGTCATGGTGTCGATGCGCGATGTGAGAGTTATGCCGTAGTTGCGTTTGGCTATGGCTGCGGGAACGTCGCGGTAGTAGGTCGACGTGCTCCACTTTCCGTTGAATTCGTTGAGCCAGAAGCCGCTGTTGCCTGCATGTCCGGCAAGCACGATTGCCACCTGCGCATCGGGAGCCACTGAATGGACCAGTCCTATGCCGCCGTCGGCGATGCGGACCTCGTCGCTGAGGGTCGAAACCTTCAATGCTGCGGGCGAGAAGGTCTCGTCGGTGAAGTTGCCGATGTTGGCCGGGTCAAGAAGAATAGGATAGTCCGACTTGGTTTCGCTGTCCCATACCCGTGAGGCCGGGATGCCGTTGACCGAGGGGGATGCTCCCGTCATGAGGATGGCGGTGGCTGCGGTAGCATCGACATTGGTGCCGTAGCTCACATCCTCGATGGTGACACCGTCGGTGATGAAGCGGTTGAAACCATCCTTGCCGAAATTGTTGCGGAGGAGGTTGACATAGTCCGCGTCAAGTCCCTCCACGAATATGCCGACCACAAGAGCCGGACGGGTGAGGACATACTGATGGTCGCCACCCTTGCTTTTCGTATCTGGAGCGAGAGCGGGACGCGCGGCAAAAACAGGCGTGAACGCGCCGATACCCATCGTCACAAGCGATACGACGAGTACACTTGCCAGACGGGTGCTTAACGGATTTGGTTTGCGTGATGACATCGGGCGTTTCTTTGGGTTAGTACACATGACAATGCCCGCACTCCATCTGCCGCTATGAGCGGAATGAAGGCAGGATTAGGCGACTGCACTCCGCAAGCGAGGAGAATGAGGAGGGCAATCAGGAATGCAAAGTTAAGAATTTGATAGGAAAACAACAACTTTTCCAATCTTTTTACCCATACGGCCACAACCGGGATGAAACAGAGAGGGTTGAGCCATAACAGGAGCCAGTTTGGCGAGGTGGCTTCGTGGACGGAAATGACCACGAGAAATACGATGACGCAGCCTGCCAGACCGAAGAGGAGATAGAGTATGGTGTCGAAAATTTTTGCAGTGATTCCCGCTCCGCCACGACGGTATTGGGCGAAGGATACGGCGAGAGCGAGGGCAAGCACAACGCAGCTCCAGAACATGGGCGTGAGATACCAGGGAGTGGGGGGGAGAACGGGAGAGAGGCCTTCACTTCCTGTCAGTACCCGGGTTGCGCCTACGAGCGGATTTCCGTCAGGGCGGACGGTTGACGTGAGCATCGCTTCAAGAGCTTCGGGGGAGAATGACGCTTCGCGGGCAGTGATAGGACGGTCGATGCCGCTTCCGAGTGCGAGGTCGATGCCGAACTGATACCAGGGATAGTTGACATGATAGTGACGCATCGCGTTGCGGAATGTCGAGGCTGCCTTTGCCGGAAGGTTTGAGGGGCCAAGTGTGACAGTGTCGCCGACAGCCTGCTCGACAATGGCAAGCGGACGGGTGGCGCAGTTGTCAAGGACATAATTGTAGCGGTAGACGCGGTTGGCCGGCAGCAGATTGCGGTCGGTGAGCGCGATGATTCGGGTCTTCTCTTCGGAGGTCAGATTGAGTTCCTGCTCCACCACCAGGCGCCCCTCGCGGTCATACATTGCGAGGAAACGGTCGGTAGGTGCGGCTCCGGCCATGTAGTCGGTCTCACCTTTGACGAAACGGTAGACGAAATTAGGGGCAGCGAAGTCGAAGAGTCCCCAGTTCACCACATAGTCGCCTCTTTCGGGTGTCTGTATCCGCAGCGCCGTGTGTCCTTCGAGCTGATAGATGTCGGCTCCGGCACGGGCTGTCAGCATCGACACCTTCACATCGTCCATGCTGTCAGCCGCATTCAAGGCCGGAAGACCGAGAATGGCGCAGAAAATGGCGAATAACAGGCGGATTGACATGATTGAGTTAATGACTGATGAATGTTTATGTGATGATTATAATTTGCGAAATTTAAGGCGCCGAGATGTCTCAGCCGAGGAGTTTTGCAATCTCGTCGAGATTGACTATCGTGAAGACGGTTTTTCCGTCGGGGGTCCGTGCGGGGGTCGGAAGCCGGAAGAGGTCGCTTATGAGCTTGTCCATCTCGGCTGAGGTGAGAGCCTGCCCGCGCTTGATGGCGCTGCTGCGGGCCATGGAGAGAGCGATGCGCTCATGGAGGGAGGCTGAAAGCTCCTCACCGGTCTCGGTGATACACTCTATCATGCCGAGGAGGGTGTCGCGCGGATTCACACCGTTGAGGAGCGATGGGATGCCCGTGATGCTCCAGGAATTGTCGCCAAGGGGAGCGATGGCGAATCCGAGCTCTTCAAGTGATGGAGCGATGTCGGTGAGGACAGCGTTCTGAGCCGGTGAAAGCTCTATTATCTCCGGAAACATTGCGTTCTGACACACCATTGCCTGTTCGCGCACCTTGGCCAGATAGCTGTCATAGAGGATGCGTTTGTGGGCACGATGCTGGTCGATTATCATCAGACCCTCGCGTGAGGGAGTGAGGATGTAGGAGTTTTTCAACTGCAGCGTTGCGCTGACTGGAGCTTCTCCGTCAAGTTCGAGTTCGCTTTCCGAAAGGTTGACCTTGCTTTCGACCATGGACGCATATCCGTCGTCGCGTTTCTTGACGAAATCGTCGTAAAGCTTTTCCCAATCCTGAAAACGCTCGGAGGGGTGGGAAAAGTTCATTGAGGATTCGGATTTTTCTCTTACGGGCGATGAAAAACCACCCGAAAGTGAGGATGTGCGTGTGCCGTGTGAGGGCTGGGCAAAGGGGTTGTAGCCTTCGTCGAGCTCCACCTCATGGTCGGCATCGCTGTCGGGCGAGAATACCGGAATTTCAGGGGCTTCGTCAACGTCGAAGTCGATGGCCGGGGCGGCATTGAAGCGGCCGAGCGACTCGCGGACAGCGGCCGTCAGAATCTGCCAGATTGCCTGCTCGTTCTCGAATTTTATCTCGCTCTTTGTGGGGTGTATGTTCACGTCGATGGTTTCAGGGTCGACGGTGAGATTCACAAAATAGTTAGGCTGCACGTCGGCCGGAATCAGTCGCTCGTAGCACTGCATGATGGCCTTGTGGAAGTAGGGGTGGCGCATGTTGCGGCCGTTGACCATCAGATATTGCAGTTGGTTGCGCTTACGGGCATTTTCCGGAAGTCCGATGAAGCCGTTGATTCTGACAATGGATGTGTCAGTGTCGAGCGGCACAATCTGCTTGTCGAGTGAACGCCCGAAGAGGTCGGCGATGCGCTGTTTGAGCGATGCGCGACGGAGAGAGTGGAGGGTCACGTCATTGCTGATGAGCGTGAAGTCCACACCGATGTTAACGAGCGCAAGACGCTCGAACTCTCGCATTATGTTGCTCATCTCGACCGAATCTTTCTTCAGGAACTTGCGGCGTGCAGGCACGTTGAAGAAGAGGTTCTTTACCATCAGGTTGCTCCCTTGCGCACAGGCTTCGGGCTGCTGGCTCTCGACTTTCGAGCCGTTGATGATGAGGCGCGTGCCGATACTCTCACCTTTGAGCATGGTGCGGAGGTCGACTTGCGCGATGGCCGCGATAGAGGCGAGGGCTTCGCCTCGGAAACCCATTGTCGACAGGGCAAAGAGGTCGTCGGCTTTGCGGATTTTAGATGTCGCATGGCGTTCGAAAGCCAGACGGGCATCGGTGTCGCTCATTCCGCATCCGTTGTCGATGACCTGGATTAGAGTGCGTCCGGCATCCTTGAGGATTATTGTGACCGATGTCGCGCCTGCGTCAATCGAATTCTCGACAAGTTCCTTGATGACTGAGGCCGGGCGCTGGATGACTTCACCGGCAGCAATCTGGTTGGCTACGGAATCTGGAAGAAGACGGATGATGTCGCTCATGATTCTACCTCCTTTCCTTTCTCGGGATTAGATTTGGCGTTTGGCGTGGTGCCAGGGTTCCGTTTATCGCCCACGGGGGTGATTTTGCGTTCGATGATGGCGCTTCCCTCAGGAGTGGTTCCTTCCGGAGTCTCCTCACCGCTTCCGTCATCATTCTTTTCGGGAGTTTCGGGGACGATTTCGGGGACTTCAAGTCCGGCAGGGGTATGAGTGAGGCTGTCAGTTGCTATACCAAGACTGTCGCTGAGGATGCGGAGCGAATCTGTCACTTCCCGCTGCAGTGAGTCCGGTAAAATGCTCTCTTGCAGTGTGGTTCCTAATGAATCCGTAAGTTCACGGTCGTCAGCATCGGTGGTCATGGGTGCGAGGGCTGCCTTTGCAGGATTTGGATTTATCGGTTCCTGAGGTTTCGGTTTTCCAAGCATAGTGCCACGGACGGTATACGCGTTCGGGCTGACTTTGCCGAAGAATTGCATGGATTTCAGATCGTCCATCTCGGTCGGGTAGTCGAAGATTTCGTCGGGCGACATCGGGCGTAAAGGACCGAACCAGCGGAACTGCGGGAGATAGTAGGCCGAACGTTTGGCAAGATACAGCGGTGTAGCCTTGCCGGTGGTCTCGGGCCACATTATAAGATGCTCTATGTCGTTACCGATGAAGTAGGCATCCATATAGCTGCTCTCAGTGAAAACGAACTTATTATATGTGGAGTCATTCTCCATAGGGAACATTATCTGCTGCACATTTCCTTCGACGTAGAGACGGCGGATGGTCGAGTCGTTGAACCATGCGGTCATGTCGGCACCGGCGAGCTGGCTGTAGCAATCCTCACCGACATGTTGCGCCACAAGGCCCGATTCGGGCAAGCGCGCCCAGTCGGTGGTGGAATCGTTCATGTGGACATAGATGACGTTGCCTGCAATCTGATTGTCACCGTTCCAGAGGATGGGGTGATAATACATATATATAATGGAGTCACGCTCCACCACGCTTAGTGAATCGCAAAGTCCCTGGATGTCGCGGCGGAAGAAACGGACGCGGTGATAGACGTTGGTCACCTTCGACGAATCCGGAAGCATGTAGGCTTGGATGGTATCGCCGTGAAGGTAGAGGGTGTCGCTTTTCGAATATTCCAGACCGACGGCGTTGCCTGTAACGAAGGCGGAGTCGGTCAGCTCGTTGTAGAATCCGTAGTCACCGCGCAGTTCCGACTGACGGGCGGAGTCGGTGAGGACCATGTTGCCGAATGCTTCGCCGTAGCCCTTCTCGCGGTCGTAGAAAAGTGTGTCGCCTGTCAGATAGTTACCCCTGCGGGTGTGGACACGCGAACGGTCGTAAAGGTCAGCAAGCCCTTGGTTTGTGTCGTAGAATCCCGACGATGAGTTGATTTCTCCGTCCTTGTTGACAATCAAGGTCGGACACATCAGTTGGGCGATGTTTGTGGCGGTGTTGTAAGTGAGAGAGTCGGTATACATTCTCAGCGTGTCGTTGGGGCGCGGGCCTTCAAGGTCGACGTTGAGATAGAAGAAAGCGTCCTTTGTGGCGGGATAATAGAAGCCCTGGAGGGAGCGGAGGGTGTTCTGCTTGTCGGTAAGCGTACCGCCGGTCTCGTAGTAACCGACATCAGCCCCCATGTCGTAGAAGAACACGTCGGTGGTCAGTGATACGTCGCGGTTGATGAGGCGCACCGTCTTGCCCGGATAGGCGCGGAGCTCGGCAAGCTCCTGGGTGCCGTCATAGTATAGTTCGTCACCGTAGACAAAGAGAGTATCACCCTGTTCCATGTGGACATTGCGGAACGCGTCGAGCGAGGAGGTCGCTTCGTTGAAACGCGCACTGTCGCAATACATGAACATGTCGCCCTTGCGGAACAGCACATTCCCGACAAGGACCTGCACGTCCGAATCCCTCGCCTGGTCAAACATCAGACGGTCGGCCCTCTCGAGGAACACCTTGCCCGGCTCGTGGCGGTCAGCCGTCGGGATGGTCGGGCGGATGACTGATTTGCGTGGCGCGGGAGCGCTCTTTGGAGCCTTGACGGCGGTCTTGTCTTTAGGGGATTGCGCAAGCATGGCCGGAAGCGTTATCAACGCCACGGCCAAGAGTGCAAGGATTGGGGATTTCTTCATAAGGTCTACTTAATCCAGCCTTTGTTCTGGAACTCGCAGTTTCGCCAGCCATCCTCGATGCGGATATATGTGTCCTTTATCTTCTTGGCAAGCCAGGTGTCGAGAATCTCCTGACGGCGCGAGCTTTCATACATGTTCTTGATGAGTTGGAAGTCGTCGGAAATGTTGGCCTTGTGACCGGGGATGCGTTCGGTGAGCTTCACCATCGCAACCACCTCATGGTTGGTTTTGGGGTCGGTCATGATGAAAGGCTCCGAGATGTCGCCGGGTTCCATACCGTCGACACGTTTGGCCACTTCCTGAGGAAGTTCCGCCATCTGGAAGCGGGTCGAGCCGGTGTTGTCGTTGACCATGCGGCCCTTGTTGTTGCGGGTGTTCTTGTCCTGCGAGAGGAATGTCACCGCCTCCTCAAACGTGAATTTGCCGTCTGAGATGTCGTGGCGGAGTGAATCCATGCGGTTGATGGCCTCGGTCAAGTCCTTTTCGGCGACTTTCGGCTTGAGAAGGATGTGGCGCACATTGATACGGTCGCCTCGCTTCTCGATGAGCTGGATGATATGGAAACCATATTCGGTCTCGACGATTTTCGAAACCTTTTTGGGGTCGTTGAGGTTGAAGGCCACGGCTGAGAATTCAGGCACGAACTCACCGCGTCCGCTGAAACCGAGCTCACCGCCACGCTGGGCGCTGCCGGGGTCCTCGGAGTAGAGGATGGCGAGGGTCGAGAAGAGGCTCTCACCCTTGTTGACCTGCTCGGTGAAGTTGCGCAGACGGGCCTTGACATCCTCGATTGCCTCACGCGGGACAGCGGGAGCCACGGTAAGAATCTGAGTCTCGACCTGAAGGGGTACCCAGGGCACACTGTCGGTCGGGATTTTCTCGAAGAAACGGCGCACGTCGGCGGGCGTCGACTTGATATTTTTTGTCAGGTTGCGCTGCACCTCCTGGACTCGTGCGCGGTTGCGCACCATCTCGCGGAGTGATTCGCGCATGGCGGGAAGCGATTTGTTGAAATACTGCTCCACCTTCTCCTTTGAACCGAGGTTGAGGATATAGTTGTTGAGAGTTGCCTCCACTTGGCTGAACACCATAGCGTCGGGGATTTCTACGGTGTCCATGTCGGCCTGATGGAGATAGAGTTTCTCGATTGCAAGCTGTTCGGGAATAACGCAGTAAGGGTCACCGGCGATGGGGACGCGCTCATAGAGCATATTCTGGTAAGCTTCCTCGATTTCAGACTTCCATATAGGTTGGTCGCCGACCACCCAGGCCACCTCTTCGGCAACATTATCGGTTCCGGCTGACACATAGACAGCTCCTGAGAGAAGGAGCACGCCAAGCAATATGATTGATTTGATTTTCACGCGCTTAACTAATGATAAATGTGAGAATTGCGAATATCAGCCCCAAAGTTACTAAAAATTCTCCCAACCCCGCTAAAATCAATGCGATTTAAAGAAAATTTCACACTCAGGTGTCAAACATTGCGAAAAAAGAGCATCCCAAAGGACGCTCTTTCCGACCGGGGACTCCCCAGCTCTAAAATCGTTGCTCTCGCGGTAACAGCCACTACCGATGCGATACGGTGGAGATTAGTGTCGCGAAAGGAATAAATCAGTAATGCGTATTTTCTCCACATTTCCGCCTGTACGCCTGATGTATATGCCGGGGCTTGTGGGTGAGGATATGCGTCTCCCTTCAAGTGTAAACCATTCGATAGGCTCAATCACTGTGGTGTCGATTACTGCTTCAATCCCGGAGGCGTCATATAGAGGATTTCCGACAGTCATGCCTCCGAGACAGAAATAGGCAGCGGTGTTGATACCAAAACTTGGATTGACGTCGCTGGAGTCCATGGTGAAGAAGATGCCCGACACTTTTCCCAAGGAAGTGAGGTCTATACGCTCCCATCCGGTTGACATCTCCGGCACATATTCCTGCGGTGAAAGCTGTCGCATCTCCACGAATTGGTGTGTGACGGATTTGCCGTTGGCCACGCCATTATCACCGAGACCATGTATGGTGAGACTGAAAAAATCCTTCTCTTCGGTGAATGCCCGGGCAAAACCATCGCCATCGAGTATGCCATAGTAGGGCCATGGGTGAATGTTGATATAGATTTCCTCCACAGTGAATGTGGCGTTCTCTTCTTTGCCGACAAAATCGATGCGGTTGCAGGCTCTGTCGCCGCTCCAATAGCCCACGGCGTAGGAACAGGATACGTCCCCAAGACCGTCTTCAGCCAGACAGTAGCCGCTTTCGGTCAATCTTACACCACCGCCGGCCATGCTGCCCCATTGGTGTGACACCCATCCGTCAGAATTACCCGGTGCGCCATAATTGTTGTTGTCGCCATTGCGCGATATGGTGAAACCGTCCCAATAGCTCATGCCACCGATATCCTCGCCTCCAAAGCCTGTGTTACAGTGCGAAAGACGGAATTTCAGTTCATTGCCGAAATAGATTGCCCGGTAGTCGGAGGAGGCATCATAAGTGCGGTCCCAAATATCATTGTCGTTGTAATTGATTTCTGTGGCGGGTTGGGAGAAATCAAGATAAAAATACTTTGGGGACGCAGCAGTCGCCGCGCCGGCCCAAAGTATTGACAAAAAAGAAATATATTTGAACATTACAAGTTAGGGGAGATTATCTCTTGAGTAGCTTCTGGCTGGTATTGCCGATGCGGACGATGTACATTCCTGCGTTCAGGTGTCCGAGAGAAATATGGTTGACACCAGCCTCAACTGCTCCGTTGAGAACCCGGACGCCGCTCAGGTTGTAGATGTCGATAGCTCCATCGATAGCTGAATTGATAGTGAGTACATCATCGCCGGGGTTGAGGTGCATTGACAGAATAGCTTCGTCGGCGGTGACAGCAGAAATGCCGGATGTGCCGGAGACTTTAACCAGACAAGTAGCCTTATAGGGAGAATACAAGCCTTCTGCCTGAGCTGTAATGGTGGCCTCGCCTTCACCTACAGCAGTCACCATGCCATTGTCATCAACAGTGACGACTGACTCGTCAGAAGATGTCCATACAGTAGGATAGCTGCATTCGGCCGGACTCACGGCGGCTGTGAGCTGATAAGATTTGCCCTTTTCAGCATCAAGCTCTGTCAGGTCAAGTTTCACACTGTCGGCACAACGCATCCAGCGCACAACAGTCGAAATCTTCAGGCGGCCATCAGTTGACCGGGCGGTCACAACTGATTCTCCGGGGAGGTTGTCAAGATTCCAGAACAGTCCGCAATAGTTGCTGTCATATTCTGCGTAGCCCTTCTTGCCGAGTGTCACCATGTCCGGATTTTCCGAGGTAAGGTGGACGGTCTTGTCGGTTGCATCATCAGGCTTGACGGTGACACTGAGATAGTTCCGGTTGCCCCAATTACCCCAGCTTATATTCATTTTGTTTACAAGGTCGCCGGTATGACCGAACTCAATGCTCTCCACAGGCACATAACCCTCGACAGCCTGAATCTCAACGTCGCAGGTGAGCAGCGGTGTGCGTGCGTTTTCGGAGTCCTGTGCAGTTGCATCGGAATAGAGATAGGCCACGGTTTTGCCGGGCTTGTTGGGACAGATTGCCCAGACATCATTGACCATTGCGAAATCGGGATTCTCAATTTCCCAATGAATATTTTCGCCATAAACCTGCTTGAGCACCGCCTCGCGGACAGGAATCACACTCTTGCCCATCGATGTGACTACGGAAAGACGCTCAACCTTGTCAAAGGGAGTCACCTTTGCGCTCTGCGAAGCGAGCGAACCGTATTCTGCGCTTGTGATACCGGCATTGAAGTTGGGATTCATACCCTGTTTGTAGTCAATCTGGCGGTGTGCGCCGGGGCTTGAGCCGAAACCTTCGGGATCGAGACAGCCATTGGTGATTTCAACCTTGTCTGTTGCATCCATAGGTACGGTAAGAGTGAAGGACTGTGCAATCTGGTTGCCGGCGAAATCGTACTGTCCACTGCCAAGCAAAGTTCCGGCCAAGGTTGAGATACCGTTGTAGCGGACATGGCAGTTGCTGTTGTAGATACCTGCGAGCTTGCCTGCGACATGGAAGAGGCCGTCGAACTTAAATGTGATTTCATCACCGGGAAGCACAAGACCGTCGGCACGAGGTGTCACCATCTCGCAGGTCATGGGTTTTGCTGAAACTACTTGGAAGTTTGACGCGCCGTTGGCACCGGTGGTGCGCACTATGTTGCGTCCGAAGGTGAGGAGGACAGTCACAGAACCATCGGCATTAACGGTGACATTCTCGCCGGAGAACGCCTTGGGATAGCTGACGGTGTTCTTTTCAGTGTCAACGAGAGGGTTGGCCACAGTCACGGTACTTCCCTCGGCGGGTGTGAAAGTGAGCTTGTAGCCCGGTTCGGTGCTCATGTAATAGAGTATGTCGTGTTCGGCATCGAGGGGCTTGTTAGCTTTGTATGATAGGTGAATATTGTCGGCCGGTGCTTTGCTTTCGTCAGCATCGACGGTGACAACGAATGTTCCCATATTCTCCGCCCAGAGTTTGCTCCAGAGGCCACCGTCCATAGCATTCAGGCGGATGGCGTCGTAATCCACCTGCACGATGGCAGTGCCGGGGGCCACTGCTGTGAGCACGCCCTTATTGTCAACCTTCACGACGCTTTGATCGGGCTTGAAGTCGGTGTTGAGGACTGTCCAGTGATAGTCGGGCTCAATGAAATAGTTGCTTGTGGAGTTGTTGGTGAGCTGCCATGTGCGCACATTCACAATCTGGTAGTCGTCACCCTTCTTAAGGCGCAGGAGATGACGCTGGTTGATGTTGAGGAAAATATCGGAGTATTTGGTGCCGTTGCCCTCTTTGGCTGATACTTCGTGGAAGAAATAGTCGGGTTTCTGAGAGGTCAGCATCTCCTCAGTGACGTTAATTTCAGGTGTCTTGTCAGTGGTGAAAAGGTTGGCGCAGGTGATGGACCCTTCGCGACTCACACGGTAGTTGTATGAGCGGCTATCCTTTCCTACGTTATAAATTTTTGTAGTTATACCGTTTTCGGTGGATACGGAGTCAGGTTCGATGAGGTCAAATGGTATGTAGTGGGTCTCATTCTTCTTCAGATACACATGGCCGTCGGCTGTGGAAGGATAGGTGAAAACGATACTGATAGCCTCGGGCATTCTCGTCATGCTTTTGGCATTGACCGAGTTGGTTAGAGTCGCGTTCCATTCCACAGGGATAAGATCAGGGTGTTTCTCCTTTACGGGATTTATGG
This sequence comes from uncultured Duncaniella sp., assembly GCF_910577345.1. Taxonomy (GTDB): domain Bacteria; phylum Bacteroidota; class Bacteroidia; order Bacteroidales; family Muribaculaceae; genus Duncaniella. The sequence continues at coordinate 41,031 of NZ_CAJTMT010000002.1, forward strand.
TGGCGGTAGTAGTGTAGTCCTGAAATCCGAGCACATAGTATCCGCTTGGCTTCAGGTCCATTCTATCCTCGTTTGTTGTGTTGGTGTAGCGAGGAGCTGAAGTAAACTTCACTTCCTTACCTTCGGTGTCGAAGAGTTTGATGTCGTCGATGGTGAAATCCACACCGCCGCGCATACTGACGCTTTTGTTGTTCTCGTCTTTGTATGACTGGCTTAGGTAATAATATCCCATTCCGAGAGTGACCATGTAGTGGTAGTCACCGTAGGTCTCGGCGTGCTTTAATTCGAATCCCTCCTCCGGCTTTACATCGAACTCAAAGGTGATGATAGAGTCGTTCCGGTCATTCGGGTGTGCGCCACAAAAAGTGAAGGTTCCCGGTGTGAGGTCGAGGATCTTGCTGTCCGAAAAGGATTCAATCTCGAAGTCTATCTTTTTTCCGGTGTTATTCTCTATGAGATAACAGCCTTGACTCACCGATCCGAAGAGGACTTTTGTCGCCGAGACCGGTACTCCGGTGAGTCCGCCGACGACCAACGCAAGAATTGCACCTTTAATCAATTGATTTAGTTTCATAATAATATATTTGGTTATCAGTCATATATTAGTATGAAGCTTTAGCGAAAATGTAAGTGTTTGCGGCACATTCCTGTAGGGGGTCACGGGCACAGGAATTGACATCCGGCAGCTTGTATCGCGAAGCTTCGGAAGAAGATCATGCTACGGTGTGTCGCCGCAACATTCGATAGCAGGTCTTCTGACTTATCTCCGCAATTCTTCACGCCTTCCCGGCTCAGAAGCCCGACACTCACTTATCGTGTTCAGGCATCCGGACTGCCAGTGACATAATGTGAAGAAAACACCGCTTCATGGTAGCTATTAAACGGATGGAGAAATACAGCAGCGCGTCTGTCGGGGATTCTCACCCCGTTCCCTTAAACCATCAGTGTGCTGACTTCGGTTCAAGAGCATGGTTTCTAATGCTCTACTCTATCTGATCTTTTATCTTCGGGTGCAAAAGTAGTCATATTTTCTCAACAAATATGATTTACAGCCAAAAAATTTTCCCACACTCTATTTTTTTTTACAAACGGGTTTTCGTATCATTCTGCTTCCTTACCACGACCGATGTTCACGGGGTAATTTGGGCATTTTACACTTAGAGAGCGTTTAGCATTTGTTTTTAAACACCCTCTTATAAATTGACTGCCTTTTATAATTTTTATGGCAAAAAATGTGGCTATCTGCGGGAATTTTGCTACTTTCGCTTGTTAATTATGTAAGATTCTCCGCTAAAGGTGTTTCTTGGTTGCCTTTGGAGCAACCGTAAACTACATTTTCATCAGTTTTCAACTATTTTTCAACCGTTTTTGAAGCTCCACGATGGAACATATCAAGGTAAAAATCATCAACGACTCTTCCAATTCTCTTCCCGCCTACGAGACCCATTCAGCCGCAGGGATGGATGTGCGTGCCAAACTTGACTCACCCGTAACACTCGGACCGCTCGAACGTGCCCTTATTCCCACCGGTCTGCGCATCCAGCTTCCGCAAGGCTACGAATGTCAGGTGCGTCCGCGTTCCGGACTTGCGCTCAAACATGGTATCTCGCTGGTCAACACTCCCGGAACTGTCGATGCCGACTATCGCGGAGAAATCGGAATTATTGTCATCAATCTCTCAAACGAACCCTACACAATCACCAACGGCGAACGCATTGCCCAGCTTGTCATAAAGGAATATGTCCATGTGACCTGGGAAGAGGTGAAGCGCATCGACGAAACCGAGCGCGGCGACGGGGCTTTCGGCCACACGGGTGTCAATTGAGAGCCTTCACACACACATAGCCAAATGAAACAACTTCCCATCCTCATCCTGACCATCCTCACCCTTGGTGCGCTCTCGGTGATGGCCAAGAGCCGTCCGCAGACCACCTCGCAGGAGGATGTCAGAAAAGCCGACTATATCTATCTCGAAGCCTTGCGTGCGAAATCGCAGGGGCGGAACGACGCGGCCTATTCTCTCCTGCAGAGGGCGCGTGAGCTGAATGCCGACGACAAGGACATCGGTGTAGAGCTTTCGCTCTATCTGCTGCGCCTGTCGCAGAACGATTCGACTTTACTTGACGATGCGATGGTCATGCTCCGCGACTACAACGAGGCGAATCCCTCGGACCTCTACAACGGTAGCCGTTATGCGCTGCTCAACGAGCAATTGCTCAACCGCGACGAGGCTGTCAGGACATGGGGGCGTCTGCATACCTATTATCCCGACCATCTCGAAATCACCTACCGCTATGCCAATGCGCTCGGTATGGGTGGCAGTGAGGAGGACCGCGACCGTGCGATTGCCGTCTATGACTCTGTCGAGATTGCCGAAGGGAAGAGCATTCCACTGACCACAAAAAAAATACAGCTCTACTTCACCCGTCAGGACACGACTTCAATCCTTGCGGAAGCTGACCGCCTGCGCGAGTCATCACCCAAGAATGTGGAATTTCAGGTGTTCTCGGGCGACATTTATTCAATGTTCGGCCGCACGGACGAAGCAAAGGCTTTCTATGATGCCGCCTGCGAGACCGACCCGTCGAGTGGCCTGGCCTACTATTCACGCGCGCAGTTCTACAATTCACTCGGCGACAGCGCTGCCTTCAACCGCGAGGTGTTTCAGGCGCTTCAGCAAAAGAGTCTCGACGTTGAAACGAAGCTTGCAATCCTCCGAAGCTATATTCAGGAGATGTACAACGACTCCACGCAGCTTCCGCGCGTAGGGCAGCTTTTCGATGTGCTCATTGACCAGCACCCCCACGAGCATGACATCCATGCTCTCTATGCCCGTTATCTTATCGTCACCAAGGACTACGCGAAGGCTGCCGAGCAGACCGAACGTTCGCTCGACCTTGATCCTGCCGATCAGGAGGGATGGGAGATGCTGACCTCGCTCTATCTTCAGGAAGAGCAGCTTGAAAAAGCCAAGGCAGCCATCAAGCGTTCGTTCCGCTACTACCCGGAGGACGGACGGCAATACCTTGTGCTCGGTTCAATCTATGACCAGATGGGCGAACGCGAGAAGGCTCCTCAGGAGTATGCCCGCGCGCTTGAACTCATCGACTCGACCGACATCAAGACAATTTCACGCATCTACGGCGCGATGGGCGATAACCTATATGCCCGAGAGCTTGCCGACAGTGCCTTCACCCTCTATCAGAAAGCGATTCTCTACGACCCGGAGAACTATATGGCCCTCAACAACTGCGCGTACTATCTCGCCTGTGAGGGGCGCGATCTCGACACCGCCCTCTCGATGATAGAGACCGCGACGGCGGCAGAGCCTGAGAACGCCACTTCGCTCGACACATACGCATGGGTGCTTTTCAAGCGTAAGGACTATGCCAAGGCGCGTGAGGTAATCGACCGCACACTGGAGCTGACCGACGAGCGTTCGGAAGAGATTCTCGAACATGCCGGCGACATCTACTTCATGGACGGAGAGCCCGACGAGGCCGTCGAGCTGTGGAAAGAAGCCCTCGAACTCGCCCCCGACAATAAACTTCTTGAAAAGAAAGTCAAACACAAGACATATTTCTTCAAATGACAAATATCCTTAAAAAGCAATTAACCCTCCGCAATATATATGCAATTCTCCTCATCACCGTGCTCTCGTTTCTGACGGTGGGCTGCCACTCTTCACGTTCGGGAGTCGTCAGCGGTGGTAACTATCAGGGCTCTTCCGCTGAGGCTCTCAGCAAGCAGACCTTGAAAGAACTCTTCACCAACCTTGAGGCCGGCTACGGCGAATGGGAGAGTGTCAAGATGCCCGTGACCCTCAATCTCATCAGCCCGAAGAGCATGAGCATAGGTGGAACACTCACGATGGAGCGCGACAAGTCAATCCATCTTTCCTTCCGTTTCATCGGTATGGAGGTGGCCTCCATGATGGTGACGGAGGACAGCATCTATGCTCTCTACAAGCTTGAGAAACTCTACTTCGCCGAGAGCATCAGCGATCTCCTCGGAGGTTTTCCTGCAACAGTCGGCAATGTCCAGGACCTGCTGCTCGGCCGTCCGTTCATGCTTGGCGAAAACAGGATTTCCCTTTCGCAATGTACGCTCAGCGGCAACGGTGCCACATGGACCATCGCCCCTGACCGCAATCCGATGGGCATGAGCTATGACTTCACCGTCGATACCCCCACCGGTAATGTCGAACTCCTGACGGTCAATCTCCCTTCACGCTCCCCCATCATCGCCGACTATTCCGACTTCGCCTCCTCGGCCACCGGACCGATGGCCGGGCTGACTGCCATATCGGCAAAGAAGGGCAACACCCGCATCGCTGCCGAAATCTCGCTCAATGCCCGCAAGGCTGAGTGGGGCAAGGGTCTCGGCAAGACATGGTCGGCACCGCGAGGCTACAAGCGTGTACTTGCTGCCGACATACTGAAAAAACTCAACAAAAAGTAAGCTGATTTCATTTCCGCAGCTCATTCAATCATTCACCACTACCAAAAAATATTCATTACTTTTATGCCGCAGTGCTTTGTGAAATGGAGCCGATGTGTGGCCGTCATTCTGACGGTCATCCTTCTTGCAGCCTCTCCTGTCGACGCACAGGTGCGCAAGAAGAAGACTCGCACTCCCCAACGCACCACCCAGCGCGCCAACACCCGCTCGACACGGACTGCCAAGCGCACGATGGAAAGCGTCAAGAAGGACAAGAATACCACCGAACGGAAAATCTCCGAAACGGCCACAAAACTACAGACGAACAAAAAGGAGCTGAACCGTCAGCTCAACAAACTCAATTCCCTCAATGCCGACATAGCCACGAGCCGTTCGGAAGCAGAGGGACTGCGTCGCCACATTGATTCGATCGGTTCGGCCATCAATGCTACAGCCGACTCCATAAAGGTGCTTGAAACTGAACTGGAGGATATGCGCAAGGCCTACATCAAGGCCATGCGCGGATTGCAGCCCCACGGGACAGCCGCAAGCGACCTGTCGTTTATCTTTTCATCTGAAAGTTTTTCGGAAGCCTACAGCCGCATCCGTTATCTCCGCCGCTTCTCGTCGTGGCGTGAGCGAAAGGTGGAGCGCATCGAAAGCACCATCGACCGCATAGCTGAGCGCCGTTCCCATCTCACGGCCCTGCGCCACAGTCAGGATCAGGCCTACCGCAAGGCAGAGGCCAACCGCCGCACACTCGCCAAGCAGCAGGAGGAATCGGAGCAGATGGTCACACAGTTGCGCAAGGAGGATTCAGCCCTGCGGCAGTCGCTCAAAGAGCAGAAAAAGAAAGCTGCAGCCCTTGACCGTGAACTCGACAGGCTAATCGCTGCAGAGCAGGCGAGGATAGCCCGCGAGGAAGCTGCCCGCAAGAAGGCCGCTGCCGAAAAAGCTGCGAAGGAGAAAGCTGCCAAAGAGAAAGCGGCTAAAGAAAAGACCTCTCCGGTCACGGCCTCCAAGGAGACTGAGAAGGAAACTGTCGACGACAAGCCTTCGGCCAAGGAGGTAGCCTCGTCCACAGCCAAGACAAAGACTGCCGCATCGACGAGCGCTTCGGCCCTCACCGGTTCGTTTGCGGCCAACAAGGGTAAACTTCTCTTCCCCGTCGCGGGAAAATATAAAATCGTGCGCCGTTTCGGCCGTCAGCCCCATCCGACACTCCGCCATGTCGAGACCGAAAACTCCGGTATCGACATCGAAGTCTCCTCCGGCAGCTCGGCCCGTGCCGTTTTTGCAGGAACCGTATCTGCGATTTTCAAGCAGGACGGTTTCAACTCCATCGTCATGATCCGTCACGGCAACTACATCACCATCTATGCCGGATTGGCGGGTGTGAATGTCCGTCAGGGTGATGTCGTCAAGGCCGGACAGAGTCTTGGGAAAATCTATTCGGATCCCGACGATGGCAACCGTACCATACTCCACTTTGAAATCCGTAACGAACGCCAGAAGCTTAATCCGACCCAATGGGTACGCTAAAGAAACCTTCCGGCGATAAAAACGGTTATATTATAAGTGGAACAAATTGATATATATTATTTATGAAAACATTTGAAGAACTCGGCGTTAACGAGCCTCTGCGAAAGGCAGTCGAAGAACTTGGTTTTGAATCCCCGATGCCCGTGCAGGAACGCGTTATCCCCCGCTTGCTCGGCGACGCTCACGATATTATCGCCCTTGCCCAGACAGGTACGGGAAAGACGGCCGCTTTCGGCCTCCCCGTGTTGCAGCGTATCAACCCCGACATCAACAAGCCCCAGGCCCTTATCCTTTCACCGACGCGTGAACTTTGTCTGCAAATCGGCAGCGACCTTGCGGATTTCTCGAAATACATCCCTGCGGTGAAGGTGCTCCCCGTCTACGGCGGTTCGAGTATCGAGAGCCAGATTCGCGCGCTCAAGAAGGGCGTGCAGATCATAGTTGCAACTCCGGGCCGACTCATCGACCTCATCAAGCGCGGGGTCGTGAAACTCGACGACGTGCATACAGTGGTGCTCGACGAGGCTGACGAGATGCTCAACATGGGCTTCCTCGATTCGCTTGAGGAAATCCTTTCCTACGTCCCCGAAGAGCGCAAGATGCTCCTTTTCTCGGCAACAATGCCTGCCGACATCATGAAGATTGCAAAGCGCTACATGAAGGATTACGAGGAAATCGTTGTCGGTACCCGCAACGAAGGTGCGCAGAATGTCCGCCACATATATTATATGGTGAACGCCCGCGACAAGTATCTTGCATTGAAGCGTATCGTTGACAATTCGCCAAATATCTATGCAATCGTGTTCTGCCGCACCCGACGCGACACTCAGGAGGTAGCCGACAGTCTTATCCGTGACGGCTACAATGCCGAGGCGCTCCACGGCGACCTTTCGCAGCAGCAGCGCGACATTGTGATGAAGAAATTCCGCGACCGCGTGGTGACTATCCTTGTTGCTACCGACGTTGCAGCCCGTGGACTTGATGTGGATGACCTCACCCATGTCATCAACTACGGTCTGCCCGACGATACCGCTGTCTATACCCACCGTTCAGGCCGTACCGGTCGTGCCGGTAAGTCAGGTGTGTCCATCGCCATTATCCACTCCCGCGAGAAAGGCAAACTCCGCGAGATCGAGCGCATCATCGGCAAGACTTTCGAGCGCAAGGATGTCCCGACTCCGGAACATATCATCGAAAAGCAGCTCTACAATCTGGCTGACCGTCTCGAACGTGTCAAGGTCAACGAGGAGGAAATCGCCCGCTATCTGCCCGGCATCTCCCGCAAGCTCGAATGGCTCTCGGAGGAGGATTTGCTCAAACGCGTGATTTCACTCGAATTCAACCGTCTTCTCGACTACTACAAGGATGCTCCCAACATCGACTTCATTGACACCAAGCCTACCAAGGCCGAGCGCAAGGGCCGTAAGGGTGAGCAGCATGAACGTCCGAAGAACGACAAGGAGAAGGATCGCCGCACGGCAGAGCGTGGATTTGAGCGCGTCTACATCAACGTTGGCAAGCGCGACGGCTTCTTTGCCGGCAACCTGATTGATATGCTCAACAAGCTCATCCCCGGCAAGCGTGTGGATGTGGGCCGTATCGACCTCCTGCCCGGCTATTCGCTCTTTGATGTGAAGAAGTCCGATGCCCGCAAGGTTGTGGGTGCCCTCACCGGTTCGGAGTTCTACGGCAAGCGCATCCACAGTGAAATTGCCGATGCCGACCGTGACTATTCGAAGATTGCCGAAAAGCGTAAGAATAATAAAAAGAAGTAGGGGAGAGGGGGTAAGCGTCAGGAATGACCGGCATTGGATTTTTCCGGGCTGATTTTTTTGACGCAGGCTCCCTAAACCTTTCTCCGGGATCGGAGTCCAACTATTGACGCTCCCCTCTGCTAACACCATTTATAAATGAAAAAGCAACTTTTGTCACTAACCCTTGTGCTTGGCGCGATCGGTGCCTTCGCACAGACCACTGCCGCCGACCTCTTCACGTCGGCTCCGCAAAGTGTGTTTCCTCTCCTTGACCGCACCACACGCCTCGACATGGTGGACTACTACAGGAACGGCATGACCAATCCGTCGGCCAATCAGCTCGACGGTCGCTCATCGATTACCGAAATGACCCCCGAATCCATCACTGTCAAGATGACCGATTCGTCGGCCATGCAGCTTGTCGACCTCAAGGGGACGAAAGGCGATATTATTGCGGTGATAAGCACTGTGGCCACTCCCGGTCTTGACTCAAATATCAAGTTTTTTGATGCCAACTGGAATCCTATCCCTACGGAATCATATTTCACGAAGCCGGGTTGGAAGGAATGGCTGACCGACAGCGGACGGAAAAATGAGGCTGATGTGACTATGCAGGTGCCATTCATGCTTGCATCCTATCGCATCGACCCCGCAACCTCCACCCTGACCCTCACCAACAACCTCTCCCGCTTCCTCGACAAAGAAATCTACGACGACATCTCCTCCTATCTCAACCCAACCCTCACCTACACCTGGACCGGCAAAGAATTCAAGGCGAAGTAAAGGGGTGAAGGAGGGAATAGAATCAAGATTTAGGGAGGATTAATAGGTCTAATAAGTCAAATAGGGCTAATAAGGCTAATAAGCCTAATAGGTCCAATAAGCCTAATAGAAGAAATCTCAAACAGGATTGAAAGCTGCTTATCATAAGCGACCTTCAATCCTGTTTGAGATTTTAATTATTAACTCTATTGCCCTTATTGGGCTTATTGCCCTTATTGGGCTTATTGGACTTATTAGCCTATTTGGCTTATTAGCCCTATTTGGCTTATTAGCCCTATTTGGCTTATTAGCCTTATTAGGCTTATTAGCCCTATTAGCCTTATTGGGCCTATTTGACTTATTAGCTCTATCAGCCTTAAGCCCTATCAGCCTTCTTATCCTCCGTTTCTTTTTCGGTATTCCAGTCTTGCGTGGGTCATTTGTTCACGGATGCCCCCATCTTGAAGAAATTGCTGCTGCACCTTCTCGATGAGTTTCCTTAGCATTACATCTTCTTGATGGATAAGTGTAATCGCTATGTTGGCAATAGTTTCCGGACTCCTGACCTGAATAGCCTCACGATAGAAGGAAGATTCATTACGGGCATAACAGATTTGGCGTGTCCGTATACTGCGCATGTCCGATGAAGGCCATTGCAACAGTCCTCTAACGCGGAGGAAATCCTCATAATCAACCAATAGCTCTTGAAAGCTGGCTCGTGCAACATTGAGCAGTTTTATTTCGCTCTCACGCGATGATGTCGATGCCGCGCTCCCTTCGGCAATATTCTGCTTACCCGAACGGGCAGCCTGTATCATCTGGTCGACCGTACGGTCACCTTTTGACAAGAATTTATTTGCAAAGAAGAACGTAATGTCGTAAATACACTCCGCTTTCTGATAAGCAATCAGATTGCGGTAATTGCCACGCTGAGGAAGAAATGGTTGAGGCATGAGATGAAGATGGTATTAGGTTTGTGAAATTGGTGAATTAAAATTTAATAGGGGGTGACCTAATAAGACAGATTTGATAGGTCTAATAGGTCTAATAGGCCTAATAGTCTGATAAGTCTAATAAGTCTAATAGGCCAAATAGGCCTAATAAGTTCAATATGATTCTCAGTTTTGCTGGTCTATTGAACTTATTAGACCTATTGGCCCTATTAGCCTTATTAGTCTTATTAGCCCTATTTGGCTTATTTGGCTTATTCGACTATCGGATTAATTAGTCCAAGTGAGGTTCCAGATGGCGGTGCGGTCTTTGTTGCTTGATGAATTGGAGGGCCCTTCATTGATGATTTCAATTACGAAATCACCGCTGATGTTGAATGCATGGGAATACTCATACTTCACTAATTTTGACAGCCCTGTCTTTTCAAGCACATCAGTTGCGACTACCGCTCCATTCTGCTTGATATTGATAGTCAACTTGCACTGATTATCTGAGTACGGCAGACAGTAGTCAAACGATAATGTTCCGAGGCCTCCGGTAAGGGTGGGAGATGTCAGGCTTCCGTGGGCAGAAGATTTGCCGTTGAGACAGACGGCATAGTTTGAAGCATCACCAAATACTGTGAATACTGGATTGCCGTCAGCGGCTCCTCCTTGCAGGAGAAGTGCGGAAGTTGCCTGCCATCCGTTGGCAGATGTGAGTGCTCCGTAGGGGCTCGATGCTGCTACTCCTCCGTTCATGGTATTGAAATCAGCACTGTTACCACCGACCGGAGTATCGGGTGTATCCGGACCGGGTGTGGTCCCGCCTTCACCTGAAAGTTCGAAATCGGTTGGTGCTTTGATGCCGGGAAGTTTGAAGTAGGCGGTGAGCTGACCTTCAATCTTAAGGAGTTTGCCAAGATTGTCTGGATTGTCGACAAGGTTAATTTTTGTACGGGCATCAGTTCCATATACAAGCTGTACGGGCATACACTTTTTATAATCCTTTTCTGAAGCTGAGGCAGCAATCAGAATATTTGATGCGTTGGATGCGGGTACTTCGAAATGGCTTCCGGCTGATATGTCGGCGCCTTCAACCCAACCGACGATATAACCCTGAACCCATGATGTAGAGCCGGGGTTGTTCAGTGCGATAGCGGATGTAACACTGTAGGGGGAAGTCTTTGTTCCATCGCCTTCCGAGGGACCGGGAACATCAGGTGTGGTTCCGCCTTCACCTGAAAGTTCGAAATCGGTCGGCGCTTTGATGCCGGGAAGTTTGAAGTAGGCGGTGAGCTGACCTTCAATCTTGAGGAGTTTGCCAAGATTGCCGGCATTGTCGACAAGGTTGATTTTAGTGCGGGCATCGGTTCCATAGACAAGCTGGATAGGCATACACTTGGTATAGTCGGTCTCATTGGGTGAGGCTGCTATAAGTACATTTGCCGCGTTGGTTGCGGGAACTGAGAAATGGCTTCCGGTCGAAATGTCGGCGCCTTCAACCCAACCTACAATATATCCTTCAACCCATGCGGTGGAACCGGGGTTGTTCAACGCGATAGCCTGGGTGACTGTGTAGGGGCTTTCTTTTGTGCCGTCGCCTTGGCCGGGGGTAGGTTCGTCGCCGCCGGGAACTTCAACGCCGTCGATGCGGAATGAGGTTGCAGCGCCGTTGTTGCCGGTTATAGCGGGCATTTCGAGCGATGTGCCGAAGTTGCCGAGGAGCCAGATCTGTTTCTTGTAGTTGGCGGGGTTATCGACAAGGTTGCCATACTGGCGGAGCTTGCTGCCCTGCGGGAGAGTGATGACCATACACTTGGTCCAGTCCTTGCATTCCGCTTCCTGAGCGAATACGAGGGTATTGTCAAGGTCGGGTTCGGAGCTGAACTGAATGTCGTCGTTCGAGCTGACGGCCTGAACACCGGGAGCAACTGCACCTACGATATAGCCGGTGGTCCACACGTTGGAGGCTGTGCCGCCACCGCTGATGATTGAGATTGCCTGGTCGACGGTGTAGGGGTTCTCTTCAGCGCCCGGACCGATGGTCGGGTTGCCGAAATTCATGCAACCTTTGCGGTCGAGCAGGAGCAACTGCCAGCCACCGCTTGAGTGATAGCTGAGAAGGCCGACCACGTCACCATGACCTTCCGGGAGCACATCGGCATAGAAGTTCGAATAGCCGCTGGTGCGGACAACGATGGTTCCGCCGTCCGAGAGAGTGAGTGTGCGGTTGACAGTCTCCTTGCTTGCTGCAAAAGTCTCCTTGCCTCCGTCGGCGAAGTAGCAATTGTTGAATCTCACAAGTTGGCTCTGCCATTTGCGGAGCACCTCCGGACCTCCCGACAGTTCGGTGAGGGAATTGACGGTTATGGTGTCGACCTCGGCAAGATTCGGAATTCCGTTGAGCTGGGTGTGTTCGACGAAAAGTTCGTAGGGCATGAATGTGGTCTGCTGTCCGTAGGAGGGTGAATCCTCCGGAGAGCCGAGCTGCTGCAGACCGGCATACTTGCCGATTGTCATGCCGGTGAGGTCAATGACGAGTTCCTGGCCACGACGATACTGGTTGTTCATCGAGTTGGCATTGATACTCATCGCGAGAGCGCCTGTCTCGTCCTGGATGACGAGCGATTTGTAGATATTGCCTGAGGCATCCGATGAAATCACACGGCCCTTCACGAGAAGTCGTTTCCCATCCTCGGCTTCTCCGATGGTCTTGTAATAATTGTCGGCATCCTCCCAATACTGGGTCTTGATTTCGTTGATGGTCTTGACCTCATAGTTTTCAGTGTCGCCGAGCCATGTTGAATCGGGGTCTGTCATCGCAGGGGCATCAAAATCGTCCTGACAGGCTGTCAGAGTCAGTGCGCCGGCAAACAGGAGGCTTATATATGTCTTGAAATTTCTCATAATTCTTGATTTTTAATCCGATTATTCACTAATCTTAAGATTCTTGACTTCCCAGGTGTCGGCACCTTCGGCTGACGAACCGTATTTCACACCGACCCGGATTTTCTTTCCGGCGTAGGCCGAAAGGTCGATGCTGCCTGACGATGCGAAGCTCCAGCTTCCGGGTTCGGGCCATGAGGGAATCGTAAGTTCGGTCCACGATGATGCGCCTTCCTCACGGACCACTGCGCAACAGAGTGTGCGGAGTGTGGTCTGGAATTTAGCTGCATGGTCGAAGCTCATTTTTGCGCTCTTTTTGGAAGTGAGGTCTATGACGGGTGAATAGGCGTAGGCAGTTGAGGCGTATGCCTTGCCGCCGACGTAGGCGCTTGCGTTCAGATAATGCTTGCCGCTGTATTCTTTCCATGACCAGATGGCTTCCACACCTTCAACGCTGTTTCCTTCGTAGGTCCAGTCAACCGAAGCGGCATCTTCAGCGAGGGCTGAGTAGATGATTTCTCCGGTCGAGGGGGTGTCGGGATTCTCCGGGGTTTCGGGAGAGCTTACAAACTCGAAACCGTCTATGCAGCCGCTCTGCGGATCCATGAAAGTGAGCTGCCATTTGTTGTTGTAGAACCCGAGAATCGCAACAGCGGTTCCGGTGCCTTTCGGCAGCACTTCCGACGAGAAGGTGCATTTGTTGCTTGTGCGCACTTCGATTGAATTGCCGGCAGCATCCTTGAGATAGCGTGTGGATGTTCCGGTCTCACCCGGTTTGTCGGTCCAGAGAAGTGTTCCTCCTCCTTCGAAGCTGACATTTTCTATCTTGACGAGCTGGCATTGCCATGCGATGAGTTTTGCCTTATCGTTTGTCCAGCCTGCGAGGTCGGTGAGTGTCACAGCGTAAGGCTCGGCATCAGTAAGCGAGGGGAGACCGTTGCGCTGTGCGCGCACCTTGAATTCCTCGGGTTCCATTCCTCCGACACCGTTGTTGTAGAGCACACCGAGCTGCATCTGCTTGCCGTAGCTGCCGACGAGGAGACCGGTGACGTTGATGCGCACTTCCTGGCCCATCGGATAGCTTTCGTAGAGGTCATAGCCGTGGACACGGATGTCGAGCGCACCGGTTTCGTCGCGGAAATAGATGTGCTGGTAGACGTTGCCATCCTCGTCCGATGAAATGACGCGGCCGCCGAGGATGATGCTGTCGCCATTCTCGTTGACAGGAATAGTCTTGTAAGACGAATTGGACTGGGTGACTTCCCAGAACATTTCCTTGAATTCAGAGATTGCTGTGTTCACCTCGTAGGTTGCTTCGGGGACAATCACCGGCGGGCGGTCAAAGTCGTTGTCGCAGCTTACCATCGCGGCTGAGATTGCCGCAAGCGCGAGGCATGATGCATATTTATGTAGTTTCATTGCGATTCTGATATATTATATATGTGTATTCGGGTTATTTTTGGTCAGAGTATCAGAAGCGGATGCCCACGTTGAGGTAAACCTTGATGCCCTGCGCATAGAAATACTTGTTGGGATACTTGGTGGAATCGTAGTTCGAGTAGTCGAAACGTCCCTGCTGATAGCCGTAGGTCTGGATTTTCTTGTTGTTGAGGATGTTGTCGACATTGAGGTTGATGTTCATCGAAATCTTGCGGTTGAGATAGATGAGCTTGCCGATGGATGCGTTCAGCACGAATGCGTCGTTGAGCTTGTCCTGGGTTGCGAGTTCATCCATCTTGGCTTCGAGTTCGTCCATCGAGGGATATTTCTCCCAGAGGTTGGGAAGAGCCTCGTGGTGGATCGGGGAGAGGTTGACGTAGGCGTCGCCCATCCACGATGCGTTCACGTTGAAGAACCATGATTTGGGGGCGGCCCAGTCGATACCGACGTTGACAGCCGTCTGCGGAGTACCGCCGACATAGAAGTTCTTCAGATATACAACCTGTGTGGTGTCGGGGCGCATACCGTTTTCGTAGGAGCGGGTGCCCTTCGGACGGTTCTTGTACTGATACTGTGCGAAGGTGGCGGCTGCGCTTACGGTGACGGAGGGTGTCACCTTGAAGGCTGCACCGATTTCAATACCTTTGTAGCGGGTGTGGACACCTTTGAGCACATAGTTCATGAATGTCGAATACTGGTCGTCGTAGTAGGATGTACGCTCAGTCTGGTCATACATCTCTGTCCAGAAACCGGTGATGGCACCACGGAAACGGCGGTAGTTCCATGCGTATGAAAGGTCGGCCGAAAGGATGCGTTCGGGTTTGAGGTCGGAAATAGCGGTATCCTTGATACGGGGTGAGATGTAGGAATATTCGAAGAGGGGAGCGACAGTCTCATAGCCTGCATGGGCAGTGATGAAGTTGCGTCCGTCAATCTTGTAGGTGGCACCGGCCTTGAGGGCACCTGTGTCGAAGCGGTGGGTGGCACCCTTGCCGTAAGAATTCTTGGGCGCGCGGCCGTTCATCATCTTGCCGTCGCGGTAGAATTGGGTGTAGCCGATCTTAAGACCGTAGTTGATGTCCCACTGGGGAAGGGCGATGACGTTCTGGATCCATGCGTTGCCGTGGATGGCGTTGATGTAGTAGTCATAGCCGAAGGTGTCGTCCTTGCCCACCTTGCGGTTGGGGTCGAGGAGGTTGTTCTGCATCATCGAGGGATCACCGGGGAAGTCGCGTTCGCTGTACTGGTCGACATCAAGCCAGTATTCGCCACCGAGGAGGTCGCGGATTGTCTTGAAGTAGTGGGCGCGGGTGTAGTTGAACGATACGCCTGCCTGAAGGGTCATGTAGTCGTTGAGGCGGTGGTTGAGGACCGAGTTGAGCATGAAGTTGATCTGATTGCTGTGGCGGTTCTCAAGAATGTAGCTTGACGAATGGTTGTCGGGGTTGCCTCCACGGCCATAAAGATTGTTGTAGTAGTTGGCCTGATAGAGATCGTCCCACTTTATCTGACGGAAATTCTCGTCGTGCTTCCAGAGGTCGGTGTAGAGCTCGGCGGCTTCGGTGTTGCCGGAAGCTGTGAAGTAGCTCGGGAGGTAGCGGTAGTAGTCCGGACGCGGGTCGGCTGCATTGTACCAGCTGAGGGCCGATGTAGAATAGTGGACAGCACGGAATGCCGCACCTGTGTTGAGTGTTGTTCCTTTCTTGGGATTCCAGAGCCAGTTGAGGACCGCTGTGGGGTCGAAGGTCTCGACGATTTTCGAAGAACGCTTCTTGCCGTCCTGCCAGCCCCAGTTGGGGTTGTAGAGATTGTTGTCGGCGAGAGAGTAGGCTTCCTCGTATGTGGCCGAGTTGGTTGCGCGCTGAGTCGGTGCGCCCCAGACAGTGAGGTTGAGTGAGTGGTGCTCGTTGAACACTTTTTCAAGCGATGCGAAGAGGCCGAATGAGTTGTAGAATGTGCCTTCGATCACACCTTCGTCGGCATAGCGTCCGATGGCCGATACGGTGAAGGCCCAGCCGTTTTTCTGAAGACCGGTTGAGTACATGGCCATTGCGCGGAGCATATAGTTGGAGTTGGTATATGCGACCGAACCGTTGAAGCCGGGAGCGTAGTGAGCGGCACGGGTGTTGATGTCGGTAGCACCGCCGATGTTTCCGAAGCCGAAGTTGGCAGCTCCGAGTCCGAGTGACGAGGTCTTGTCGCGGAAGGCGCGGCTCATGCCACCGAGGGTCGAATAGTTGAAGCGTCCGCGGGCAAGGTCGTTGAAGTTGATGCCGTTGATGTAGGTCTCGCTGTATTTCGAATCATAGCCGCGCACACGGAAGCGCATGGGCTGGAAATTATAGCTTGCAGAATTGTAGTAGACGTCGTCACTTGCGCCTGTGAGGGCTGCGATTGACTGCGCGTTGCCTTCCTCGTCTTCAAGGAGGGCCTGGTCGAAGAACATGTCGTTCTGTTCCTCATAATATGTGTTGTTGAGGTTTGAGGATAGCATCTTGATGTCGCCAAGATCTTTTACGGTGCCGTTGACTATGTCGACATCGAGCGAGAGGTCATTGTAACCGTATGCGACAATGACGAGCACATCGGCTCCCGGACGGGCGTTGGAGATTGAGAAATCGCCGGCAGGACCGGTTGTGACATAGATACCTTGGTTGTCGAGGATGACACTCGCACCCGCCACGGGTGATCCGGTGTTGGAGTCGACCACAGTACCGGCTACGCCTGTCGATTGTGCAAATGATGGCAACACGGCCGCCATGAGCAGTAGCAGAAACAGTTTTAGTCTCATAGATTCTGTTATGAAAAAAAGTATTTGATTGTAGGATTTGTATCTTGATGAAAGATGAATGGAATGGCCGCTCAGTCGATGAACCCTCTCAGCCGGAGATAGGTTTTGATGAGTTCGACGTTAGCTTCCATCGGGAGCAGGGAAGAGTCGATGGTAAGGTCATAGCTTTTGGCATCGCCCCATGTTTTGTCGGTGAAGAAATTGTAGTAGTCAGCGCGCCATTTGTTGGTTTTCCGGGCCATCGCCTCAGCTTTGACGGCATCTATGGCATCGTTGCGTCCGGTGATGCGTTTCACACATTCTTCCATCGGTGCATGGACGAAGATGTTGACACATCTCGGATGATGGCGCAGGATGTAGTCGGAGCTTCGGCCGACGACCACAAAGGATTTCTCCCGGGCGGTGTGCTGGAGGAATTCGCTGATGCTCTTGTAAAGACCGTCGTCGCTGATGGAGGATGCACCGGTGTAGTAACACATCGGTGTCACACCCATCGAGAAGCTGAACAGACCTTGGAGGAAGGTCGGGAAGCGTTCATCCTTTTTCTCAAAGAAATCAGGATTCACGCCTGCGTGTTTTGCCGACTCAACGAGGAGTTCCTTGTCATAGTATGCGATTCCGAGCGTTTCGGCGAGAGCCTTGGCGAGCACACGTCCGCCACTGCCGAACTGACGGCCTACTGTGATGACGAAAGGGGGACGCTCCCCGGGTGCGGGGAGGGTAGGGGTGTCTTCTGTTTTCATCGTCGGAGGCTTACTTTCTTACCTTGTGAAGAAATACGATTGTCGGGAAGTGGTCGGAATAGCCGTTGAGCCATGCGCCACCGGAATATGTGCGCTTCGGGTAGCCTTGACGCTGTCCTTCGGTGTCGAAGAGGAAGTCAAAGTTGTTGACCTTGCAGGAGCTGTATTGCAGCGGACCGTGGTTGTGTTTCAGAAGGGTTCCCGATACGATAATCTGGTCGAAGAGGTTCCACTGGCTCTTGTAGGCGAGTGTACCGATACCCTTGTCGAGCACACGCCACCAGGGGTTGAAGAAGCCGTGAGGCTCGACCTTGTCCTGATCTCGCTTCGCACCGAGGGCGACGGCACAGGATTTGTCCTGCGGGTCGTCGTTGAGGTCACCCATGACAATCACGCCCTGGTTGGGACGGATGGCCCAGAGGGAGTCGGCGATATGTTTCGAGAGTTCGCCAGCGGCTTCGCGGAGGTAGCTCGAACGCTCCTGTCCGCCCAGACGCGATGGCCAGTGGTTGACAATCACGCTGAGGGTGTCGCCTCCGAGGATACCGGTGACACACATCTGGTCGCGGGTGCGGAAATCAGGGTTTCCGGGAATCACGAGGGTGTGGTTGGTGACATCGAGCACCTTGAAGAGTCGGGGATTGTAGAGGAGACCGACATCCACGCCTCGGCGGTCGGGGGAATCATGGTGTACCACCTGCAGACGCCACTGGCGGATGTCCTTGGCGCGCACGAGGTCGTCGAGCACACCCTTGTTCTCGATTTCGGAGACACCGATGATGGCAGGACCCATCGGGGTGTTTTTGGTGACCATTTTTGAGATACAGTAAGCGAGATTGTTGATTTTACTCCAGTATTTCTCACTGTTCCATTGGCGGGCACCACCCGGGGAGAACTCCAGGTCATACTTGCCGTTGTTGTTGATGGTGTCAAAGAGGTTTTCAAGGTTGTAGAAAGCCACTCCGAACACAAGAGGCTGGCGGGGATCGGACTGGGCCGACACACCAAGCGCTGTCAGCAGCGCCAATAGCGGTAAAAGGAGTATCCTCTTCATGCGAAAAATTTGATGTTGAAAAATGAGAAGTTATTATAGACAAAACAGGTGTGTCGGACCGTCAGTGACGGAATGGCACACTTTCACGCTGTAAATGTAGTGAAAATTTTGATTATGTCACTATTTTTAACCGTTAAACTTTCAGCCTTTTACATGTTAAAAGTGAGGAACCTCAACCAAAAGGGGATATGAAAGTAAAATTTTGACAGTTTTGAGCCATATATGGTGGATTTTTGTTAACTTTGCACCTATATTATTATAAAATTGTCATCCGCGCATGATTTGCCCTCAATCCGCAGGCAAACATTGGAAAAAAAGGTACACACTCTAAAATATGGCAAAAGTTACAAAAGAAATGGCGCTGGACTATCACCGCTATCCGCGCCCCGGAAAAATTGAAGTAATTCCCACCAAACCCTATGCCACTCAGGCCGACCTCGCTCTCGCATATTCTCCCGGCGTGGCATATCCCTGTCTTGAAATCAAGGACAATCCCGATGATGTCTACAAATACACCGACAAGGGCAACCTCGTGGCTGTAATCTCCAACGGTACAGCTGTCCTCGGCCTCGGCAACATCGGCGCTCTCGCCGGCAAGCCCGTGATGGAAGGCAAGGGCCTGCTTTTCAAGATTTTCGCAGGTCTTGATTGCTTCGATATCGAAGTCGATGAGACCGACCCCGATAAGTTCATCGAAATTGTCAAGGCTCTCGGCCCGACATTCGGTGGCATCAACCTTGAGGACATCAAGGCTCCCGAATGTTTCAAAATCGAGGAGCGTCTGAAGGCTGAAATGAATATTCCTGTGATGCACGATGACCAGCACGGAACCGCCATCATCTCTGCTGCCGCGATGCTCAATGCGGTTGAGATTCAGGGCAAGAAAATCGAGGATGTGCGCCTCGTTGTCAACGGTGCCGGTGCTGCAGCCGTTTCATGTACGAAGCTCTATTGCGCCCTCGGTGTGAAGAAGGAAAACGTCGTGATGTGTGACAGCAAGGGAGTTATCTCGACAAGCCGTACAGACCTCAATCCCCAGAAGGCTCAGTTTGCAACATCGCGCCCCATCACCACTCTCGCTGAGGCGATGAAGGATGCCGACGTGTTCCTCGGCCTTTCGGTCAAGGATGTGGTGACTCCCGAGATGGTCAAGAGCATGGCTCCGAAACCCATCGTCTTCGCCCTCGCCAACCCTGACCCCGAAATCGCTTACGAGAAGGCGATTGCCGCCCGTCCCGACATCATCATGGGTACAGGCCGTTCGGACTATCCCAACCAGATTAACAATGTGCTCGGTTTCCCCTACATCTTCCGTGGCGCGCTCGACTGCGGTGCATCGGAAATCAACGAGACAATGAAGATATATGCTGTCCGCGCCATCGCTGAGCTTGCCAAGAAGCCGGTTCCTCCGGTGGTAAGCGCCGCCTACAACCGCTCGGACATCAAATTTGGACGTGACTACATCATCCCCACTCCCTTCGACCCCCGTCTGCTCACCTCGGTGTCGCCTGCAGTGGCCAAGGGTGCGATGGACAGCGGCGTGGCCCGTCGTCCCATCACCGACTGGGATGCATACGACGAGAAGCTCCGTCAGCTCAAGGGCAATGACCGCAAGTTTACCCGCCGCATCAACGAAGCAGCCCGTACCAACCCGAAGCGCGTCGTGTTCGGCGAAGCCAACACCGACAATATGCTCCGTGCGGCAGCAATCGCAGCGGCCGACGGTCTCTGCGTTCCTATCCTGCTCGGCAACGAGGAGATGATCGAGAAGCGCGCCCAGCGCCTCGGCCTCAACATCGAGGGTATCGAGATTGTCAACCTCCGTCACGACCGCGAGGCACCCCGCCGCGAACGCTATGCGGCCATGCTCTCCACCAAGCGTCAGCGTCAGGGCGAGAACTTCGAGAGCGCGCTCGACAAGATGTTTGACCGCAACTACTTCGGTATGATGATGGTAGAGACCGGTGATGCCGATGCTTTCATCGCCGGAACCCGTGCTGCCAACAATGCTGCCGCCGATATTGCCCGCGAGGTCATCGGTATGCGCAAGGGCTTCAATCATTTCGCAGCCATGCATGTCCTTGAGACCACGAAGGGAACCTACTTCCTCGCCGACACAATGGTCAACGGCGACATGGATGAGGATGCTCTTCTTGACATCGCCCGTCTTGCCAACGATTCGGTCAAGTTCTTTGCCCACGAGCCGGTCATGGCCCTCGTGTCGTACTCGAACTTCGGCTCGAACAAGGAGGAAGAGCCTTCAGTTGTCCACAATGTAGTCAGCCGTCTCCACAAGGATTATCCCGAAATGGTTGTGGATGGCGAGATGCAGGTCAACTATGCCCTCAACAAACCCGTGCGCGACAAGGTATATCCCTTCACCCGTCTTTACGGCAAAGAGGTCAACACCCTCGTGTTCCCCAACCTCAGCGCTGCAAACGCCGCCTATCGCATCATGCTCGAAATGGGTGTCGGTGAGTCTATCGGCCCGATCCAGATGGGTCTGAAGAAGCCTATCCACTTCATCAATGTGGATGCTGAAGTCCGCGATATCATCAACCTCATCGCTGTCGCCGGCCTCGACGCCGCCACAATGGACCACAAGTAAACTGTCCCATTAACGTTACAATATCAAAACCGGCCGGAAAATTAGGAACGCCCTGATTTTCCGGCCGGTTTTGATTTTGTATGAGGTTCCGATTACTTATCCCACATAGGTTATAGCAATTTTTTCAGTTCCTCAACATCCGGTAAAGCCTCGCGAAGCCTTTCCGGCATCTCGGAATTGATTCGATATGTAGCAACCCCCATTGGTTTGGTATAATCTTGAATTACGTATTCAACGAAGTCTTTATTTGCAGTCTTACAAAGTACAATTCCGATTGACGGGTTTTCATGAGGCTTTTTTACTTTGTCATCGAGGATACGAAGATATGTCATGAGTTGGGCAAGATAGCCTGGTTTAAAGCTCCCTGTTTTCAGTTCTACGACTACAAGACAATTCAACTCGCGGTTGAAGAACAACAGATCCGGAAAGAAATCATGGGAAAATGCCTCAAGATGATATTGATTACCTATGAATGCAAAGTCCTGTCCGAATGTCATTATGAATTTTTTGATGTTGTGGACAATTTCTTTTTCCACAACGCGCTCGTCAATATCTTCTATATCACGGATTCCTATTTCCTCTGTATTTATGAAATTCAATAGATAGGAATCCTTAAACATATTTAATGCCTTAAATGCGTTTTCTGAGTTATGGATTGTAGAAATGAAATTTGATGGTAGAGCTCCGTACTTATCTGCTGAATTAGATTTGATTTGCTCTTGCAAGAATCGTTTATTCCATTTATGTGTAATGGCGAGTTTGATGTATTTCCATCTTTTTGCCAAATCTTTTTCTCCGGTAAGGATTACTATGTGGTGACTAAAGCTTAAATCCATGAATATTTCCAAATCGTCAGCCTTGGCTGACGATTTGACTGTAAGCAATAAAGAGGTATCTATCTCATCGGTAAGTTTTGGCAATCTCAGGTCTTTATTTTCAATTACAGGAGACCACTCCTCATAAAATATCCTCATATATTTCAGATTAGTCTCAGAAAATCCTCTAAGGCCAGGTAGTTCTTTGCAGAGTCGTTCGGAAATAGCTTTAATGGCTCCCGTTTTCCAAAAGCCATCTCTGGAATTTGCTGATATGTATCTGCCGATGCCGTAATAGAGTGATAGCATTTCACGATTCACCAATTTGGCTGCCTGATATTGGCTACGCAAAATGGCTTCTTTTATGATGCTGACTGCAACTCTATAATTGTTCTCCTTATTAACTGGATATTTATTTATTGTCATAGTAATTGCAAAGATACTGATTATTTGCTGATTGCAAATAAAATGGTCGCAATATATTCAAGATTATGGGCATATAAATCCCGGAAGCAAGGATATTTGAGAATTGCTTCCGGGATCTATATGTTTTTACAAGTTTATGTCTTTATACGAAGTTTTCTTGGAAACTGCGTAGATTTTGGCTGTTTTGCTGCTGTTTCAGGAATGGGAGAGAACTGCTTCAGATGGGGACGTTGTTGAGTTCGTTGTAGGGGGAGGCATCTGAGTCGTCAATGTTGTAGAGGTCATCATCGTCGTGATGATGCTTCTTGTATTTCTTGTGCTTTTTATGTTTTTTGTGCTTCTTATCCTTATGGTGATGGTCCTGCTCGTAGTAATAGTGACTGTCGCCGAAGGGGAGATCACCTTCAACGCCCCAATGGCTGCGCATGGAACCACAGCCGCTGACCAGCAGCGGTAATACGAATGTCATGATGAGGCTCAGGATAGGGAATGTGGATCTTCTTATTCTCATAATCGTCAGGTTGAAAAGTGAGTGCCAAGGTTGAAGTCTTGTTAATAAAACATTCCCTATTGTGAAAATGTTTATAAATTGGAAAATCACGAGGATAAATCTCAGCGATTTTGTTTAATTTTGCAACAGTTGCGGACTCTTTGAGGCCCCAAACTCAAAACAGACAGCCTTAAACAGCCAACTCCCGACCTCAGACTTCCACGCTGTAACCCACAACTGACAACTCAAAACTTAAAAACTCAAAACTCACAACTCCCAATATGAAAAAGCTCATCATAATGATGCTCCTCGCCATCGCCGGTTTCGGCTCGATGGCCGCTAAAGGCAAGGCTCAGATTACCTTCGATTCAACATCCCACGATTTCGGCACCATCAAGGCCGATGGCGGTATGGTGACCGCAGTCTATGATTTCACCAATACCGGCGACGAGCCGCTGACAATCATCACCGTCACCAACGGCGGTTGCGGATGCACAAAGCCTGATTTCCCCAAGGCCCCGATTGCTCCCGGAAAGAAGGGTGAGATAAAGATTACATTCCAGCCCAAAGGCCGCTCGGGAGAGTTCAACCGTTCGGTCAAGGTGAAGACCAATGCAGGAGCAGGCCGCAAGACCCTTACATTCAACGGTGTCATTGTTCCCTGACCTTCGTCCGTGTCTCAAAAGCTCACTTTCAACCATCTGCATCATGAGAATTCCAAAATTTCTGACATTGGCGGCTCTCCTCGGCTCCGCTCTCACGGTTTCGGCCAAGGGGCAGGGCGTTTGGCTTGAGCAGAAACATGATTTCGGGGCTTTCGACGAGAGTCTCGGAACAGTCTATTGCGATTTCCGCCTTGTCAATGTTGGCGATGAGCCGATAGCCATCATCGGTGCGCGCGCCAATTGCGGATGCACCCGTCCGGAGTACTCCAAAGCCCCGATTGCTCCGGGCGATACAGCGGTCATCCGTGTCGGTTTTGACCCGTCGGGCCGTCCCGGCAGATTCGGAAAATATGTAAACGTGGATCTTGATTGCGCTCCCAAGCGTTCGCAACTGACCATCCAGGGCACCGTCATCGGAACGTCCAATACACTCAAATCGCGTTTTCCGGTGTCGCTCGGCCCGATGAAACTGCGCTCGAAGGTAATCGCCTACGGCGAGGTGCTTAAAGGCCACACTGCCGGACAGTTTCTCGAAGGCTACAACGCATCGGCCGATACTCTGCGGCCGGTGGTGGGCAATCTGCCTTCTTATATAAAGGTTCTTGTTGAGCCGACTGTCGTGCCACCCGGCGACCGCTTCGTCATCTCGACCATCCTCAATGCCGATAAAATTGACGATTGGGGAGTGGTGACCGACTCAATGACTGTCGCGCCGTCAGCAGCATCGCCTGAAAAGGTGACGGTGGAGACAGTGGCTATCATCGGTGAGGATTTCTCTACGCTCACACAAAAGCAACGGGAAGAGGCGCCACGCCTCGATGCGGATGTCACTGCCATTGACCTCAAACAGATACAGCGCGGTTCTTCGCCGATTACACGCTCGTTTACCATCGCCAACAAGGGCAAGAGCCCTCTCATCATCCGCCGTATCAGTTGTCCGGACAAGGCCGTAAGTGTCAAGCTCAAGACCATGGAAATCAAGCCGGGCAAGAGCGCAAAGGCCGAAGTGACGGTTAATCCGGCCCTTCTTGGCGACAGCAAGCTCCTCAACGCACGAATCAATATCGTGGCCAATGACCCTGACCACCCCTCGACAATGGTGCGCGTGGTGGCGGAGGTCAAGTGACCGCAGTCATCATATCCATCCCATCAACCCAATCAGCCTTAACCCCATGGAACATATTGAAAACGATGAACAGTTCGGCGGTCTGACCGTCAATAAAGGTGTCAACCAACCTCCGGTTGTCAACCCATATCTCCGTCCGCGCCGTCGGCGCGTGCTTCCCAACGCGGGAGAACTCGTAGAGGGAATACTCAAAGGCGACATCACCACTCTCGCCCGTGCCGTCACTCTCGTCGAGAGCCTTTCTCCAGAGCATCAGGCCATCGCGCAGGAGGTGATTGAAAAGTGCCTTCCACATTCTGGAAAGTCCCGCCGCATAGGCATCACCGGTGTCCCCGGAGCAGGCAAGAGTACATCGATTGACGTGTTCGGTCTCCATGTGCTTCGTAATGGGGGCAAACTTGCCGTGCTTGCAATCGACCCTTCAAGTGAACGCACCAAGGGAAGTATCCTCGGCGACAAAACCCGAATGGAGAAGCTCTCGGTCCACCCTGACGCTTTCATCCGTCCCAGTCCATCGGCCGGTTCATTGGGTGGTGTGGCACGCAAGACCCGCGAGACAATTGTCCTCTGTGAAGCTGCCGGATTCAATAATATTTTCGTCGAGACCGTGGGTGTCGGGCAGAGCGAGACCGCAGTCCACTCGATGGTCGATTTCTTCCTGCTCATCCAGCTTGCCGGTACCGGAGATGAACTCCAGGGTATCAAGCGCGGAATCATGGAAATGGCCGACGGTATTGTCATCAACAAGGCCGACGGCGACAATATCCAGCGTGCCCAATTGGCTCAGGCCCAGTTCCGCAGTGCGCTCCACCTTTTCCCGCCGACAGCTTCAGGCTGGAGTCCGGAAGTGTTGACCTACTCAGGCTACTTCGAGCTCGGTATTCCGGAAGTGTGGGACATGATTGACCGCTATTTCGCCTTTGTGGACGCAAACGGCTATTTCGAACGCAAACGCAGCGAACAGGCGCGCTACTGGATGTATGAGACCATTGACGAACAGCTACGCGCCCATTTCTACAACAATCCTGAAATCGAGCGGATGCTTGCCGAGCGTGAGGTGAGGGTGCTGAACAATCAGCAGTCGTCGTTCACAGCCGCCCGCGACATCCTCGACCACTATTTCGCCTCGAAATTCTGAGATTCATTCAGAGGATTCCGGATATGGATCCGGATCGGTGAAAGGCACAAAAAGACAGAAGGTCAGAAGATACAAAAGTTTATAATCGTCAGTATTTGCGATTATTATAGGTGAAAACACTTTTGTTTCTTCTGACCTTCTGTCTTTTTGTGCCTTTCCATTGACCTAATCCGCTATTCATACACTTTTTTACCGGATTTGTCCGAACATACTTGGGCCGGGAGGTGTTAATTACTCAAAAGCAAAACAACACCATCAACACCTCTCAATTTCAACTCTCATGAAGTCAAAACTTATAGCTGCGGCTATGTCACTCGTAGCTTTAGCAGGTTTTCAGAATACAGCCGAAGCATGTTCGCGTATACTTTACGTCGGAAATGACAGCCTGCGCATCATCGGGCGCTCACTTGATTGGAAAACACCCATCCCCACAAATCTTTATGTCTATCCCCGCGGAATGCATAAGGTAGGCAACACGTTGCCCGGCTCCGTGGAGTGGACGTCGAAATATGGTGCCATCTACGCTGTCGGCTATGACGGCGGTGTCACGGAAGGCATGAATGAAAAGGGTCTCGTTGTCAACGGACTTTTCTGCAAAGGAACTGTATATGTAAACGATTCAACCATGCAGCGTCCGCCAATGTCGCTTGCGGTATTTCCCGCATGGCTCCTTGACCTCTGCGCCACGACTCCTGAGGCCGTAGCACTTCTGAGGGAGCATAACTTCAACATTTCCGGTGCGACATTTGATGGCGGTACGGTATCGACCCTTCACTGGGGTATTACCGACAGTCAGGGCCGGTCAGCAATGGTGGAGTTTGATCACGGCAATATCAAGATTTATGAAGGACAGGATATTCCAGTGCTTACCAACGACCCGACTTTCCCGCAGATGAATGCCATCAATGACTATTGGGAGAAAAAGGGTGGTACACACACACTGCCCGGCACTGTCTCCAGTCCTGACCGTTTCGTGCGTGGCTACTTCTTCGACCATAATGTCGAGAAGACCGGTGATGCCGATCTCGGATTGTCAATTATCCGTTCGATACTCTTCAACGTGTCGGTACCTTATACCTACACCGTCGAGGGAGAGGGCAACGTAAGTTCCACCCAGTGGCGCTCGTTTGCCAATATCCGCGATCTCCGCTACTATTTCGATGTGGTGACCAATCCCGGCATCTACTATGTCGACCTCAACAAATGTGATTTCCGTCCCGGAGCACCGGTCATGAAGCTCGACACATCCAAAAGTTCGGACTATGTCGGTGATGTGACTTCGAAACTCTTCAAGACGAAGCCGTTTGATCCGATGTATTGATTCCATTGACACACTATAGTATTTACAATCAACAATACACACCAATTCAGGAATTTCCCGAATACCCTTTCCTGAAACAAACTTTATCTTAGACTATAAACACACACTTTCCGCCTTCACATCCCAACGGTTGACCAAGTGAAGGCGGTTTTTTTATTGCAGTTTTCAATAAAAACTGCCGACGGGTTTCAGGCTAATGTTTTGTAATTGGGAGAAATTTTTAGTACTTTTGCAGAAATTAATCTCCGGTCTATGCGTCAATTTGTTGTCATAGCGTTGTTTGTCCTTTCAGCCATGCTCCTTTCTGGAGCCGCACCGCGCTGGGAGGCTGTCGACGCGCCCGGACGCATATTCACCGAGCAACGCAGTGATTCCGACCGGACTGAAGTGGCTGTGAGGGAGGGCGCGATTTATATCAGTTCCCAACATCAGGTCAGCATAAAGGTGTTCACCATTCTCGGTCAGCTTATCTCGCAGGAGACTCTTCCGGCAGGTACCCACCGCCTTCAGATGAGCGCAAAAGGAATCTACATCCTGAAAATAGGCACTACCACGCGACGCGTAACAATTTGATGCCCCCGTTATTGTAAATGAAAGTACGTCTGATCATCAATCCCATCTCCGGCACCCGCAACAAAGCCGGACTTGACCGCATGGTCGCTGACGCACTCAGCCCTCTCGGCTGGGAGCTTGAAGTTGTATATACAAAAGGTCACGGCGATGCCACGAGGCTTGCCCTCTCAGCCGTAGAAAAAGGTTGCGACGTGGTTCTCGCTGCCGGTGGCGACGGCACAATCAACGAGACCGCTGCCGCCCTGTGTGGCACAGGAGTTGTGCTTGGCATACTCCCGTGTGGTTCCGGCAACGGACTTGCCCGCCATCTCGGTATTCCTATCGACATCCGCGAGGGACTGAAGGTGATTCTTGAAAATCACCCCGAGGATATAGACTACGGTACGGTTAACGACAGTAAATTTTTCTGTACCTTCGGCGTCGGCTTCGATGCAGCAGTGAGTGCTGCTTTCGCGCGAAAGAAAACCAGAGGTAAATTAACTTATATCCAAAGTACGTTCGAGACATACGCCAACTACGAACCGGAATACTACACCATCAGTGCCAACGGCAAGAAGTTGACCGAGAAGGCTTTTCTTGTTGCCGTATGTAATGCCTCTCAGTATGGCAACAATGCTTATATAGCTCCGAGCGCGGCTATAAACGATGGTCTGCTCGATGTGACCATCATACATGCAGGTAATACCCTGTCTACAGCTCTGGTTGGAGTTGATATGCTGACCGGCATGATTGAGCGGAATATGCTCATCCATACATTCCGCACGGATAATATCATCATTGAGCGTGAGCGCCGTGGCCCGTCGCATCTCGATGGCGAACCGCTCGAAATGACTGACCATCTCGACATCCGCTGTCATCACAACGGTCTCAGGGTATTTACACCGAGGACAGTGCGTCCCTTCAAACCCATCCTTACCCCGGTCACGGCCATGTTCAACGATTTCAAACTCGCCGTCTCAAACCTTTTCCAGAAAGCATAGTTACCGTCAAGAACCACTATTGACGCATTGGCTACAGTACATGGATGGATAGCCGTCCAAAAGCCACTGTTAATACTATGTCAGCTACAGTGTGTGTGGATGGTGCCCTCCCCGGATGGTTGATTCTCCGTCCCAATCCTCTATAGATGCTCGTCAGCTATGGTGTATAGATAACTTCTCCGGATGGCCGATGTCCCGTCCAAAAACCGTAGTTGATGCTGCTTCAGCTATAGTGTGTAGATGGCCTTTCCGGATGGCCGATGTCCCGTCCAAAAGCCGTAGTTGATGCTGCCTCAGCTATAGCGTGTAGATGGCCTTTCCGGATGGCTGATTATCTGTCCCAATCCACTATATATGCTCGTCAGCTATGGTGTGCAGATAGCTTTTCCGGATGGTTGATTCACCGTCCCCATCTACTATAGATGCTCGTCAGCTATGGTGTGCAGATAGCTTCTCCGGATGGTTGATGTCCGTAGGACATCGATTTATTCGTAACCCCCGACACCGAGCGCAGCGAGCGTGTCGGGGGACCGTAAGACTCCCAACCAGCAGGTGTCCGACAGGACACCGATTTACCATTAGCAACTATCCTTAAACTTATTACCATGAGCCATATCTCAATTACCTATCATTTGATTTTCGGCACTTGCCGCAGAGAATCCGTAATCCATATAGCCCACGACCGTGAGCTATATAAATTCATCTATGACTTCTGCATGTCAAGGGGGGTGAAAATATGGCGTATAGGCGGGATGCCTGATCACATCCATGTCCTCTGCGACATACCTCCCAAAATCGCTGTCGCCGATTTCGTAAAGTTGCTGAAAGCCGAAAGTAGTAAATTTTTGAGAGCAAATCCTCATTTTCCTCATTGGGATAAATGGGCCGAGGGCTATGGTGCATTTTCTGTCGATGCCGAAAACAGACAGGAAAGAATACGATATATCATGGAGCAAAAAACTCACCATAGGGTAGTTTCATTTGCTCAAGAATACCGGAACATGCTGAGGATGCGGGGATTTGCAGATGATATGGCGCTATTGGGTGACTGATAACCCATATATGGCAACTCCGTAACTCCGTAAATCGGTGTCCTGCCGGACACCCGCTGATTGGGAGCCTTGAGGTCCCTCGACACCGAGCGTAGCGACAGTGTCGGGGATTACGAAAAAAGTGGTGTCCGACAGGGCACCACTAATTGGATATGATCTATAGTGCTTTATCCTTGATACTTAGTACTTTATACTTAGTGCTTAATCCTTTATCCTTATTACTTAACCGCAGGTTACAGTTGTCCGAGTTCGACCATTGTGGCGACGCGTTCGACTATCGCGTCCTTGCGGTCGGTGTCAGGTTTGTAGCCGGTCTTGAGGTTCACACCGAAGATGCGGCCGAATGTCTGCCAGAAGCTTGCGCGGAATGAGCCGAGGAATGCTTTAAGGATATTGTAGCTCGATTGGTTGGTCTCGCGGTTGATGAGCTTGATAAGCATTTGAGCCTGCGATTTGGTAAATTTCTTCAATACGGGCTTGTATTGTTCAAACACAGCACCTTCCATCTTCTTGAGGTGTTCCTCGCGTTCCTGCTGGGTGGGGAATGTTTCGATATATTCGTAGGTTTCAATCAGAGTCTCGCAGATGAGCTTTGCGTATGGGAGGGTCTTCTTCACGTCGCGCACCGTCTTCCAGTAGAATTCTTCCTCTTTCTTATTCTTGAACTTCAAGGGAGGATAGACGGTCACGTCGGCAAGCACAAGCATGAGAGTGTTGTCGCCGTTCTCATCGTCAAAGAAGTAGTAGCCCTGAAGCGGTTTGACGCGTCCTGAGCCTACTTTTATGTTTGAGGTATCATCATCGTTGTCATCGGCAGGCATGACGGGGCTGCTGTATGCGCCGAGCGCACACAGAGCCGTCATGATAAGCGATAGGATAAATCTATTGAATTGTGTCATACATTATTATAACACATAAATATGCATTTTTATTGTGACCCTCCTTGCTTGTGGGATGCAATCAGTCCTTGACGGGACCGTGGGGCACCGGAGGATAGTCGACCGTATAGTGCAGACCGCGCGATTCCTTGCGCTCCTTGGCCTGACGCATGATAAGGTAGCCGACGTTGATGATGTTGCGCAACTCACATATCTCACGCGATGCTTTCGACTGCTTGAAGAGTTTTTCGGTTTCCTCATAGAGGATGTCGAGGCGGTTCCAGGCGCGGTCGAGGCGAAGGTTGGAGCGCACGATGCCGACGTAGGTACCCATAATCTGGTTGACCTCTTTGATGCTCTGGGTGATGAGTACCATTTCCTCTGTATGGCGCGTCCCTTCGTCGTTCCATTCGGGTACGTCGGTGCGGAAATCATAGTGTGAGGCGTTGGCTGTGGCATGGCGTGCGGCTGCATCGGCATAGACAACAGCTTCGATGAGCGAGTTTGATGCAAGACGGTTGCCTCCGTGGAGACCTGTGCATGAACATTCACCGACAGCATACAGGCGCTTGATGGACGATTCGGCATTGCCGTCGACCTTGATGCCTCCACAGAGGTAGTGGGCGGCGGGCGCGACGGGAATGTAATCCTTGGTGATGTCGATGCCGAGCGACAGGCACTTGGCGTAGATGTTGGGGAAGTGCTTCTTTGTCTCTTCGGGGTCTTTGTGGGTCACGTCGAGATAGACGTGGTCATCGCCGGTGAGCTTCATTTCAGAGTCGATGGCGCGCGCCACGATGTCGCGGGGTGCAAGCGAGAGGCGGGGGTCATACTTGTGCATGAATTCCTCCCCCTTGAGGTTGCGGAGCACTGCGCCGTAGCCTCTCATGGCCTCTGTGATGAGGAAGTTGGGGCGGTCGCCGGGATGGTAGAGGGCTGTCGGGTGGAACTGGATGAATTCCATGTCCTTGACGGTTCCCTTAGCGCGGTAGACCATAGCGATACCGTCGCCTGTAGCAACGAGGGGATTGGTGGTGGTCTGGTAGACAGCGCCGACACCACCGGTGGCTATGAGTGTAATGCGCGAGAGGAAGGTGTCGACCTCGCCTGTCGTCGTGTTCAGGACGTATGCACCATAGCAGGTGATGTCGGGTGTGCGACGGGTGACAATCTTACCTAAATGGTGCTGGGTGATGATTTCAATGGCGAAATGGTGCTCGAAGATGTCGATGTTGCCGTTGGCTTTCACGGCCTCAATGAGCGACTCCTGGATTTCAAAGCCGGTGTTGTCGGCATGGTGGAGGATGCGGAATTCGGAGTGTCCCCCCTCGCGGTGGAGATCGAACGACCCGTCGGCCTTCTTGTCGAACTCGACACCCCAGTTGATCAGTTCCCTAATCTGTTCGGGAGCTTCAGTGACCACCTTGCGGACCGCTTCGGGGTCGCTGAGCCAGTCGCCGGCAATCATGGTGTCGTTGATGTGTTTCTCGAAGTCGTCGACTTCAAGGTTTGTGACAGAGGCCACGCCGCCCTGGGCAAGAGCTGTGTTAGCTTCGTCAAGTGTGGTCTTGCAAATGAGCGCCACGCGCCCCTTTGAAGCAACTTTCAGGGCAAAGCTCATGCCGGCTATGCCAGAGCCGATTACAAGATAGTCATACTTTCGTGTCATGGCAGTTGAAATGTGAGAAGCTGGAGTTTAATGGGGTTGGAGAGAGGGGATGGTAGGTGTGATTTAGGTGTCATTTGATGGCTGCAAGTCCACCCTGTGCGGTTTCCTTGTAGATCGACGGTAGGTCGTGGCCTGTCTGTTTCATCACTTCAACAATTCGGTCGAAAGTGACTGAATGACGGCCATCGGAGAACGATGCGTAGAGGTTGCTGTCGAGCGCACGGGCTGCCGCGTAGGCGTTACGCTCGATGCAGGGAATCTGGACGAGTCCGCAGACGGGGTCGCAGGTGAGTCCGAGGTGGTGTTCGAGACCCATCTCGGCTGAGTATTCAATCTGGGCGGGTGTCCCTCCGAAGAGCTGACTCGCGGCTGCAGCGGCCATGGCGCAGGCTACGCCGACCTCTCCCTGACAGCCGACTTCGGCTCCGGAGACTGAGGCGTTGTGTTTGACGACGCTGCCGAAAAGTCCGGCCGTGGCGAGTGCGCGCAGGATGCGCTTGTCGCTGAATCCCTTGGAGGTCGAAAGATGGTAGAGAACGGCGGGGAGGACACCGCAGGAGCCACATGTGGGGGCGGTGACGATCTTTCCGCCGGATGCGTTTTCCTCGCTGACAGCGAGAGCGTAGGCATAGACGAGTCCGCGGCTGCGGAGGCTGTCGTTGTGGCCGGCGGCGTGGAGGTAGTAGCTGATGGCCTTGCGGCGCACACCGAGACCTCCGGGCAGGACCCCTTCGGCATCAATTCCGCGCTCGACGGCCTCTTTCATCACTTGCCATACTTCCGCGAGATAGTCCCACACGTCCTTGTCCTCGTGGTCCTCGACATATTCCCAGAAACTTTTTCCGGTCTGCTTGGTCCAGTCGAGAATGTCGGCAATCTTGTCCATCGGATAGACATCCTTCACCTGAGGACGCTCCTCGCCTTCGTGGACGATGTCGCCGCCGCCGATTGAATAGACGGTCTGTGCTTCAATCTCCTTTCCGTCGCGGTCAAAGGCGCGGAAGGTCATGCCGTTGGGATGGAAGGGGAGGAAAATGTCGGGTTGCCAGATGATTTC
The DNA here is from genome assembly GCF_910577345.1 of uncultured Duncaniella sp. Classification (GTDB taxonomy): domain Bacteria; phylum Bacteroidota; class Bacteroidia; order Bacteroidales; family Muribaculaceae; genus Duncaniella. The sequence goes on from NZ_CAJTMT010000002.1 coordinate 74,173, forward strand.
GGTGGGAGCAATGGGCGTGAGTTCGCCGAGGATGGCCACATCAGTCATGTGACCCTTTCCGGTGCCCGCGAGAGCACCGTAAAGGGTCACAGTAAATGATGCGGCGTCCCGGTGACGGGAGCCAAACTCCTGGGCGGCTTTCAGAGGCCCCATTGTGTGGGAACTCGACGGGCCGTGGCCTATTTTATAGAGTTTTGTGATTGATTCCATCAGTTGATAAGAGCGTGGCCGGTCATCTCCTTGGGCTGGGGAAGGCCCATGATCTTAAGCATTGTGGGAGCGACATCGGCAAGCTTGCCGTCCTCGACCTTTGCATCGGTGCGCTCGGTGACGTAGATGCAGGGAACGGGGTTGAGCGAGTGGGCTGTGTTGGGGGTTCCGTCGGCGTTGATTGCGTTGTCGGCGTTGCCGTGGTCAGCGATGATGATGACTTCGTAGCCGGCTTCCTTGGCAGCCTCAACTGTGTCTTTCACACATTCGTCAACAGCCTTCACTGCCTTGCAGATGGCTTCGTAGACACCGGTGTGGCCCACCATGTCGCCGTTGGCGTAGTTGACAACGATGAAGTCATATTTCTCTTCCTTGATGGCTTCGACGAGTTTGTCTTTCACCTCGTAGGCGCTCATTTCAGGCTTGAGGTCGTAGGTTGCGACCTTGGGCGAAGCGACGAGGATACGCTCCTCACCTTCGTAGGGCTCTTCGCGTCCACCGTTGAAGAAGAATGTCACATGTGCATACTTCTCGGTCTCGGCGATGTGGAGCTGCTTCTTGTCGAGGCTTGAAAGATATTCTCCGAGGGTGTTCTCTACGTTCTCCTTCGGGAAGAGGATGTGTACGCCGGTAAACGATGCGTCGTAGGGAGTCATGCAGTAGTACTGGAGACCGGGGATGACCTTCATGTCAGCCTCGGGAATATCGTGCTGTGTGAGGGCTACGGTAAGCTCCTTGGCGCGGTCGTTGCGGTAGTTGAAGAAGATGACGGCGTCGCCTTCCTTGATGGTTCCGTCGACAGTCGAGTTGTTGATGGGCTTGATGAATTCGTCGGTCACGTCGTCGTTGTAGCTTTCCTGTACGGCTGCAACCATATCGGTGGCCTGTTTGCCTTCACCTTTGACAAGAAGATCGTAGGCGACTTTCACGCGTTCCCAGCGCTTGTCGCGGTCCATCGCGTAGTAACGGCCGATGATTGATGCGATTTTGCCTGCCGACTTTGCGCAGTGGTTTTCGAGGGCCTCGATGAAGCCTTTTCCGCTGCGGGGGTCAGTGTCGCGGCCATCCATGAAGCAGTGGATATAGACCTTCTCAAGACCGTAGTGCTTTGCGATGTCGCAGAGGGCATAGAGGTGGTCGAGCGATGAGTGCACGCCGCCGTCGCTTGTAAGACCCATGAAGTGGATGGCCTTGCCGTTGTCGCGGGCGTAGGTGAATGCGTTGACGATTTCGGGGTTTTCAAGGATTGAACCGTCCTGACAGGCCTTGTTGATTTTCACGAGGTCCTGATAGAGCACGCGGCCTGCGCCGATATTGAGGTGACCTACTTCAGAGTTGCCCATCTGGCCGTCGGGGAGACCGACATTTTCGCCTGATGCCTGAAGCTGGCTGTGGGGATAGGTTTTTACGAGATAGTCCCAGTAGGGTGTGGGGGTTGAGGAAATAGCGTCGCTCTTTGAGTGATTGCCGATTCCCCATCCGTCGAGAATCATTAACAATGCTTTCTTTGCCATGATGTTATAGAAATTGTATGATTAATTTTCCAAAATTTCGCAGTGCGGTTTTCAAGAGTGCAAAGATACGCAAAAACTATGATTCCCAAGCACATTTGGGCGTAAAAATCCTGTTAAAGTGCCACCTGTACGCCTCCGAGATTGAGAGTGGCGGGGATACCCATTGCGCTGAATGCGCGCGCCATGGTGGAGATGGTGATGTTGTGGCCGTTTTCGATTTTCGATATGCGGGCTTTCTTCACGCCCATCATTTCACCCAACTGTTCCTGAGTCAGAGAGCGTTCCAGACGTGCCTTGCGGATTGCCTCTCCGATGTGATAGGCGCGAATCTCTTCCTGAACCTCGGCTTCAAATGCATCCCTGTAGGGAGTTCCGATTTTACCGAGATCCCGGTCCATCATTTCTTCTAAAGTATAGTATTTCATTGCCATATATTTTACCTATTCTTGTCTTTTAGATAGTTGATGCGTATTGCTTCAGCTTTAGCAATTTCTTTGGAAGGGGTTTTCTGCGATTTTTTAATTATGCCGTGAGTGGCAATCACAAAAGTTTCCTCTTCCCTATCCCAGAAGGCAAACAGACGGTAACAGATTCCCTTGTATAGGGTCCGGAATTCCCAAATGTCAGTGCTCTCCAGTTTTTTGAATAATTCCACATCTTTTATGCCTCCGCTGATTTTGCGGATGTTATAATAGATTTTTTCTCTAACGTCAAGAGGTAGGGAACTGATGAAATCCCCTGCTTCCTGCAAGGCGATGAATCTGAAAATAGGTCTGTCCATTATCCGGGAGTCTTGTTCCTGCAAAGATAAGGATAAGTTTCCTTATTTGCAAACAATTAATCGGCAGGATATGTTTGCTTAGTGGATGTCTGTAGGATGAACACGGATGTTTATTCAGTTATGGATAGCGGTGCCTCTCTTAAAGTTTGGTGAGGGTTTTGGTGAGGGTGACTGTCTCGGGGATTTCGCGGGTGTAATGGGTGACGAAGATGAGTGTGGAGCGGTTGCGGGTGATAAGGAGGTCAATGAGGCGGCGCACTCTTTCCTTTCGTTCGGCATCGAGGCCATGAAGGGGTTCGTCGAGGATCATCAAGGGTGCCTGTTTGATGAAGGTGCGGGCGAGAAGGACGAGTCGCTGCTCTCCGGATGAGAGTTCTGAGAATTTCCGTTCGGCAAGATGGCTGATGTCAAGCAGACGGAGCCAGGTGCGGGCTTCGTCGAGTTCGTCGGGTGTAGCTTTTCGGAATTGGGAGAGTGAGTTGCGCTTACCGCCTACGACTATCTCCTCGACGGGCAGTGATGAGCGGAAGTAGAGCTGCATTTCGGGGCATACATAGCCGATGCGGTCTTTGATTTCCCAGATGCTTTCGCCCGAACCTCGACGGCGGTCAAAGAGGGTGATGCGGTTGGCGTAGGCCTGAGGATTGTCGGCACAGACAAGGCTGAGGAGGAGCGATTTGCCGGAGCCGTTGGGACCGGTCAAGGCCCAGCGTTCACCGGAACGGACGGTCCAGTCAAGACCTTCGAGGATTGAGCGATTTCCGTAGCGGACATGACCATCCTCGATTGCGAATGCAACGTCGAAGTCAGTGCAGGAAGAAGATGGAGCCGGGAGGTCGGCTTCGGAGATGTCGGGAGATGAGGTCACAGCGTTTTCCCGCAGATTGGCGATTTCCTCCGGATTTATGATGGGCCGGGAGAGGGTATGGTTGTCGAGGGTAATGATGGCAGTGGTATAGGCCGGGATGTCGATGGCATCGCATAGGAGCATGATGATTCCGGTTCCACTCCCGGCAATCCCGCTGATTGCGTTGTCGAGCTCTGCGCGTGATTGTGCGTCGAGCCCGATATAGGGGTTGTCAAGGATAAGGATGTCGGGAGTGTCTATGAGGGCGTTGATGATGAGAAGCTTGCGCAGTTCTCCGCTCGAAAGGTAATTGACTCGCTTGCTGACCACATCGTGGAGCGAGAACGCGTCGCAGAGTTCTTTCCATTTTTTGGTAGATGCTTTTTCGCCAAGGATTTCTCCGACTGTCGGGACGAGGTCGTTGACCGTCGCTTCAAGCCGTTGGTCGTAGCGTGTCACTTCAATTCCGGTAAGGGCATGGATGTCGGTAAAGGCAAGCATTTTGACCTTCATGTCGGGACGGGAGAATTCGAGGCGGTTGCCGTAGGCATAACGGCCTTTTTCGATGACCAGACCGAGGGTAGACTTACCTGCACCGTTGGGGCCGAGGATGATGCTTACTCCTGCTGGGATTGTGGTAAAAGAGGGGTTCTGAAGCACTACATTGCCGTAGCCGAGACGAGGGCTGTTGAATTTTACAAGAAAATCTGCATTATTATCCATTGCGAACTTGAATTTTTTGACGGCTGCAAAATTACTAAATAAATGAGTGATAATCCAATGCTTATGATGAAAAAAACGGTGTGGAGTTATGGAAATTAGGATTATAATCAGTATCTTTGTGGAGGTGAGGCTCTTTGGGATTTTATCAGGCATCACTAAGAATGTTAACAGTTTAATATCATGGAAAAGAACATCTCTCTCCCCGTCGGTGAAAGCAATTTGCTTAAGGAAATCCGACAAGTGATTGATTCGGCGCGCAGTCGCGCCATGCAGACAGTTAATTCACTTATGGTGCAGGCCTACTGGAATGTGGGCAGGCTCATAGTGGAGGCGCAGGGTAGTGGGGCTCGTGCTGAATATGGCGATTCGTTGATAAAGAATATATCAGCAAAACTGACTCACGAATACGGGAAGGGTTTTACTGCTACTAATCTGCGATACATGAGGCAGTTCTATCTCGTTTTCCCAAATTATCACTCGGTGAGTGACAAATTGAGTTGGACGCACTATCGTCACATAATAAAAGTTCAAAATCCCGAAGCCCGCGAATTCTACATTTCAGAAGCGGTCAAGGGTCAGTGGAGTGTCAGGCAGTTGCAGCGACAGATCAACACTTTCTTCTACGACCGACTGTTGGCCAGCCGTGACAAGTCCGGGGTTTCAGCCGAGTTGAAGCGCAAGGATAAAGAGGAATTCAATCCGCGTCAGATTATCCGTGATCCATACGTTCTTGAATTTCTTGATTTGAAAGCAAATCCGTCGTTCTACGAAAAAGATCTCGAACAGGGCCTCATAGCCCATCTTCAGGAGTTCATGCTTGAAATGGGGCGCGGATTCTCATTTGTGGGGCGTCAGAAACGTATTACTTTTGACGGTCAGCACTTCTACATCGATCTTGTGTTCTACAATTATCTGATGAAGTGCTTTGTCCTTGTCGATTTGAAAATGGGCGTCCTGACTCACCAGGACATTGGTCAGATGCAGATGTATGTCAACTACTATAATGCGGAAATTCGTCCGGAAGGTGACAATCCGACGGTTGGACTACTCCTGTGTGCCGACAAAAGCGATGAGGTCATCAGATATACCCTCGGTGACAGCTCAGCCAATATTCTTGCTGCAAAATATACCGACTGCTTGCCATCTGAGGAGGAGTTGCGGCGGGAATTACGCCGTGAATACGACAATCTGAGTGCTTTGGAAGAGTGAAGTGGCAAATAAACGCCTTGTGGCAGGAAATTTTAAGCTGAATAAGGGGATTTTATGATATTTTTTGTATTTTTGCGGAAAGTCTTGTCTGTTCAGGCATGACGGATCTTGAATCGGTACCAAAAGCCAATCAATACCAATCCCTATCCACAGAAATTTCTAAAGCTTATAACCGAAAAATATTTCATCTATTATGTTCAAAGACCAACCCAAAGGCCTTATTCCCGCAGCGCTCAGCAACATGGGTGAGCGATTCGGCTATTACATCATGAACGCGGTGTTAGTATTGTTCCTCTGTTCGAAATTCGGACTGAGCGAGGAGACCAGCACCCTGATTTATTCGTTTTTCTATGCAGGCATTTATTTGCTGAGCCTTGTAGGCGGTGTGATCGCCGACCGTACCCGTAATTACAAGGGAACCATCATCAGTGGTCTGGTGGTCATGTGTCTCGGTTATGTGCTTCTCTCCATTCCTATCCTATCTACTTCTGAGAATATTTCATGGCTGCTCCCGATGACTTGCTTCGCCCTCTTCCTCATTGCTTTCGGAAATGGTCTTTTCAAGGGCAATCTTCAGGCTATCGTCGGTCAGCTTTACGACAATCCGCAATATGCTTCGAAGCGCGACTCCGGTTTCCAGATTTTCTATGTGTTCATCAATGTCGGAGGTCTCGTGGCCCCTTTCATCGCCCCGATGCTCCGCAGTTGGTGGCTCGGTGTCCATAATCTTGCCTACAATGCGAAACTTCCCGCACTTTGCCATGAATATCTGAGCGTTACCGACAATATGTCGACCGAGAACATCGATAATCTCTATGCCCTCATCACTGCTACCGGAGGCGACACAGCCGGTGACATCCAGGCATTCTGTAGCCAGTACCTTGAAGTGTTCAATACCGGTGTGCATTATTCATTCATCGCTTCGGTTGCTGCCATGCTGCTGTCGCTTGTAATCTTCCTCATCTATAAGAAGGGTCTTCCCAATCCCTCTGCCAAGGCAAAGGCATCCTCTGTCAGCATCTCCGACGAGGAGCGTCGTGCAATGGCCAAGGAAATCAAGCAGCGCATGATGGCCCTTTTCGCAGTGCTTGGAGTTGTCATCTTCTTTTGGTTCTCATTCCACCAGAACGGTACTTCGCTTTCACTCTTCGCCCGTGACTTCGTAGATACATCCACTATCGCTCCTGAAATCTGGCAGGCAGTGAATCCCTTCTTCGTGATTGTCCTCACCCCTGTTGTCATGGCATTCTTCGCAATGCTCAGCCGTCGTGGCATCGAGATTTCCACTCCCAAGAAAATTGCAATCGGTATGGGGCTCGCAGGTCTTGCCTTCCTCTTCCTTGCAGTGTTCTCAAGCGTTTCCGGCTATCCTTCGGCTACAGAATTCCGTGCCATGCCTGTCAGCGAGACTGCAGGGATGCTTGCCGGTCCGTGGGTGCTCATCCTGCTCTACTTCTTCCTCACTGTGGCTGAACTTTTCATCTCCCCGCTCGGACTTTCGTTCGTTTCGAAAGTTGCTCCCGCCCACATGCAGGGTCTCTGTCAGGGCCTCTGGCTCGGTGCTACTGCTCTCGGTAACCTTCTCCTCTGGATTGGTCCGTTGATGTACAATGCATGGCCTCTCTGGATGTGTTGGAGCGTGTTCCTTGCTGTGTGTCTCATCTCAATGGGTGTGATGTTCGGCATGGTTAAGTGGCTCGAACGTGTGACCAATGCATAAAATCCACTGAAGCTAATAAGAATTTGAGATAGTAATAAAGAAGACAAAAGTACGGATGGAATCTGTCGACGATGTTTCCGGCGTACTTTTGTCTTTTGTATTTGACAGTAAAAAATAAACCATAAAGCTATGTTTAAAAATCAACCGGCAGGTCTGTATGTGCTTGCGCTTGCCAATACCGGCGAACGCTTCGGCTACTACACCATGCTTGCCATCTTCCTGCTTTTCCTGCAGGCGAAATTCGGCCTTGATTCCACGGTGTCGGGCCAGATTTATGCGGGCTTCCTCGCCCTTGTCTACTTCATGCCTCTTATCGGAGGTTGGGTAGCCGATAAATGGAGCTTCTCGAAATGTGTGGTGACCGGTCTGTTCATCATGTTTGCCGGATACCTTGTCATGGCCATACCGACCGACATCCGCAGCACCTCTTCGCTCGTGATTCTCTGCGCAGCTCTTCTGCTCATCGCATGTGGCACAGGCTTGTTCAAAGGCAATCTTCAGGTGATGGTAGGTGACCTCTACAACGAGGCCCGCTACAGCGGACAGCGTGATGCAGCTTTCTCGCTTTTCTACATGGCTATCAACATCGGCTCTATGTTTGCACCTATGGCTGCTACAGCCATGTGTAACCTTGCACTCGATGCCAAGGGGCTGACCTACGTCTCCTCGCTCCCTGCAATGTGTAATCTCTATCTTGACGGTGCGGAGAACGGAGCAGATCTCTCTGCGACAATCGCTGAGAATGGAATGAGCGCCGGTGCCGACCTTACAGCATTTGCGAACGAGTATATAACCACGCTTTCGACCGGCTATAGCTATGCATTTGCAATCGCCTGCGGTTCGCTCATAGTCAGCTTCCTCATCTACTTCCTTGGTCGCCGGACCTACGCACATATTCTTACCGACAAAAAGGATGGCGCAGCAGCTAAGACCGCAGCAGCGGCCGGTCCGGAACTCACGCCTGCTCAGACAAAGCAGCGCGTCGTTGCGCTTCTGCTTGTGTTTGCAGTAGTGATTTTCTTCTGGATGGTGTTCCATCAGAATGGAGCTACACTGACTGAATTTGCCAAGAGCTGTACATCGCCCGAGGCTACCGGTTGGACCCGCATCGGTTTCAATGTATGGGCACTTCTGAGCGTTGCTGTCGGTGTCTATGCCCTCTTCAATCTTTTCCAGTCAAAGGGTGCCGTGAGCCGTGGAATCTCGGTTGTCATCCTCGGTCTGGTAGGTTGGGCGCTGTGGTATTTCTATTCCATCACTCCCGAGCCCCTCACCGGCATCCAGCCACAGCAATATCAGCAATTCAATCCCTTCTATGTAGTTGCCCTTACCCCCGTATCGCTTGCTTTCTTCGGTTGGCTTGCAAAACGTAAGGCCGAACCCTCGGCTCCGCGCAAGATCGGCTATGGTATGGTGATGGCAGCCGTGGCATACGTCCTTATGCTTGTAGGTTCACTCGGTATTGTCGGCACAAGTGCATCAGTTTCTCCCAACTGGCTCATATCTACCTATCTGCTTCTGACATTCGCCGAATTGCTTCTCTCGCCGATGGGCATAAGCTTCGTGAGCAAGGTCGCACCTCCGAAACTCAAAGGCTCGATGATGGGCGGATGGTTTGCAGCCACAGCTGTCGGTAACTACCTTGTCTCCATACCCATGCTTCTCTGGGGAAAGATTCCGACCTATATGGTATGGGGTATCCTCGTGGTCATCTGTCTCGTTTCAGCCGGTTTCATCTTTGCCATCATGAAGAAGCTCGAAGCCGCAACCTCCGACACTCCCGCACAACCTGAAGCTGACGAACTCGAAACAATAGAGGATGACGCTATCTGAAAAAGATAGTCACTAACCTCCCCGCAGACCACCCCTCCCGTATACTCCAGTTATATGGTCTTGCAGGTCTACAATCTTACAGGCATCCTCTGCCTATTGAAAAATCAATAACCACAGGAAGCCTAATCAAAAACCTAAGGCAGAGGAAACTACTACTTCCGATAATTGCAAATTGCTTTCGGATAGCATTAGTTTCCTCTGCCTTAGGTTTTAAATTATGTACTTGTCTTAATGGCGTACAGCTACGATGCCACGCGTTGTTTCTTGTTATTTCGATTAATTAAATTTTGCATAGTTTATTAAATGTTCGGGCGGTCCCAGATTTTGGTGGTTGTGCAGTAGACGGGGATTGTCTGATTGCCGATGGTGAGGGTGAAGTCGCCTTCTTCAAGGGTCCATTTTCCGGCGGCGTTGACGAAGGCAAGGTCAGGTGCCCGTAGGGTGAAACGGACTTCACGGGTTTCGCCGGGCATGAGGGCGAGTTTGGTGAATCCACGCAGACGTTTGTTGTCGGGAACCACGCTTGCAACTTTGTCTGATGAGAAGAGCAACACTGCATCCTTGCCGTCGCGGGTACCGGTATTGGTGACTTTGATTGTAACGGTAAGGACGTCGGATGCGTTGAATTCTTTTTTATCGACATGCATGTCGGAATATTCGAATGTTGTGTAGCTTTTGCCGTAACCGAAGGGCCACTGGACATTCACGCGCGCGTCATAGTCATAGACTCCCTCCATCTTGCCGACCTCTTCGCTGACTTTGTAGTCGTAGGTGACAAGCGAGTTGATTTCCCTCGGGTAGGTGAAGGGGAGACGGGCGGAGAAGTTGCGTTTTCCGGCAAGGAGTTCGGCAAGTGCATCACCACCGAAGTTACCGGGAAGGATGATGTCGACCACGGCGGTTGCCAACGGCTCGATGTCCGCGATTATGCGCGGACGGCCCTCATTGAGGATAAGTACGATTGGTTTGCCGGTTTTTGCAAGTGACTTCACCATGTCACGCTGATTGACGGACAGATGGAGGTCGCTGAGGTTGCCGGGAGTCTCGCAGTATGAGTTCTCACCGATACATATCACGATTGCATCGGCATTTGCAGCCGCCTTTACAGCCGCTTCGCTGTCTGCAACAATCTCGTCCTGATATGAACCCTCGTTGTTGAAAGTGACGGTTGGAACGTAGGTCACGTTTGCGGCACCGAATTCGTTGGTGAGCGCTTCAAGGATGGTGTTGTAGTCCTTGGCGTATGTGTCGGTCAGATGTCCTTGCCATGTGTAGGTCCATCCGCCGTTGAGCGAACGCATGGAGGTGGCGGTCGGGCCGGTCACGAGCAGACGTGTGCCAGACTTGAACGGGAGGATGTTGTCGTCGTTTTTCAGAAGCACCATAGTCTCCGCTGCCCCGTCGAGTGCTGCTTGACGGAACTCCTTGGAGGCGAATTTCGGATAGTCTTTCAGGAGGGTGTTGGGCCGGTCAAAGAGGCCGAGGCGATATTTCAGTCGCAATGCCCGGGACGCAGCGTCGTCAATGCGGCTCATCGGGACACTCCCCTCTTCGACGAGTTCGCGGAGAATCTCGCAGTAGTCAACCTTATAGGGTTCCATTGCCATGTCGATTCCGGCATTGATGGCTATACGAATGGCATCTTTCTTGTCTTTAGCTACTTTCTCACGGGTGTAGAGGTTGTTGATGTCGGCCCAGTCGGTGACAATGAGACCGTCCCATTGCAGGTCATTTTTCAGCCATTGAGTGAGCAGGAGCGGGTCGGCATGGACAGGTGTGCCGTTGATGGACGAGGAGTTGACCATGATTGTGAGCGCACCATATTTTATGGCCTCAAGATAGGGGGCGAAATGCTTCTCGCGCAAATCTGAGGGTGAGATATAGGCCGGGGTACGGTCTTTGCCCGAATAGGGGACACCGTAGCCCATGAAGTGTTTCAGCGACACTGCGATGTGGTTCTTGTCGACATGGTTGGGATCATCACCCTGAAAACCTTTTACGGCTGCTGCACCCATCAGGGCATTGACAAGCGGATCCTCTCCGTAGTTTTCCCAGAAGCGTGGCCAGCGCGGGTCACGCGCAAGATCCATTGTCGGAGAGAAGGTCCAGGGGCAGTCGCTTGCGCGGGTTTCGTAGGCTGTGATTTCTGCGGCGCGTCGGCAGAGACCGGTGTCGAACGATGCGGCTACGTTAAGATTCTGCGGAAAGAGAGTACCGCCGTTGGTATACGTTGTTCCGTGGTTCTGGTCAAGGCCGTAGATGCAGGGGATGCCGATATATTTCATGGATGCCTCCTGAATCTGCGGGATGATTACGTTCCATGTTTCCGCATCAAGACAGTAGGAGTATGGTGCATTGAGGATGGAGCCTACCTTATATATACCGATTACTGTGTCGAGTTTTTCTTTGACAAGCCTGAATTTCCCGTCAGGGCCTTGCTCACCGAGAATGTCGAGCTGAATCTGTGTCATCTGGCCGATTTTCTCTTCCAAAGTCATCTTGGAGAGGGTTTCCGCGACTTTTTTCTCTATGGCCGGATCGGGAGGAATGACCGGTAGGGTTATGGGGTCGTAGGCCATGGCGGGAAGAGCCACAGCGGTGAGGGAAAGGAGCAGATTGCGTAACATGATGGGTTTAGATGAGGTAAGTGGTAAATGTGATGAGGGTCAATTCCCGTCAGCTCTGGCCGGAGATCGGAGCCGCCGGCTTTTTGAGCTCAGGATAGGAGATGCGCGAGTGGTACATCGTGCGCAGACGCTGGGCGAACACCTCTTTGATTGCGCTGACATCGCGGAACGAAATCGGCGATTCATTGTGAAGTCCTTCGGCAATCTGAGCGTCGATAATCTTGTTGACGAGGTTTGAGATTGCCTCGGGTGAATGGTCGGTCATTGAACGTGAGGCCGCCTCGATTGAGTCGGCCATCATCAGAAGCGAAGTCTCCTTCGACTGAGGATTTGGGCCGGGATAGCTGAATGAGGCCGGGTCGACCTCCTCGTCGGGATGGGCGTTGCAGTATGTGGTGTAGAAATAGCGTGCCTTTCCGGCTCCGTGGTGTTCGGAGATGAATTTGCGTATCATCTTCGGCAGTTTTGCTTTCTCGGCAAGAGCCAGACCCTCGTTGACGTGACCGGTGACTATTCGGGCACTCTGTATGGGGTCAAGCGCGTCGTGGGGGTTGACTCCATGCTGGTTTTCAGTGTAAAATGCCGGATTCTTGATTTTACCTATGTCATGGTAGAGCGCGCCTGTACGGACAAGCTGTACATTGGCTCCGATGCGGCTTGCAGCTGCCGATGCGAGGTTGCTGACGGCCATGGAGTGATTGAAGGTGCCGGGACACTCCTCGGAAAGCTCACGCAGAAGGGGATTGTTGATGTCGGAAAGCTCCACGAGTGTCACGCGTGAGGTGAACCCATAGACCCTTTCGAGAAGGAACATGAGGACATAGCTGAACGAGATGAGTATGGCATTGATGGCGAAGCAGCCGAACACGCGTCCCTCCGTGCGGGCCAGTGAACCGGCCTGCATGACCTCCATTGCGGCATAGCAGAGCGTGTAGGCGAGGAAGATGAGGGCAGCCGTGCGGATAAGCTGGCTTCGGCGCGACAGGTCCTTGAGTGAATCGATGGCCACCACTCCGGCTATGAACTGGAGGAAGATGAACTCAAGTGCAAACGAGGAATTGATAGCGCAGATAAGCACGAGTATGAGATGGCCGAAATAGGCTGTGCGTGAATCCAGGAAGATTAGTATCAAGATTGGCACTACCGTGAAGGGAGTGATGTAGTAGCCGGTCGAGAATGTGGCCTGCATCGCGAAGGCGAAGAGGGTGAAGAGACCGATGAGCGAGACGATGAATATCACAGTGCGGTCATCGTCGAAGTAGTCGCGCCGGAAGATATAGAGATAGGCATACAGGCTGCCATAGAGAATCAGCATGTAGAGAATCTGGCCGGCCACGGGATAGTAGTGCTGCGAGATGGTGCCTTTTCCGCGTTCGTTGGCAATCTCTTCGTATGTGCGCAGGACGGTTGCCAGACGTGAGGTCACGATGTCGCCTTTGTCGATTATTCGTTCTCCCTGCTGGATGACACCGACCGGAGCCATAGCCTTCTGATATGCCTCGTCGAGCAGGCGGCGCGAGGTGACGGAATCAATCAGAATGTTGGGATGGAGTGTCTGGGAGAGTTTGGTGGCCGATATTGCCTGACGCACCTCGCGGTCCTTCAGCACGCTGTCGAGATGCTCGTAGGCGCGGAATGCCGAGAGATAGTTGGCCGTCGGGATGCTTATCGCCACGTTGTCGTGGATGAAACGCACTGCCGGAAGCTTGCCGGAATGGATTTTCGTGTAGGTATCGCGGTCCACTATACCGTTCTCATACACCTTGCGTATCTCCTTTATGATTTGGTTGCGCTGTGCGGGGGTGATGTTGAGGTCGGTCGCTGAGTTCAGGCGTGTGGTATAGTCTGAAATAATGGTCTTTTCAGCGGTTACATCGCGGGTGAACACCGGCTCGAAATTCGCGTCGATGCTGTCCTTGACCCTCATGGCGCTCACGGAGTCGAGATGAATGGGAATGTCGAACGGTGCTGTCAGAAGTGCATAGCTCCATGGACGTCCCTCCTCGAAAGTGTAGTGGTTCTCAGCTGAACGCGGAAGGAAATAGACGGTGACCGACACCACAATGATGAAAAGCAGAATCCTGAGCGAGAGTTGGCGCGATGGCAATGATTTCATACGTCGAAGATGTTGCGGACAATGGTCCAGATAATGATGGTTGTGAGGATGAAGAGGATGAAGAAACGGGCTGAGAGAAGCCTTTGGAGCCGTGGGGTGCGGTTGCCGAGCAGTCGGGAGATGCCGAGCAGTCCGAGGAGCGGGATTTCAAGCATGAAGAGCGCGTTGAAACCGAAAGCGGCCTTGAAATCACCCTCCATCATGGCATGGACAGCCCGTTGGGAGCCGCAGCCGGGACAAGAGAGACCGGTGAGCATCTTGAACATGCATCTTGGATAGAGCCCTGATTCCGGTCCTTTGAAGAAGTAGAGACAGCAGAGGACTATGCCGGCGATTATGACCCCCGCAAACAGGAGCCGACGGCAAAGTGCGAGACGGTCGTCGGATTGCATCATGGGCATCAGATGACGGCTTCAGCCTTCAAAATCCTACAAGAGACTGCCGAACAGGATTGAGAATGGAGCCCATATAAGTCCGGCTACGAATGAGATGATGACCCAGAGCTGTGCTTTGGACGAAGCGTCCATTGCGGCAATGTAGTCCCCACGGTAGTAGGCGGGAGATACCTTTGCCGCATAAATGATGGCTACTATACCTGTCGGGATGCAGCAGCAGATGGTGGCGAGTATGGCCCAGATGAGGTAGTTGTCGGGCATGGGTGGCACTCCGTTCGGTCCGAATCCGTTAGGATTGTATCCACCGTTGTTGTATGCGCCGTATTGTTGGCCATACTGCTGTCCGTAGGGATTCTGTCCGAATGGTTGCTGTTGGTTCTGATAGCCTCCGTAGGGGTTCTGTCCTCCGAAGTTTTGCTGACGGTCAGTGAATGTGTCGTTGATATTGGCAGTCCCCAGGAGCGCCGCTATTTCAGGCACGGCGGCTGCGGTGGTCCAGTCGCTCAGTCCTTCGTGCCACACGGGGGTCGAGGGATTGAGTCCGTTCTCAGTGGCTATCTCTTCAATGGAGAGGGGGCCTTTCTGGACACTGTCTATGATGATCCAATATTTCATTGGGAAATGTGAGTTTTTTAGTTTTCAGTTGTGAGTTTTCAGTTTTCAGTTCTGAGTTGTGGGTTTTCAGTGGTCAGCATCAGGGGTGGTTGATGCGAATCGTGAGTGAGTGATGTGGCCATATCCCTGCCACGGTGGGATGAAATGAGGACCGGAGTCCCCATTTCATCCGCGAGGCGGGTGGGTTATGCTTTCAGTCAGTCTTGTCGCCGGTCGGAAAACAGGCGTCAAAACGTCACGACCGATTAGAAAAATTTGGTCTCTTCGCCGAGGATATCCGAAAGGATGGAGTTGGCGAGGCGCGATGCACCGATGCGGAAGAACTCGTTGGTCTCTACCCACTGGTCGCCGAGGACGGTCTTCACGATAGTGTAATATTTGAGGGCCTCTTCTGTGGTCGAGACACCGCCTGCAGCCTTGAAGCCTACCATGCGACCGGTCTTCTCGTAGTATTCCTTGATGCACTCACACATGATGTAGGTTGCTTCGAGAGATGCACCGGGATACTCCTTACCTGTGGATGTCTTGATGAAGTCAGCTCCGGAATACATGGAGAGGATGGAGGCGTTGCGGATGTTTTCTGCAGTCTTGAGCGCACCTGTCTCAAGGATGACCTTCATGAGGGAATCACGGCAGGAGTGTTTCATCTCTGAAAGCTGGTCGCACACCTCTTCATAATCCTTGTCGAAGAAGTCGCCGAGACCGAGCACAACGTCAATTTCGTCGGCGCCGGCTTCGACTGCGAGACCTACTTCTGCAATCTTGACTTCGATAAAGCTCTGCGCGCTGGGGAAGCATCCTGCGACTGCTGCGATGTCGACATCCGAACATTCGAGCACTGTGCGTACCATAGGCACGAAGTTGGGATAGACGCATATTGCAGCCACGTTGGGCAGGTCGGCGTGTTCGTGGGCAAAAGCATTGACACGTTCGGTGAAATCGGCCACTGAGCGTTGTGAGTCGGTTGACTTGAGCGTGGTGAGGTCGATTGAGTTGAATATCTTTTTCAATACTTCGGGAGTATTGTTTTCTGCGAGGTGCTTGTCAAGGATTTCGTTGACTTTGGCTGCGACTTCTGCGTCGGATGTGGTGACGCGGCTTTCGGCAAGAGCTTGCTGATATTTATCCATGATGATTACGTTTAAGTTGTTTAGTTTTTAGGTTTTAGAGTGTGGTATCACAGGCATCGGTTCACCGCTGCTGTGTGTTGTTGTCGTGGAGTTTGGGGTTCGATGCGTGGCGGTCGGCATCGCGGGCGGTTTTCTTCTCGATGTTGCGTCTGAACGCTTCGGTAAGGTCCACTCCCGTCTGGTTGGCGATTGCCGTGAGCACCCACAGGAGGTCTGCGAGTTCATCAGCCAAGGCATCGGGATTCTCCCCTTTCTTGAAGGATTGGTCGCCATACATCCGCGCCATGAGTCTTGCCACCTCGCCGGTCTCTTCAGCAAGGATTGCCATATTGGTCAGTGGCGAGAAATAGCGCACCCCGACGGTGCGTATCCATTCATCCACCGTGTCCTGAAGGGCGCGGAGCGTGGGGGAGTCATCGAGTAGTGGGGTGAGATTCATGGTCAAGTCCTTAGTTTAGAATCTATAACAATCGTCACGGGGCCGTCGTTCACGAGGGCGACCTGCATGTCGGCTCCGAACACCCCCTTTTTCACCTCCCTGCCCGTCAGCGATTCACATTCGGAGCAGAACATTTCGTAGAGGGGTATGGCGAGGTCATGGCCTGCCGCATGGATGTAGCTCGGCCGGTTGCCTTTCTTGGTTGACGCGCAGAGAGTGAACTGACTGACAGCCAGCATCTCACCGCCGACATCAATGAGCGAGCGGTTCATCACTCCCGCATCGTCGGCAAATATGCGCATCGCGACCGCCTTGGCCGCAAGCCATTTCACATCGTCAGGGGTATCGCCTTCGGCAACACCGACAAGAATCATCAGTCCCGGGCCTATCGAGCTGTGAAGCTCACCGCCAATACTGACCGATGCCTCTGTGACACGTTGAATTACTAACTTCATATTACGCAAAATTACAAAATAAATTGTAATACCTGCCTTTTACGCATTAAAAATTATCAATATGTACTTGACGGACCATTCATCTCACATATTAGTCAAGGTGTCTTTCGTTGCACGCTTCAAATGTTTTTTGTAACTTCGCACTTGCTTATCGCCCGTAATGGCCGGAGGCGGTTCATGGAGTGATATGCAGACATAATAAAAAGCGTTTACTCGACGCTCTTTCTTGACTCGCTGGAATCTGGTAAATTCAAGAATCAGTCAAGGATGTAGCAATGGTAAGCGGCACTATGTGGATATGTATATTTACCACGTTGGTTTCGCTATGGCGTTGCCAATGCGTTTATGCATATTTGCGTGAGGCCTCTGCTCCGTTGCTCGTTCTACTGATTCGGGCAATACCAGAGCCTCAGCGAGTGGGAGCGAGCAATAAGTATGGCTCTCACGCTTTTTTTACAATCAATATGCCGATGCCGGGGGCCCTGAGGCAGATAAAAGTATGAAAAACAGTTATAAGTTTTTTGCAATGGGACTTGTTTCCCTCATGGGTGTATCGTTCGCTTCTTGCAGCGATGACGATGATCCTAAAGAACCGGAAAATGTGGAAGGTCCTTCAGTTGAGAATGTGTTTACGGAAGGTTTGCCCTCGAATGTGGATGGTGCTACATTCACAACCAATGAAAAGGGACAGCTCACAAAGATTGTCGACGGTACCACAAGTATTACTTTTGAGTACGGCTCGTTCAATCCGTCGAGAGCCAGCAACTTTACAGTTCTCATGAAAAAACGAGACTCAGCATATCCTACTGAAGGTAGCGATATTTATATGGAAATCAACAAGCAAGGTTTTGTTTCATACGCTTATCAAGTATATCTTGACGGAGATGATGCTGATGAATGGTGGTTCGAATATAACAAGGACGGACAGCTCACTCGCCTTAAACGTACTGAAAGCGGAGATGATTTCAAGATAGCCTATACTAATGGAGACATCGCCAAGGTAACGCATGATGAAGATGATGGCGACCATCGTGAGTACACCATCAACTACACCAACACTGAGTATAAGAATGTTGTCGCAAACAAAGGTTGCCTCATGCTTTTCGATGATTTCTTCCAGGTGGATATGGACGAAATGGGCGACGCTTATTTCGCAGGGCTTCTTGGCAAAGCCACAAAGAATCTCCCGATGGGCTACAGTGAAACCGGTAAGGAAGGTGGTAGTTCCTATACATCTAATGTGACCTATCATTGGGTTTTCAACGCTGATAATCTGCCTGTTAAATTCTGGGAGGGCGATTACGAGAATGAAGCAACAACATTCTCTTGGAAATAATCCCCTGTTGTTGGAATCAGCAAACTGACCCAAGGATTGGCCCTTGGCTTAATGACATGAACGGCTATGGTGATGCTCATCATCGTAGCCGTTTCTTTTTCCATCATCAATGCCTGAGAGCATTTTTTCAGAATGATTCTGTAGATGATGGTTCATACACTTATTGCTTTGTGCTATTTTGTCCGTCAGAATCGAGGTCGGCAGGGATGCGGGAGGAGAGGATGGCGCAGATAAGGACAATGGCAGTGATGACTATGAAGGTGACAGCCGTCGAATGGAGGATGTTACCGTGGCCGACAAGCGGTGAGGCTATCGCTCCGAACACATAGCCGACAATTCCAAGTACGGCGGAGGCTATTCCTGCAAAATTGCGTCCTTCGTTCATCGCCAGAGTATTGCTGACGGTGAAAATCATGCCGAGGCAGAAAAGCATCGGGAGGAGCAGCAGTTCATAGCCCATGAAAGAGTCGCAGAAACAGAGAACCGCAGCTTCAGCAATCACCGCTACGGTCAGACCGATAGCTCCGACCAACGCGGCTTTTTTCAGGACCTTGAATTTCAATGCAATCATCGAGCCTGCAGCAACGAGGATGGAGTTGGCTCCCATGATAAGGCCGAATGTGGTCTGTGAATATCCGAAATGGGTCTGCACTATGAACGGCCCGGAAGAGATGTAGGCGAAGAGCAGACCGAGAGCGGAGCCTTTCAGCATGACATGGACCATGAACCTATAGTTGCGGAGGAGTTTTCCGTAGTTGCCGAATTCGCTTGCAAGACTGACGCTTTTGTCGGCCTGATGGGTCTCCTTGAGTTTATGAGCGAAGCAGAGAAGGAGGAGCGCGAAAATGGTGAGGACAATGAATATGGCTTTCCAATCGAACCATGAATCAATGTAGCCACCGAGCACAGGCGAACATGCAGGTGCGAATCCGTTGATTGCGCCGACAGTTGCCATAATCTTCGCCAGTTTGCGCCCGCTGTAGATGTCGGACGGAATGGAGCGCGCGAGGAAATAACCTCCCGATGCTCCGATGCCTTGAAACAGACGGAACACGAGGAAGAACCAGATGGTAGGCGAGAAGACACTGATGAGCGCGGCGATGCAGAAGAGAACCAGTGACCAGATGAGCACCGGTTTGCGTCCGTATTTATCGCTTATGGGGCCGAGAATGAACTGGCCGATGGCAAGGCCGGCCATGCCGGTCGTCAGTCCGAGTTGTACGGTTGACACCGAGCAGCTGAAAAATTTCATCATTTCAGGCAGCGCGGGGACATACATGTCGTTGACAAAGGAGCCGAAGGCGCTCAACCCGGCCAGATATATTATAAGGAAAGTATAGTTGATGTTGATGCCTTTCCCGGCAGTTTGATCAGTCATAGTCTTAGGAAATGTCAGTAACTTAGCTGCAATATTCAGCAGTATCTTAAATTTAACGGCATGACATCTCCAAAAGTTCTTTTCAGTCAGCGTCCGCTCCAGACTTGTCAGAGGGACAGGCTTGTCAGTTGGGATTTGATGATGCAATGATAAATAGGCTTTGATATGGAGCGAGGTGAAGAGGGTAGTCCTGTCCAGACCGCTCCTCACGCTTCACTGCCTTGGCCTTATGGGGACGATGGTATGTTCTGTCGGCTGTGCGTGGATTCCATGATTGAATGTCCGTGTGCCGGCTTCTCAATTTGACATTCTGTATGAACTCCTGCGGACTATGGTTGTATATGAAATAAATGTCAGCACCGTCGAGCGTACGGTGGAAGAACAGAAGTTTGTCATCCGGGAGGTCCTTGCTGTGGAATTCTATATCCGGTTGCAGGCCTACATCTTTGAGCCGACAAGCTACTGTCTCTCCTTTGTCGCATCTGATGACAGTTGCACCATTGAGTGCCAGTTCAGCCAATTTCTGTTCTGCTGCAGGTGAGATATAAGTGCGGTCGGGGACAATGATGGTTTTGTAGGTCATCCCTCCATCAACACTGATTTGGCCGTCTTTAGCCTTCATGCGGTCAATCAAAGCCGGATAAGTGCATACGTCGAAATTGTAGCCCTCCGGTATGAGAGGCAACTTATAGGCCATTGTTTTCAAAGGAGGATCTTCACCGAGATATACACAGATGTCCACTACCGGGTTGCCTTTCCGGAGGAGTGTGGCGCAACGAGCCTGATAGTTCCAGAATTCAGCGGATTTATTCCAGCCGGGATGGAAGCGATGGAAGACGTAGGGATGGGCACTGTTTGAATCGTCATATTTACGGTCGGACCACGGTTGATGGGTGGACGCGCATACGGCAAACTCATTTATGCCCCGGCAGTAGGCGATGTTGGCGATTCTCAGAAGGGAGTCCCATGATACATTGTATGGAGTATCGGTGAACGCTTCACCTGATGCGATATTGTGCCCGTATAAGTGTGCGGCTGAAGCAGCATCGAGGCAATCGAAGTTTCCGTCTGACTGATAGGCCCAGAACTCACCCTGAGGTTTCACAGCTTTTCCTCTGTTGGCGATGTTGTCGGTCTCGATGTTCAGCATAGCCTGGGTTGTATAATCGACGGAATCCTTTGCACATCTTGCTGCAAAAGTGCCGTAATATTCTGATGTGATGGCTGATGCAATGGACGTGCGGAAATCGAGAAGAGTCTTGTCGCTCTTCTCACGGTTCTCGACAATGTATCCGGCAAGGGTCGGGAGCCAAGGGATTAGGTCATATCCATTTTGTTGGAGGAAACGTTTTTCAAATCCGTCTGTCCAATTCTGCGTTCCCGCCTCGTGGCTGTCCATACACATTCCTGACGGACGGGCTCCGACGGCTGTCAGTGTGTCAAGTATCGGCTTGAAATAGTTTGAATAGTGAATATCAGCGGCTTCCGCCGACATTACGTCAGCTTCATATCCGAGGAGATTCTTGCGTCCATGTTTGGTTCTGGCTCCTGTAGGGACATATCCGATGCGCAGCACCCTCCATTCGCCCTTTGGAATTGTGCATTTTATTGTCCCGTCGGGCGTTACGGAGTCGGTTATGTTGATTATGTCGGCTATGCTGACAGCACCGTTGTTGCCACCTCTTGGTACCGGATATGTCACTTCTGTGCGCAATCCTGTCTGTGTTTCGAGGTTGTCGATGATGTCGCGGCGATAGAGTTTCAAATCACCGATAGAAATGGATTTATAATTGTCATCCGCACCTTTCCAATCATGGATGAGCAGTCTGAAATACCGTCCTTCGGCAGAGGGGAAACTGATGGTACGCCGTCGGCTCTTATGACCGATATTGTTTTCGATTGGCAGGAGGTCAACAGCTTTATTCCAGATGATGCTGTCGGTGCTGTATTCAAGTTGTCCTATAGGAGGATAGTCGATATATTTGGCTCCGAAATAGCGCTCCTGCGGTTTACCGGGGATGTTCATTGAGCCTGTGGAGCCTTTTCCGCGTGGTGTGAGCGTATAGCTGATTCCGCAGAATGTTTCTTTATTGGTAATGTTGACCGGAATGACGGTGTCGTTTGAGAGGATTTTCACCTGCTCGTTTAACACTGTGACCGGAAGCAGATTCCTGCTGTCGGGGAACAGCAGTGTCGCTATGTCGCGGAAATGCGGTGAAGGGTAGGAGAGGTCTATTATCTGTCGGGATGTTTTGTCGACTATGAGGAAGGTATCGGCATAGACTGTCTTTTTCATTGCCAGTTCCGGGGTGATCCAAGGGCCGCCGGTGACATAGCCGTTGCCTACCGCGACTTCAAAGCTCAAGCCAAGTTCCTTGGCTGTGATTGCCGAGTGCTTTAGCATATTCCACCATTCGGGCGACATTGACGGGGCTGCTCCTTTACCCTTTCCGTGGACCTGATCATAATAGACCACCCCACCTATTCCTTTTTCTTTAAAGGCTTTCAAATCAGCTTCAATCCCATCTTTGGTGCTTTCGGTCTCACCATGAAACCACCATAACTTTGTCCTTGATGATACGGGCGGATTGGAAAAATCATTCCACAGACTGTCAATGAGCGTGTTTTCGCCGTTAGCAGTCATTGATATTGATAGAAGAGACAGAAAAGTGATTATAATATGTTTCATGGAGCAAGGCGATGTTGAATGTTTTGCAAATATAGTGAATTTAACGGAGTGTATTAACTCAAAACTCAAAACTTTACCTTTCCGGCCGGTCGTTTGTATTATCGCATCTTTTAAACGGTATGGGATGTTATCTTTGCGTCGGGAAATGATGATTATATGCGGAAAGATGGGGGGCGGTTCGGTCGGTGGCGGGGAGGTGAAAATGGCGATATGGCAGAAGTCTGTGGGAGGAGAATGTGGCGATTCATCCTTGAATCGCGGGAGAGGATAGAGTTTCATGCAAATTTTTCCGGGTCGGATGAACTGATTCGGGGAAAATCGCGTTATTAGAAATGAACGTCAACTATTGTTTTATGAAAGGGAAATCAAGATTGTTAATGGTGTTAGCAGCGTTATGTCCTCTGGGCTTGTCCGCCCAGGGGATTGCTGACGTTGTAGCAGCTCTGGAGAAGACAGGCTGCTTCGAGGCTGACGCGACTTTCAACGTATCGCTCCCGCAGAGCGAGAACGATGTGGTCTATAATGTGAAGCTTTCGTCGGCTCCCGCTCCGTCAAGCCGTCTGTCGCCCTGTGACTACATCACCGAGTGGAGCCTCGAAACTCCCTCAGGTCCGGTCAAAGGGTTTTCGGCTTATTTTGACGGACACCATTACCGCTACCGCAACGAACGTCTGCAGGAGTACCATCTCGAATGGGACTCCATCCCTTTCATGGCCCGTGGAAATTCGGAAGGTGTGCAGGCTTCGGCGCAGTTCACCGACCTCTATCCGGCGTATATAGCCAAGGAGCTGACCAAGATGTCGGCTGATAGCCGCTATGCCCTGACCGTGAAGCCCGACGCGATGTTTGACGGCAAGAAGGCTGTCGAGGTGAAGGCCGTGATGACTGTCAATGATGTCGAAGCCATGGAGAAGCGTTTCATCTTTGATTCCTCCACAGGACTTCCGCTCAGAATCGATACCGAGAGCAATCCCGGACAGATTACGGAGCAGTCGATGCTCGTCAGCTACACCTATCCCGCTGAAATGCACTGTCCGGAACTCAGTGAGGAGACCTTGACTGCAAGCTATCCGGAGGTTTTCGAGAAATACAGGGAGAATAATTTCCGAATCGAGAACCTTGCGGGCACTCAGTTGCCTACGTTCTCGCTCCCCACGACTACCGGTGAACGTTACACCTACCACCGCGGCGACAGTTTCGCTGTCCCGACAGTAATCGCGCTCCTTGACCCGACCGCAGGATTCAACGCCGAGATAGTCGAAGCTGTGAGAGGTGCTGTCGACCGTCTGCCTGTGCAGGCTGATGTGATATGGGTGTTCAATTCGACCAATGTCGATGCAATTGAAAGTGTGGTGCCTCAGATCCGTGTCGGTGAGCATCTTCTGATGAATGGAAAGTCCCTTGCGCGCGACTGCGGTGCTGCCTCGCTCCCGGTGGTCATAATGGCCGAAAGCAGCGGAAAGGTGAAAAATGTTGTGCTCGGATTCAACAAGGAGCTTGGTAATGTTGTTTTACAGACGATGGCCTTGGTCGAATAGTCCGTCCATCCGGTCGCCACATCGCACAGTGAATGCGATAACTATTTGAAATAAAGAAAACTATTATATATAATGGAAACTGTATTATTTAAAGGTCAGCCCTGCCACACTTGTGGCACTGTCCCCACCATTGGTGAAACCGCTCCTTGCTTCCACCTTGCAGGAGCCGATTTGTCGCAGCTTCTCTGCACTGATTTCGCAGGAAAGCGCGTAGTCCTCAACATCTTCCCGAGCCTCGACACAGAGGTGTGCGCCCGCAGCGTCCGCCGTTTCAATGAGGAAGCCGCCAAGCTTGATGACGTCGTTGTCATCTGCGTGTCGATGGACCTTCCCTTTGCAATGGGCCGTTTCTGCACCATCGAGAACATCAAGAATGTGCTCTTCGGTTCAGCGTTCCGTTCGCCCCTCTTCGGTCAGAAGTATGGCGTGCAGCTCGTCGACGGTCCCCTCGCAGGTCTTCTTGCCCGTTGCGTGCTTGTGCTCGATGAAAACCGCCGTGTGATTTTCCGCGATCTTGTCGAAGAAATCACCAACGAGCCTGCCTATGATGCCGCTCTCAAGGTTCTGAGAAAGGAAATCTGATAAAAGGCATATCCTCCTGATAGGGGGAATTGAAAAAAGGAATTCGGACAGTGATCGCCACCGTCCGGATTCCTTTTTTTATTGTATGGGTAAATTATGGTTTAGTAATCGCTGAACAGTTTCGGCTTGATGACGAAGCCGACGCGGATGGTCGAATGGAATTCCTTGTAGGCAAGGAGGCCTTCGCCATAGCCGTTGTAGTATTGGACGAAGAGGTATTGGTTGTCGCGGGGGAAGACGCGGTAGTTGAATTCAACCGTAGTGTTGTAGTTCAGCTTCCAGCCTTTGCGTTTGACAAGGTTGACGGCGAGTCCCCATCTGCCGTTGGGCGAGGTCATGGCCGTCCCGACCTGATATATGCCGCAATAGTCGAGGATGTCGCGGTTCTCCGAGCCGTCGATGATGGGTATCCACGCTTTGGCGTGGACGAGCAATTGCGGATCAATCATGAAGCTTCCGGCGATGCTGATGCGGTTCCATGAGCGTGAGGCTGCCGCATCGCGTCCGTTCGATTCATGTTCGGCGATGAGGCTGACTTTGCCGACATAGCGTCCCTTTACGAAAAGAGGTTTCGTCAGACCGATACCCGGATTGAAGTTGAGGTCGGTCATTGGCATGGAGTTTTCAAGGATGTTCCAGAAACACTTCTGGGTGTAGAAGAGGTAGAGGTATGTGCCGAAAGGCAGGGTGCTTCGGGTGAGCCTCTGCGAGATTGACAACTGGAACTTTATATTGCTGTTCTCGCGTGTGATGCGTTGGCCGACAGGGCAACCGAATATGAAGTAGTTGTCCTTGTAGAGTCCGAAGTAGGGTCCATCGTCAAACGCACGGCGTATGCTGTCGTTGTTTATGTCATCGTTGCCTGTCGTCACAATCTGTGCCTGCGCTCCGTCGCGCGACCCGGCAAGCAGCATGATGGTGAATGCAATGGCGATTCGCAATAGTGTTTTCATCCGGTGTGGAATAAATAGCCTTGAATATGAGTGCAAATATAGTGAAAAATTAGTAATTTTGCGCTCATGCGCTATCTTCATGTTATACTCATGTCCCTCCTCGTTGTGCTGACGGGGTGTGGCAACGACGAGGAGTTCGTGATAAATTGTGAAATTCGCGGGCTCGGCTCCACTGGTGTGGAGATGTATTACACCTCACGCGGCATCCAGCATTCGAGTTTCCACCCTGTCGACGGCAAGGTGGCGCTCCACGGTGTGTCTTCGGAGCCGACACTTGTTGAGGTCTACACGATGGACAATCAGCCGCTCTTTTCGTGCGTGGCACGCAACGGTGATGAAATCAGCGTCAAGATGGAAATGGACAAGCCGTCGACGTTGAAGATCAAGGGCAACGATGCTTCCGAGCAATATGCCCGTTTCGTGGCTGAGAATGATTCCCTGCTCCGCAGCAACGATGTGGCTGCCATCAATGCGCTCGTTGCCGATGAGGTGCGCCGTCATCCCGACCGGATGTCGTCGGCACTCCTTCTTGTGACTCGTTTCAATGCGCGCGGCTATGAACTTGAAGCCGACTCGCTCATCAATACACTCAAACCTGAGGCAAGGGCCAACGGTGTGACCGGTGCCTATCCCCGCCTTGTCGGTGAGCAGGTGTCGACCTCTGCGCGGGGAAATGTGAAGCCCATGACAATACAGATTGGTCGGCAGAACCGGCGCGATACGGTGGTGCGCTACTGGCCGTCAAACCAGAGCTACAGCCTGATTGTCGTGACCGGCAACGGTAAGGGAGACAGTGTGCGCCGTGTGCTCCGCGAACTGACAAAGTCGCTCCACGAACGCCGTTTCAAGGCTCTCGAAATCGCTGCGATGGGCGACAGCACTTCGTGGGCCATCGCTACCGCGCGCGACAGTGCCAAGTGGATGCAGGGTTGGTTGCCGGGCAGTGTTGCCTCTCCGGCAGTCCGTGCGCTTGCAATCCCTTCGGTTCCGTTTTTTATTGTGACAGACAGCACCGGCCGTCAGATTTACCGTGGTCACTCGATAGTTGCTGCGGAGGATACGGTGAAGGCGCGTCTTGAACGCTTCCTGAAGTCGGGAGATGGCGAGGAGCCGGACAATGATGCCGCCGGTGAGACTGCTGCTCCGGCTGCCTCAGCCGTGAAAGCTGATGATTCCCGCCCTGCCAAGGCGCGCTTGCCTCGGCCTGAGCTTGAAAAAATGCAGGCTCTCCCCGCGGATGGCCGACAGGATGAAAAGGTTCGTCCCGCCCGACAGCTTCAGCGGACAGCCGACAGCCGCAGGGTGAAACAATAAGTCGCGGGTTTTCACGTTGGTAAATAGTATGCGGTGCGGTAGTCACCGGGTCAAAATCCCGGCCCGATGTGATATTTTGCCGCCTCGCACATTTTTCTTGAAATCCAAGCTCAATTTACCACGATGAAAACACTCCTCAGAATATTTTTTACTCTCACCGTCCTCTCGGCCTTCTCGGCCTGCATCGAGGACGGTATTGACACGTCGCCCTCCGCGCAACCCGAATTTTCGGTCGATACGCTGAAAATGGGCGTGGTGTTCACCGGCCAGGCCACGCCTACAAGTCGTTTCATGGTCTATAACCGTCATGGCAAGATAATCAACATAAGTAATATCTCGCTGCGAGGTGGTGACGGGACTTTCCGCATCAACGTTGACGGCTTTGCCGGCACGGAGTTTCAGAATGTGGAAATCCGCCCCAACGACTCCATCTATGTCTTCGTCGAAGCCACCCTCCGGCCAAATGGCGCGCCTGCGCTCACGGATTTCAACGATATTCTTGACTTTACTACCAACGGTGTGACCCGAAGCGTTGTGCTCAACGCATCCGGTCAGGATGTCGAACGTCTGCGCGGTCTTGTGGTCGATGCCGACATGCGCCTCGAAGCCGGATACCCTTATCAGATTTTTGATTCGCTTGTCGTGGCCAAAGGTGCGACCCTCACGGTTGGCGAAGGGGTGATGATGCACTTCCACGACAAGGCTTTCATGCGTGTCGAGGGGAGTCTCGTGACGGAAGGTACGCCCCAGAATCCTGTCAACATGAGCGGTGACCGTACGGGCAACGTCGTTTCCGATATTTCCTTTGATTTAATGGCCTCGCAGTGGGAGGGTGTGCATTTCGCTCCTGAAAGCCGAGGCAACAGACTCAGCCATACAGTCATCCGTAACACCGTTGCGGGCGTGATGGCTGATTCCCTTTCGCAGGTCGACATGCTCAACTGCCGTCTGCGCAACAGTGCCGGATATTCACTTGCAGGCCGCTACGCCGACCTGACCCTTACCGGTTGCGAGATTGCCGAGGCTGCCGACGGTGTGATGGCGCTCATTGGTGGCAAGGCGACCGTCAGCAACTGCACCTTTGCCAACTACTATCTTTTCTCAGCCCTCCGCGGAGAGGCTGTGCAGCTCTATCATCTGAACTACAGTGATGACGACGGTTCGGGTATGCCCTTCATGGAAGCCGAATTCAACAATTGTATATTCTACGGCAACGGTACTGACTTCTCTCCGGGCGATCTCACCGGAAGCATGGTCACGGTGCGCCGTTCGCTCCTGAAAAGCAACGGTAGCGACGACTCGAATTTCATCAATTGTATCTGGGGTGAGGATCCTCTCTACTATACAGTCCGTTCCGACTATTACTTCGACTACCGTCTGCAGCCGGAATCACCTGCCATCGGCACAGCCGACCCGGCGCTCATCCCCGAAGCAGGGCGCAAAGACTTCTATGGCACCGACCGTGGTTCCAACCCCAACCTCGGTGCCTACCAGACCGCGAAGGAGGAAGAGT
This sequence comes from uncultured Duncaniella sp., assembly GCF_910577345.1. GTDB lineage: Bacteria > Bacteroidota > Bacteroidia > Bacteroidales > Muribaculaceae > Duncaniella. The sequence continues at coordinate 102,090 of NZ_CAJTMT010000002.1, forward strand.
GAATTTCTCTTCGTGAAAAGCATCGCGGCTCAGAAGGTGTATTTCACGGTGGCGAGGAATTCGATGGGGCGCAGATTGAAGGTGTAGGTGTAGAGGTCAGCGTCCGTGAAGTAGCTGTATGTATAGGTGCGGCAGTTTGTGAGGTTCTTGGAACTTAGCTCGATGTCGAACCGTTTGATGTGGCAACGGACACCTGCGCCGATGAAGAAGCTCTCTTTTGCGACATCCGAAGCAAGCGATGTGTGGTTCCAGTAGAGTTGTGTGTATAATTCCACTGACTTTACGGGATGCACTGATGCGGAGAACCGTCCCTCCATGTCATTGACACTGTTGCGCACGCCAAGTGATTTTATCTTTTGGACCGAAGGGCGGTACCATCCCTCTGCCGAGAATTCCAGAACGTTGGCCACAGGATTGCTGCGGATTGCAGCGTGGATGGTGTAGGAAGTGTTTTCAACGGTATAGGGAAGCTTCTGGCGCAACACTTTGCGTTTGAGCCGTTCAAGATGGGTGTCGAGGGTGAATGTGGTGCGCCACGCCCTGACATTTTTCGCTATGTTGAGACCGAGATTTAGCATGTCGCTCTTGTTGCCGGAGTTCTCGACGGTGGTGCTGACCTCTCCGGGCGTGACGGTGCTACCGCTGATGCGGTTGTTGTGGCCGATGCGGTAGAGGCCGGTGAAGGTGATGAACACCGCGTGGATGGGGTTCTTGTAGAATACGTTGGTCATGGCGCTGTATCCTTCGCGCTCGTTGAGCAGTCCGGTTCCGAGAGTTGTGCGCTGGCGGTAGGTCGTGTAGACCGGATTGAGAATGAAGTCCTTTATTCCTCCGAGTGTCACCTGCCGTCCGAGTGTAAGTGAGGCTTTGATGTTGAGGGGCAGGACTCCGTGGATTCCTATTCTCGCACCGGCATCCACACGGTGTGCGGGATAGGAGGCGGAAGTGAGACGGTTGTCGTAGTCCAAGGCGGAATAGCTCACGGGTATCTGGACTTTGAGCGAGAAGCGGGTGCCGGGTTTGAATTGATATTCAGGCTCGATGGTGGTTTTGAGTGTGTAGCCGCTGACGTTGTTCGAGGCGTTTCCGGCGGTTTCGGTGATGTATGTTGACCTGAAGCGGTCATAGACCGATTCGAAACGCAGGTTTGCGCCTATGTGTGAATACTCTCCGAGCATCCATGAATAGCCCGTCTTTTCATCCGTTGTGAATGAAAGCGCGCTTCCCTTCTGCCGGAGCATGGTCGAGCCTGCATCCGTGGCGCTGAGGTCGGCTGTTGGGGTGGTGGTCACGGCGATGTCGGATTTGACCGACAGGACACGGTTGCCGGTGCGGATTGTCGCATCGAGCGTGTTGGTAAATGCGTAGTCGTCCGTCCGCGAATGTTGGCTGATGTCGCGGGTGTTGAAAATCGAATAGCGGTTGTCGGCGAAATGGCCTTTGAAGGTGAATTTGTCGGAGATGTAGCGCCGGGGGGCGTTGTGCTCGACGTTGATATTGAGTTTTGCCTCGCGGGAGTGCGGTCGGCTCCTGACGGTCTCGTTGAAGCCGATGTCGGGGTCCGAGCCGTTGTTGTAGCTAATGCTCTCGGAGTTGACTGTCCGGTTGTCCTCGTCGGTATAGTCGGCGGTGATGCCGAGTTTGCCGAACTCTCCCAGTTTCCTTACGGTATTGACCGAGGCGGATGCGGAAGTGTTGTCGAAATACCTCTCGGCCGGAATTTTTGCAGTGCCGAAGGGTGTGTCGCCGTAGAGGGTCGATGCTGCTGAGGATTTGGCGGTGAACTCGCTGATGAGGTTGCCGGTCTCGGTGGTGTATGATTTTCCCCAGTTGTTCCCCTTGCCGGTCACAAGCACTTGCATCTTCGGAGCGACGAACATGCTGAAAAGTTCGCCGAGCCATTTCGCCTCGCCGTCATCGTCGGCTCCCGCACCTCCGGTGACGTGGCCCACCGGTTTCAGCATACTCTTCTTTTTCATCTTCAGATTGATGGCAGCCCTGTCGCTGAAGGCTATGTCCTTAAGCACCCGCTTTGGCTGATGGTTCTCGTAGACGTTTACAGAGATGATGTCGTCGGGCGAGATGTTTTTAGTCGCTATCGCATAGCGCCCCGACACCACGTCGAGTCCCTCGATGTAGAAACGGTTGATGGCCTCGCCGTTGTAATAGATGGTGCCTTTGTCATTGACCTCCACCCCCGGAAGTTTCTTTATCACATCCTCGATTGTGCGGTCTGCCGCGCCACGGAATGAGGCGACGTCGTAGGTCAGCGTGTCGCCTGTCATCTTTATTGGCGGGACCTTGACCACCACTTCTTTCAGTTCCAGAGGAGCCTCGTCGAGCGCGATTTTCATATCATCCCGCAGTTCGGTTGCCGGAATCTCCTTTGTCGAGAATCCGAGATAGGCTATGCGCACGACCGACCCTTTGGCCGGAGCGGTGGCTGTGGAGAGGCGGAAACGTCCCTTGTCGTCGGTCGAGGAGAAGGCAAGAGTCGACCCGCCCGGCCCTATCAGCTTCACCACCACACCCGCAAGCGGTTCTCCGGAGTTGTCCACCACCAGTCCGCTCCCCTGCCACTGCGCTGCATGGCAGCGGATGGCGGAAAGAAGCAGAATCACGGTGAGGATGGCGGTCGATATGTGGGAGATGGTTTTCAATCTGATTCCATTGGGTTAAAGAAACGTCTTCTGTGGTCTATCGCGGGAGTGCCGTCAGTCTTTGTAGGTGCCAGAGGTGAACCGTTGACAAAACTTCCAGCATCCGTCTTGTATTCTTTCTTCATCTTGTTGAACGATTTGCGGTCAATCGGGATGATGAATGAACCGGCCGTGAAACCGAACGGTTTCGAACTCTTTCTGATTTGTATGGCTTCAAGTCGGTGTTCATGCTTTGAATCCTCGGCTTTGAGTATGAGTCCGGGCAAACCGTTGAATTTCCAAGGACCGTTGTCGACAGGAATTTCTTCGGTGTACCAGACATTCCAGTCGCGTCCTCGAAACGTGGCTACAGCCTTTTGGCATTTGTAGCCGCAGACAATATCCGTATCCTCTGTAAGACTCCAATCAAAATGAGGAAGCTCCTCTTCATATCTGTATCTGTCCATGAAAAGCTGTTCGTCGTTAGTGAGTTTGTTGTTCGCAATGTCCTTTAGGATTTTTCCTCCGGATTTGTAGTTCATCCTATAGCAAAGTTGCAACCGATCGTTGAATCTGATTCCGTCAGGATAATCAACACGGATAACAGAGTCTTGACGGTAAGCCCCATAATCGGCATAATAGCTCTTTAGCCGTCCGATTTCAAGTATTTCATGCTGAGTATTGGTCTTATCGAGGACAGGGTCATAGATGATATGCATATAGACACATTCCATGTAGCTTGTGTCTGCGACCTCGATTTTCTCCGGATAGGTCATCATGTCAGCTCCTTCACCCTCGATTGAAATCTGTTGGGCGCGTAGGGAAAGAGCTGATGTCAGAGAAAGTATGACAAGAAGAGTGGTTTTTACTATCATTATGCGATGAATTAGTTCTGATAGCAAATTTATGTTTTATAAACGAATTTTGCAAATAATATGAGATTTATTTAGTCTGTGACGATTGAAAATTCGTTTAAAAGCGCTGTTGCCAATGGTTATATTATGGTACATTATTAATAACTGCAATGATTATTGGATGCCCATCACTAATGAAACCAATGTCGCTTTTAACATGTCTTTTTCTCAATCCTTTTCAATGGGGTTGTAGAAAAGGCGTTTGTGGCCGAAAGGTGAGGAGCCGTCAAGCTTCTTGGGGAGGTTCTGCGAGCCTGCGAGGAAGGTGCCGACGTCCATCTTATAGTCATTCAGCATTTTGTTGAATGTCTTGCGGTCAGTCGGGATGAGGAACGAGCGGATTTTATAGCCGAATTCCTTGTCGCTTTTGCGCACCTGCATGGCCTCGATGATGTGCTCCTTTTTATCATCCTCAACCTTAAGTATTAGTCCCGGCAATCCCGAGAATTTTGCAGGACCGTTGTTGACCGGAATCTCCTCGCAGTACCATGCGGTCCAGTTACGTCCACGGAAAGTTGTGGTCGCGGTCCGAACGGAGTCCGGATGAGGGGATGGATTCGAGGATGGCAAGCGCGGAATCGGGAAGTTCGTTCATTATCGTTTCCGCTTCGGCCAAAGAACAGCGGGCTTCTCCGCTCCCGGTGCAGGAGCAGATAAGCGAAACAACAGGGATATAAGCAGTAGTCTATGTGTCATCAGATTTGCGTGTGTCACGTTCGGTACTGCAAAATTAATGATAAAATTAATGTTTCAAGGGCCGGTGGATGATTATAGGTCCCGCACAAATACTTTGTGCGGGACCTATAATCTGTAGGATGCTCAGATCTAATTTATGTCCGCATCTATCCGACTATCAAAGTTTAAAGTTTATTGATGCGGCCTGTAAATAGAATCGCGCCTGTAGATGTCTCCTCTATTATGAATGCAAATGGGCGGTCGATATGGAATTCGACCTCCTCGAAGTAAATATCTGTGTCACCTCCAACAAATTTAGTCACAGATGTCGCAACCGTACCTTTTTCATCAACTTCAATTGTGGTGAACTGTTCCGACTTTGCCAGATGGGTGTTTCTGTCAGACATGGCCGACAAATCGGCTTTCTCGCCATCATATACTTCGCCGAGACCTATACTTTTAAAATATTCGTCTAGTTCAAGATGAGTTGTTATGTTGAATTTCGGCATTTCGAGCTTGCAATCTCTGATAATCCTGTCTTTTTTCCATGCCGACCAAGCGTATGAATCGAGTGCCTGCAACGCCTCGCCGAGTGGTGTGTCTTTGGACGGGAGAAGGAGTATCATCGCGTATGCCCCGTTGCCGTAATTCATGCGGGCAAGTTCATATTTCTCCGCTTTGAAATAGTACATGTTTTCATTTTTGCACATGGTTGGCACTTTTGAAACAGTCCCGTCTGCATTGTTGAAATCCTTGCTCACAGTATTCTCCGTTTTAAATGGATGTTGCCATTCGCTTTTGAAATATAAGGCGTTGAGAATTATAAATGTAGCTTCGTCAGTGTAAGGGCTGCTGATTACCTTTGGAATCATGCCGTCAGTATTTGAAGAGCACCATTTATTGATTTTCTTCACTGCTTCTTCGGTCGAAAGGTCTATTGTCGCGGCATTGGCTCGGTAGAAGTCCGCCACAGAACGAGAATACGAAGGAAGAACATTGAAACCGTCGTTAAGCCATACGGAGTTGGCAATGTAGAGGCTGGTTTTCTTATCGGCTTTGGGAAGTTCAGAGAGCAAGCGTTTATTCAAAGTATTAAGATCTCCGATGGAATTGCAGCCAAGGACAGTGGTAATCTCGTCAAGGGTTTTTCCCTGTGCACCATTGGCAAGCATACCGAGAGCAAACTGTATGCTCAGAGGCGATACCATAAAATTAGGCTCGTCTGAACAGGCGTCAAAATATCGTAGCATATCAAATGTTGAGTTGATTTGGGTATTGACAATCCCTATATCATGAATGCCAAGTACGATATCTTTACGCACATTATTTTCTCCCTTATCATCACTGCTGCACGCACTGAAAAGAAGGGCAAACATCAATAGTAAAGCATTATGTTTTTTCATAACTTTTAGTGATTTTTATTTAGTAATCGAAAAATATTGAACATTATATTTATAATCTCTTTCGGAATTATATGCAAATACCTCATCATAGAAATATCCATCGTTAATGCCATCAAGCCCCCAATTGAAATAATTGTATAATTCCTCGTTTATACAATCAGACAGTATATTCCACTCAAGTGAATTAATATTTCTTACATATTCAATCACATGAGTTGATCTATATTTATGCCCACTTACAACCCACATGTGACCTACTGATTTTTCCTGATTATTTTCTGTATATTTCCGATCACCACGTACTAATATAATTCCTCCACCAACACCTCTAAAACATAGTTTTTTATAATTTGTTATTGGGCTAACGTTGTAACCCAAAGCTTTTATGGTTGCTCTTGTGTTGGAAGTTGCAGTCGAGGTCCCATTCGGACCTGAGTAATCTGAATTAGATCGGTGACCTAATTCTCTCATTAGCCTTCCTATGGTTGAATGCGGTGCATTTGGGTAACAGCAATAATCGGAACTTCCACTTATATGACGTTTGATATTATCCCAATCTAGGGTTATTTCCGCTTTTCCGCCATTCAAAAAAGATAAAGATAGGCTTTTGGGATATTCAAAATAACTCATAGCCATAGCCGCTGCCGTGTTGCTGCATCCGGCGATATTATTCGGACAGAATGTTCCATATATGCCGGTTTGCCCCCATTTCATTTTTACTCGTGGCAATATTGTATCTCCATGAACTTCTACTTCTCGTCTTACTTCTTGGATAACGAAATCATTAGGATTTTGGCTTGCAGATGTATCAATAGAAGATTTTGCTACATAATCAACGGCCATATCCATAAACATAGCCAAACCGGGATTGTCACACTCTTCTATAGAGGTATATCTTCCTGATTCTGTAACGGCAAGTAATGGGGAGTCTTTAGTTCTCTTTGCGGAAATGACAGCAAAACCAGACTCATCCCTATAATTAATTACATATATAAGGGTGTCTGATTCAGACCGTGAGATTGCTGATGTAATATACCTAATATCATCGAAGTTAACAACATGGGTAATGGAAGAACGAGATGCTTGAGTGTCATCGAGCATAGACCTTGCATCATTCGCAATCTCGATTGCCTCGGAGAGAGTACGAGTTGAAGTCTGTCGCATCTCAGTGATATTATTGTTAAAATCAGATTGAAACGGTTCGTTTATTTCTGATTTACATGATACTAAGATGCCTAAAGAAAGCGGTAGTAGATAATAGGGATTTGATTTCATGATAGTTTAGATTAAATAATAAATCATATCTCGTGGTCTCTGATAGTTCCTCATTAGTTGCATTATCATCTCCCGTATTCATGCTGATGGAGAAAATGAGGAGAAATACTGCAAGTAAATTTTTGAAATAACATATAGTGCATCATCTTGTATAGTGCATCATCTTGTATTTTTTTGAGGTTGGGGGTGGCTCAAAGATGGTCGGTGTGCAGAAGGCTAACACAAACAGAAATATGTAAAGAATGATATTATACATCTAAGGTCGAGAGTTTATTTGCCCTCAAAGATAAGGATTTTTGACGGAAATTTCGTAAATTTGCCTCAAAAGATGAAAATTCCATCCAAAGCGCTGAGAATCATGATAAACAACGACGATATCGCCTCTGAAAACGTAGAGTTCATCGCTGAAAGCGGTGGCAACGGCTTGGACAACGAGAAAACCACCGAGACGCAGATTGCTGCGGACTACAGCGAGGACGATATTAAAACCCTTGATTGGAAGGAACATATCCGCCGCCGTCCGGGCATGTATATCGGTAAGCTCGGCGACGGTTCAAATTATGACGACGGCATCTATGTGCTCATCAAGGAGGTGCTTGATAATGCCATCGACGAATACATGATGGGCTTCGGCAAGCAGGTGACTGTCGACGTGGCCGACGGGACTGTGACAGTGCGCGACTTCGGCCGTGGTGTCCCCTTAGGTAAGCTCGTTGATGTCTCCTCGCGCATGAACACCGGCGGTAAATATGATTCCAAGGCATTCAAAAAGTCGGTGGGTCTGAACGGCGTCGGCATCAAGGCCGTCAACGCCCTCTCGACTGAATTCTACATTGCCAGCGTCCGCGACGGGATGCGCAAGAGCGTCCTCTATCATTGCGGCGACATAGTTGAGGAGAGTGACGTCGAGCCGACCGACGAGCCTAACGGAACCCTCGTGCGTTTCACCCCCGACAATACAATCTTCCGCGACTACAGCTACCGGGACGATTTCATCGTGCCGCTCATCAAGAACTATACCTTCCTCAACACCGGGCTTGCCATGATATTCAACGGCAAGCGCTACATCTCGCGCAACGGTCTGCTCGATTTGCTGAAGGATGCGATGACGACCGAACCTCTCTACATGCCCATCCATCTCAAAGGTGAGGACATAGAGATAGCCATCACCCACGCCAACCAGCGCGGCGAGGAGTACTATTCATTTGTCAATGGTCAGCACACCACTCAGGGTGGCACTCACCTGACGGCCTTCAAAGAAGCTGTGTCGAGGACAATCAAGGAATATTTCAAGAAGGATTTCGACTACTCCGACATCCGCAACGGCATGATTGCAGCCGTGTCCATCAAGGTCGAGGAGCCGGTGTTTGAATCGCAGACCAAGACCAAGCTCGGAAGCCGCGACATGGGGCCGGATGGGCCGACGGTGGCCAAGTTTGTCGGTGACTTCATTAAGACCGAACTCGACAACTATCTCCACCGCAACACCGACATCGCCGACATCATCCTCAAAAAGGTGCAGGAGAGCGAACGCGACCGCAAGGCAATGGCCGGAATCACAAAACTGGCCCGCGAGAAGCAGAAGAAAGCCAATCTTCACAACAAGAAACTGCTTGACTGCCGTGTGCATCTCAACGACATCCGTGGCGATGAGGAGAAGAAACTCGCCTCGTCGATTTTCATCACCGAGGGTGACTCCGCTGCAGGCTCAATCACCAAAATCCGCGATGTGTGGACCCAGGCCGTGTTCTCACTGCGAGGCAAGCCCAAGAACTCCTACGGCGTGCCCGCCAAGATTCTCTATGAGAACGAGGAATTCAATCTCCTTCAGGCTGCGCTCAACATCGAGGAGGGTATCGACGGGTTGCGTTACAACAAGGTCATCATCGCGACCGATGCCGATGTCGACGGTATGCACATACGCCTGCTTCTCCTGACCTTCTTCCTCCAGTTCTTCCCCGACATGATTAAGAAGGGTCACCTCTACGTCCTCCAGACACCCCTCTTCCGTGTGCGCAACCACAAGACCACGAAACGCGGTGCGCGTGGCGGAGGCGGACAGGCCGATGATACATACTACTGCTATACGGATGAGGAACGCATCGCCGCCATCGAGAAACTCGGCGACAATGCGGAAATCACCCGATTCAAAGGTCTCGGCGAGATTTCTCCCGAAGAGTTCCGCGGCTTCATCGGCCCCGACATGAGGCTCGACCGCGTTACGCTCCGCAAGGAGGATGCCGTGGCCGAACTGCTCGAATTCTATATGGGCAAGAACACCATGGAGCGCCAGAATTTCATCATCGAGAACCTTGTGGTGGAGGATGACTCCGAAATAAGCTGAAAAACGGATATATGAACACTATACTTTTCCCCGGATCCTTCAATCCGTTCACTGTCGGCCATCAGTCGCTCGTCGAGCGGGTGTTGCCGCTTTTTGACCGTGTGGTCATAGCAATGGGTGTGAACTCCGGAAAACGCTACGACTTTTCAGTGGCGGAAAACCTCGCTGCCATCACCCGCCTCTATGCGGATGAACCGAAAGTCAAGGTAATCAGTTATGAAGGATTGACAGTGGATGCCTGCCGTCGCGAAGGTGCGCGATGGATGCTCCGCGGAGTGCGCTCGACGGTCGATTTCGAATATGAGCGCAATCTCGCCGACATCAACCGCCGGATTTCAGGCATAGAAACCCTGCTGCTTTTCACTCTTCCTGAATATGCCGCCGTCTCCTCGTCGGTGGTGCGCGAGTTGAAGGCCTACGGCCACGATGTCAGTGAATTCTTGCCGAAGGAATAGCTCCCGTCAATCATCAGCAGAAACCGAAGTTGGCTTATAAAGGAAACATAAGGATAACACATACACGAACAAGAACGATTTATACGAAAAACATGAAGAAAACAATTCTCGCCATAGTGCTTGCGGGACTTGCCCTGACCTCATTCGGCCAGATGCAGATTCAGTTCACCCCCGAGCGCAAATTGCGTTATGCCGAACAGATAATCGAGAATTATTATGTCGACACGGTCGACACCACCAAGGTCGTCACCGAGGCGATCGTGGCCATGCTCAAGACTCTCGACCCGCATTCCACCTACTCCTCCCCCGAGGAGACACGCGAACTGACCGAACCTCTCGAAGGAAACTTCTCAGGCATCGGTATACGCTTCCAGATGGTCAACGACACGCTTTATGTGATTGAGTCGGTGGCCGGAGGTCCGTCGGAGAAGATGGGCATAATTCCCGGAGACCGAATCATCGAGTGTAACGACACCGTCATCGCCGGAGTGAAAATGAAGAATTCCGACATAATGAAGGTGTTGCGCGGTCCGAAAGGCACGATTGCCAACCTTAAGGTGCTCCGCAAGGGGAGCGCAGAGCCTCTTGAATTCCGCGTTGTGCGCGACGACATACCCATCTACAGTGTCGATGTGGCCTACATGGTCAATGACTCCGTCGGCTATATATCCCTGACACGGTTTGCCGAGACAACTACTGAAGAAGTCAAGGAGGCGATGAAGAACCTCCGCAAGCAAGGTATGCGCCATCTGATTTTTGATCTTACCGACAACGGTGGCGGATACATGCGTCCCGCGACAGAACTCTCTGAAATGTTTCTTGACAAGGGGGATATGATTGTCTATACCGAGTCGCCGAAAAACGGAATGTCGGAATTCGTGGCCGAACGCCGCGGCGACTTCCGTGACGGCCGCGTTGTTGTCATGGCCAACCAGTTCTCCGCCTCAGCCTCCGAAATCCTTTCGGGAGCCTTGCAGGACAATGACCGTGGTGTCATTGTCGGCCGACGCACCTTCGGCAAGGGCCTTGTGCAGCGCCCCTTCCCCTTCCCTGACGGCTCGATGATGCGCCTGACTGTATCGCGCTACCACACTCCGTCGGGTCGCTGCATACAGAAACCATACGTCGACGGTGATGACGAGGCTTATCAGCGCGACATGATTGACCGCTACAATTCAGGTGAGTTCATGAATGCCGACAGCATCCATCATTTCCCCGATTCGCTGAAATTCTATACCAAGCGTCTCCACCGACCGGTTTATGGAGGAGGTGGCATCATGCCCGACAAGTTCGTGCCGATTGACACGACGATGTATTCCGCATACTACCGCGACCTCATTGCAAAGGGTGTCATCAATACCTTCTGCGTCAACTACGTCGATGCCCACCGTGGCGAAATCAAGCAGCGCTATGCCACCGACAATGACTATGTAAGGGATTTCACCATCACTCCCGAACTGATGCAGGGAGTCATTGACCTCGGCAAGAAGGAGGGAGTGGAGTATAACGAAGAGGAGTATAATCGTTCGCGTCCCATCCTTGAAGCCATTGTCAAGGGGCTTATCGGCCGCGACATCTATGAGCAGGCCACCTATTCGAAAGTTGTCTCCCCCTTCGACCCGATTTTCTCCGAAGCCATTGCCATCATCAACGACCCTCAGAAGTATAATTCCTACCTTACAGGTAAGTAAGGAGCTATTTTATAAATCTTTATGACTGAGGCCTGAAACCGATAGCCTTGCCGGATTGTTAGATTGTCAGGAGCGCGTTGACGCTCTGATGTTTCACTAATAATTAACCGTCATGGCTTACAAGATTGAACAAATCGAGGGTATAGGTGAGGCTTACGCCCGCAAACTCGAGGCAGCCGGCATAAAGACGACTGAGGATCTTCTCGAAAAGTGTGCGACACGTAAAGGTCGCGAAACCGTTGCTGAGGAAACAGGTATCAGCGAGAAACTTATATTGAAATGGACAAACCATGCGGATCTGTTCCGTATCAAAGGTGTCGCCGGGCAGTTCGCCGAGCTTCTGGAGGCAGCCGGCGTGGATACAGTTAAAGAGTTCCGCCACAGAGTCGCTGCCAACCTGCAGCCGAAGCTCGTGGAGGTCAACGAGGCCAAGAATCTTTGCAACCGCGTGCCGTCAGTGGCAGAGGTTGAAAAGATGATTGCCCAGGCCAAGGAACTTGAACCAATCGTGACATATTGACCTGTTTATAGAAAATCTATGCATGGTATAGAAATTATAAATGCGGGATGCTCAATTGAGCATCCCGCATTTATAATTTCGACGGTCACTTGCAGTCGTAGATAGAGTTGTTAGAGCAGTGAATTAGACTGAGATAGATTAGTAGAGTCAGATTAAATAGATTAGAGCCAACAGATAATAGTGGCGTAGAGAATCCAGATAAGTATTATCTATACTCTATACTTTAATCTCTATACTAAAACCAAACAGCACTACTTGCCCATGAGATCCTTTACCTTGTCTGCACCTGCCTGTGCGGCATCGGCTGCTTTTGCTTTGGCTGCATCGACCGCATTCTTGCCTGCTTCTTTAGCTTCGTTCACCTTTTCAGCGGCAGCATCTTTGGCCTGATCAACTTTGGCAGCGGCTGCGTCCTTGACGGAATTTACTGCAGATTTTGTGGAGTCTACTGCATTCTTTGCAGCGTCTTTTGCAGCTTCAAGTGCTGAATCGGCCTTAGCTTCAAGACTGAGACCTGTGAATGCTGCTGCTGCGGTTGCATCCTTGGCCTGAACGGCGGGAGTCACTTCATTGAGGAATGCTTCGGCTGCGCCGTCCTTACCCTCTTTCACGAGTTGGTCGGCATATTCCTTTGCCTGCTGTACATAAACTTTGAGGCTGTCGGGGTTTGTGCAGTTTTCGATTTTAGCTTTGAGAGCCTCGCCTTTGTCCTCGGCTTTCTTCTCGGCGCTGCATGAAGCCATGCAAACCGCGCCTACAATTGCAATAGAAAGAAATAGCTTTTTCATAATAAAAATATATAATCTATTATAAAAAGCGTGGAGCGGATAAAAAGTTCATCCGCTCCACGCTTTTTGCTCCGGCTATTCCCATCAATGCGGAGCTACGGCTATGCGTTTGGTCTGCGATGATGTACGGCCTTCTGACGAGACTGTGGCACGGTAGATGTATATGCCACGGGTGACACGTGAGCCGGAAGTGTTCGTGAGATTCCATGTGACGGGACGTGAGGCATACATGTCGGCACGTCCGCGTGACTCGGAGGTCCAGACATGGGCACCGTTGAAATCGAATACCTCAATCTTGAGGTTGAGCATCGCATCGGGACGGTCATGGGTCACATAGAAGTTGGCTTCGGTAGTGGCCGGGTTTGCATCGGAATATACGTCGAAAATCTTGGGTGCAAGGCCGGGCGAGACGAAGAAGTCGATGGAGGCAGAGGTTGAGTTGCCTCCGGTGTCCCAGACGGTCAGTGTGGCCGTATGGTTGCCGGCTGTGAGGTCGGAAAGCTGGTACAGTATAGTTCCTGCGGGCGAACCGTCGGCATCCGGTGTGAAGAAGGTGGCCACATCCGTGTAGTTCTCATCCTTGTCAATGCGTACACTCATCTGGCGTCCGATACCTGCGGCTGACATGTTGAGGGCCACATCATCACTGACGCGCGCTATGAGCATCGGGTTCTCATCCACTTTATCGGCGGATTTGAAGTCCGAATGGTTGAGGTAGAGGGTCTCGATGACCGGAGGAACATCGTCGGCTGAGGCGGTTTCGTCATAGCCATAGACATACAGGTCACGGCATACGCCGGAGGCTTCTGCGCCATTTTCGTCATCAGCGGCAAACATCGACAGGGTTGCGGGACGGAAATTGTCGGCAATATCCTCGGGCATGTTGATGGTGATTTCAAACTCTCCGTTGGTGACCTGGGTGCGTCCGGCATACAGACGGTCGCCCTGCTCGTCAAAAGTGACGGATTTACCGACGTCATTGGAACCTCCTGCATTGCTCGGTCGTCCGAATGTCGTGAAACTCTTCTCGGCATCGTAGAGGGTCAGGGAAAGCCAGCCATTGAAGCTGTCAATACGTTGACCGTCGGGGTCGCAGATCTGACCGCGCACCACAGAGCGTGAACGTGCCGCAAGTGTCGGCTGGGTGTTGCCATTCACCTCCTCGCCGTTAATGGTGAGGATGCGGACGGAATTGGCCGGGGTGGCCAGACGTAGGGCCGGATCGGCGAAGAGGAGGAAGCGACGGATGTTGTCGTCACCGAATTTTTCGGCAGAGAGGCGGTTCTTGGCTCTGCGGAACACCTCGCCTATCGGCTGGATGTTGCCATCATTGGCACGGGTAGCAAGTTCGCGGGCGACCGCTCCTGACAGCACACCGTTGCGTACGATAAGCACCGGACGCACGGCACAGAAGCCGCCGATTGCACCTCCGGCATCCGTGAGCATCAGCGATTCCATACCGGATGTCGCGTTGCCGTCAACCTGTCCGAACGAGCATGTGGCACCATAGAAGAAGAAGGGATGGCGGAGATAGAGGTTGTTGAGATAGCTTGCTGTGAATATACCGTCGTTCGAAAGATTGGTCAAGGCTCCGTGTCCGATATAGCTCCAGAACACGATTCCGTCCTTGAAAAGATTGTCGACTTTGGCTTTGGCTTCCTCCGAGGTGCCGTTGCGTAAGGGGTAAGCGTCGATGTAGACCTTATGGAAGGTATAGTCGCTTCCGTAGGTGGTCTGTTTCATCAACCGTTCGATGGAATCGGACTGTTGAAGATGATCAGCATTGTTGCCTTCATCGCTGAAGAGGAGGATGCGGTTGCGCCATTCACCTTCCATTGGGGTGTTGACGTAGGAGACGAAGCGGTCCACATAATTTTTCATGAGGTCGAGGCTTCGGGCAGGTATTCGTCCGACAGCTATACTCAGGCCATCATAGGCCATTCTCAGACCGGAATTGTCCTCAAGGAAACCGAGCATGTCGTCTGTGCAATATGATTTGCTCTCGCTCAGGCTGAGGTCTGTCTGCCAGATAGGGAGGGTGACGGCCGAACTTCCTCTCATGCCGGAGGTCAGGCGGCGATGGTCGTGATGGACACCGCCCGCGAGAAGCACATATTGAAGTTTGCGATCCGACTCGCCGGCATTGCCTCGGTCATAGAACATCTTCAGCATACGGCGGAGGGCGTTGATGTCGGGTGAGCCGGAACCGAATTCATTGTAAGCCTGTTCGTCGGTCACGACGAGTACTTTCAGATTGCGCGGCTCTGCGGAATGGACAGCCGCGATTCTGCGGCATTGTTCCAGGTATGAGGCCGGGCTGACGATGACCAGGTCGGGTACCTCCTCGGCATGTATGTTCTGGTTCGACACAGTGCCGACCAGTCGTGGAGATGGGAGCGAGCTTGTGCTTGTCCATGCAGCGTATGTGCGGAAGCCGCTGTAGTCGTTTGTCCATCCGCTGTCAGTGAGAGGCATGGCTATGGGGGAGGCAGGATTTGTCACGTCCCACACTCGCGTGTCGGACTTGGCTCCATCCAGTTTGAGTGAGCGGTCTGATGAGGTGAAGACGAGGTTTCCTGTGGCGGGAAGTGAGAGCGAGCGGGTATAGGTGACGGTGAGGCGTTCGAGGTTTGCAAGGGTCACGGGAGCTGAGATTGTCACTCCGACGCCGAGGGCAAGCGATGTCCCTTTAGGTGTGAAGCGCTTGCGTATGCGGCATGTGTCGCCCCAGAGTGAACTTTTACGGACGAAGTCGGTGCGTCCTGCAGGAAGCGTCTGGCCGTTGGCGCTGATGGAGAGCCCGACAGTCGCACTTGTGCATTTTGCGAAAAATTCGCACTGCATCCACACCTCAGTATCTTCCACACGTCCCGGAAGCTGGAAGTTGAAAATCCTTGTCGGTGTGTAGCGGAAATCCTCGCCGACAAGCTGATGACCGCTTTCCGCAGGGGTGATGAGGTCCTGTTCGTGCCACAGACGTTCGATGAAGGTCGTGGCCGGAGTGACCGACGGTGCGCTTCCTTCGGTCGGGATAGTGTTGTCGATTTCCGTTTGGGAGTCCGTCAGGTAATAGTAGCCCTTTGTGGTGTAGGGATTGAGGGAGTGGTTGAAGATGTCGTTGCGTTCGCGTGTCCACACTCCCGGGCCTTGGGCGTAGAATACAAGTCCAGATGCTGTGAGTTCGCTTTTCACGAGCGGAAGGTCATCGACGTATGACGATTGGCTCAACTGGTCGGGAATGCGTGCGCCTCCATAGCCGAAGACCCTGACCTTGGACGGATCGGAGAAGCCCCATGAGCGGAGGGAGGAAGTGGAGATGAAGTGTGGGCCGCTCTCTTCAACGCTTATCTTTACCCATCGGCCTGTCGAGAGGACCGACGATGGTGCGTAGGAGTCGAGTGTGAAAGCATTCATCGCGGAGGGAGCGACGGTTGCGGAGAGAATGAGGAGGAATATGTTGCGGACGAAGCTTTTCATGAAGTTCGGACGGTGTGTGGAGTTTACTTTGTGCAGTGTGTATGGTGATTGGTCGGGAGAGAGTGTGTGATGAGGGTTGGTCTATCTGATTAATAACGTGTTGACCGTGGCTATTATTGCATTATCGCAGTCGTCTGTTTGCGCCCTGTAGGGTCATCGAGAAAAGCGGCCCATTCGTCGGCGGTACCGGCAAAAGCATTGATGTCGACCGGATGGTTTATGCCGTTGACACGGCCATTGTGTGTCCCTTGCCATAATACCCAGTCGATTTCCTCCGGCTCGTCGACCAGTGAGCATATCCAGAGCGGATAGCCTTCGAGACGGCCCCGGACGAAGCGGGCAAAACCGTTCTTGTTAGTGTAGAGCATCACTTTGTGGCCGTGGTTTTCGAGATGGTCAATCATCTCCGACAGGCGGTTGAGCACCATCTGTGTCGGCTGGCTGTTGGGGTTGGCCCACTCCTCGATGTCGATGATGAGCGGGAGGTCGAGATCGCGCGACGCAAGTGAGTTGAGGAAGTTGAGACCCTGCATGTAGCCCGGGGTGTCGAAGCGGAAGAAGTGGTAGGCACCGACTTTCAGCCCTGCCTCGCGGGCTTTGCGGATGTTGTCGATGAATTTCCGGTCCTTGAATGTTCCCCCTTCCGTGGCCTTGATGATGACAAAGGAAATGCCGTCAGCCGCCACTTTGTGGAAGTCGATGTCACCGTTGTGGGCACTGATGTCGATGCCGATGATTTCAAAACGGCTTCGGTCGGGGTAGATTTTTTTCGGGCCGTTGCCTCCATGACCGCAACCTGAAAGGAGAGCGGTCAAAATCATGGTACAGACTATGTGGAGGAAGGGCTTCATGTCACAAAATTAGCAATTATTTCGTGAAAACGTGCGGAAAAGCGTAAATTTGCGATAGAAATATAAACATACTTGAAATATTGACCATGAACAGACTTTTTACAGTAATTCTCGCTTCGGTTCTGACGCTTGGTGCTATCGCACAGACTTCAACAACGGAGCAGCCGGAGTTTGTCGGCACAGTTCTCAACATGAAGGCTCCCTCGTTTGCCGACCGCACTCTGAGCATTGCAAAGACAGGTGCGAAGCAGGGCAAACTTTCGACAGCGGCCATTCAGAAAGCAATCGACAAGGTGTCGGCCCAGGGTGGCGGAACAGTGCTTGTACCCGCCGGACAGTGGCTTTCCGGGCGTTTGATGCTCAAAAGCAATGTCAACCTCCACATTGATGAGGGGGCTACCCTCGAATTTACCGGTGAGGTGAAGGATTACCTTCCTCTTGTCGATTCCCGTTATGAGGGTGCCGACGTGAAATCTCTCGGAGCTATGATATATGCCAACGGAGCCGAGAATATTGCTGTCACCGGCAAGGGCCACCTCAAGGCTCCTTCGCGCGAATGTGAGATTACCGGCAAGATGGACACCGGACTTTCCGTCACGGCTGAGAAGAAAATCGAATCCGGTGCCGCCCGTGAGGCCACTCTCGACAAGATTTATATGCCTACGTTCATCGGCCCGGTCAACTGCCGCGGCATACTGATTGAGGATGTGACACTCGACGGTTCAATTTTCTGGAACATCGCCCCTGTCTACTGCGAGAATATCATCATCCGTGGTGTGACTGTCAATAGCCACGGTCATCCGCGCACAGACGGTATCGACATTGATTCGAGTGTCAACGCTCTCATCGAGAACACTACGCTTGATTGTGGTGACGACTGCTTCACTCTCAAAGCCGGTCGCGGTGAAGAGGCGGTTGAGCTTGGCCGTCCGACTCAGAATGTGGTCATCCGCAACTGCCGTGTGAAGCGTGGTGTTGGCGGTATAACAATCGGTACGGAGACTGCCGGTTTCATCCGCAATGTATATGCCGAGAATGTCGTGATGGAGAATCCGCGTATGCCGCTCTATTTCAAGACCCGCCGTCCGAGAGGCGGAGGTGCCGAGAATATCTGGATAAGGAATATCAAGGTCGAGTCGGCCTCCGGACCTGCAATCCAGATGGACATGCTTGGCAGTCCGTCGTGGATGGGAGCTTTGGCCGAACGTCTGCCCGCACAGCCTGTCGGAAAGGTGACTCCACGTTTCAGTGATATTCATGTCGACAATATCGAGGTTGGTGAGTGCCGGATTTTCATTCAGGCCAAGGGTCTGCCGGAGATGCCGGTCGAGAACATGACAGTCACCAATGTGAAGTCAAAGAACAAGAATATAAAACTTCAGGATGTCGGCACCATCGAAATCACCTTCGCCGACTGAAGGCAAATGGCGTATACGGGAAGGGTACATAAGGACATAAGGTCAGAAGTAACATAATTAATATAGTCAGAAGTAACATAATTAATATAGATGTAAAGATTTTCTGTAAATATTTAGATAATAAATAATTATGTCTCTTCTGGCCTTATGTCCTTATGTACCCTTCCCCGTCTGATTTTCACCATTTTCATATTGAAAAATCAATTACCATGAATACAATATTCAAAACCTTATTATTTTTGGCCTTAGGGCTTGGTTGTGGAGTGTCGGTTTCTGCGGCCGTGCATGATATAACCGTCTACGGTGCGGTTAGCGATACGACCCGCCTCAGCACCGAGGCTGTCCAGCGTGCAATAGATGAATGTTCGGCTTCCGGCGGCGGGACGGTCCTCGTGCCGTCGGGCAATTACAAAATCGGTAGCATTTTCCTCAAAAGCAATGTCACGCTCAATCTTGAGAACGGAGCCACGCTTTATGGGAGTACTGACATCAAGGATTATACTCCTGTGAAGACCGACTATGTGTCGCTGCGCACCCACACACCGACAATCCAGCTCATCTATGCCGACAAGGCTGAGAATGTCGCCATCACCGGCGAGGGTACCATTGACGGTCGTGGCAAGGCCTTTCCGAAACTCTCATGGAACGACGAGGGCATCACTCGTCCGCACCTACTGCGGCTTATCCAGTGCAAGGATGTGAAGGTGACGGGTGTCACGTTGAAGAATTCCGGATGCTGGATGCAGCATTATCTTGCCTGTGACAAGGTGAAGATTGACGGAATCACAGTCATCAACCGCAATAATTACAACAATGATGCCCTTGACCTCGACGGTTGCCACGACGTGACAGTCTCCAACATGATTGCCGATTCAGACGATGACGCAATCACTCTCAAAAGCACTTCGCCAAGGCTTTGTGAGGACATTGTCATCAGCAACTGCGTAGTGTCGAGTCATTGCAATGCCATCAAGCTCGGAACCGAGACCAACGGCGGTTTCCGCAACATCATCATCCGTGGTATTGCCGTCAAGCCCTCAGCCGACCAGTCGAGCCAGTATTTCGGTTATCCCGGAGGCATAGGCCACGGTGCGATAGTGCTTGAAATTGTTGACGGCGGCACCATGAGTAATGTCGATATAGGCGACATCACTATCCGTGGCACTGAGTCGCCGATATTCATCCGTCTGGCCGACCGTGCGCGTCCATATTCACCTGATGTGCCGGTCGAGGGTGTCGGGACCATGCAGCGCATCTGCCTGCACGATATCATGATTGATGAGGCAGGGCCGACCGGCTCGTCAATCACCGGTCTGGAAGGTCATCCGGTGTGTGATGTCGAGTTGCGCAACATCCGCATCCGTCAGCAAGGCGGACAGAAGGCCGTTGCTGCTCCTGAGGATGAAAAGCGTGCGGAATATCCTGAATCGACAATGTGGGGTATTCTCCCGGCCAAAGGTTTCTGGCTCAACCATACCCGCAACATCACCTTTGACAATGTGACAGTCGAGACCATCAACCCCGACGAACGCGAAATCTACGTCGCAACAGATTCGGAAGGAATGGTGGTGAAGTAGGGTACATAAAGTCAAAAGGGAAGGGCCAATAAGCCTAATAAGCCTAATAAGTCCAATAAGTCAAATAGGCATATAAAACCTCGAAGAGGATTGACAGCATAATCAACTGTCAATCCTCTTCGAGGTTTTATCGATTAGAGATAATCAGGCTTATTTGACTTATTGGACTTATTAGGCTTATTGGCCCTATTAGCCCTTCCTTAATGGCTTTAAAGTTTATAGACTTCCGAGCCTGCGAGGAGGACGCAACCGGTTCCGTAGTCGTCGAAGTCGGGCTTGGAGTCATATTTGACGGGCTGTCCGTCCTTGGGTTCTTTGCCTGTGCCCTGCACATAGCCGATGTAGCCGTTGGGGTGGATGGCTTCGTTCATGATGGCGTTCCAGCCCTTGGTGAGCGATGGAAGATATTTGTCGCGGTCAAGGATACCGTTGTTGATGCCCCATGCCATACCGTAGACAAAGAGAGCGGTGCCGGTGGTTTCCTTACCGCCGAAGTTGCTGTCGTCGTGGAGGCTGACATTCCAGAAACCGTCCTCGCGCTGACACTTCACGGCTGCATCGAGCATGGCTTTGAGGTCTTTGATGTAGACGTCGCGGTGGGGTGCGTCCTCTGGGAGTTCCTGAAGCACTTTGGCAAGGGCTGCGACAACCCAGCCGTTTCCGCGTGACCAGTAGCAGTTCTTACCGTTGGGTTCCTTGTAGGGGGGAACGAAGTCCTTGTCGCGCCACCAAAGGCCCTCTTTTTCGTTGAAGAGACCACCTGCGAGGGTGTTACGTGACCATTCATACATTTGCCATGCCTTTTCGTTGTAGCGCTGGTCGCCGGTGAGGGCGCTCATCTTTGCAAGCAGAGGCATACCCATCTGGATTGCATCGATCCATGTCCAGTCGTCAACCTGAGGTGTGTTGACGAGCATGTTCATGCAAGCCTTGGTTTTGGTGAGCATCTGAGGCTCCGGAGTGAGACGGTAGAGGTCGACGTAGGTCTGTCCGCAGCAATAGTTGTCGGCGTTGCGGGTGGTGGTGTCGTCGCGGCGCATACCCCATTTGAAGCCGTCGCCCCATTTGTAGGCATAGTCATAGTAACGGTTGTCGGGGTAGATTGAATGGAGAGCCATCAGGCCTTCGAAATAGACGGCACGGGTCCAGATGTTGGCTTCGTAGACCTTCTTGCGCGAATAGTAGGGGATGCCGAGCAGAGGGTCGGGATGGTTTTTGAGATAGAGGTCGTTGACCTTGATGAGGGTTTTGAGGGTTTCCTCACGCGGAGGGAGCTTGTCGGCGGCAGTGGCCGGAAGCATGAAAAGCACTGCGAGAGCTGTGAGCAATAATTTTTTCATGGGGTATTGAGTTGTGAGTTTTAAGTTTTCAGTTTTTAGTAGAGAGGGTGAGGGGGGTGAGTGTCACTTTTGAGTTGAGGCCGGATGGAATCGTGGGCCAGTCGCCGAAGCTGAATTTCTTGGCATTGGTCACCGACGCGATGTTGGCATCCTTGAAAATCCGCCAGTTGACACCGCGGCGCTCGAAGTCGGCTATACGGTTGGCCTGAAGGTTGGTCACGTCAATTTCAAGTGTGTTGACTCCCGGACGGAGGAAGCGACCGATGTTGAGGGTAAAGGGTACGCTCCACACTTTTCCTGCCGCTTGGTCGTTGACTTTCACATCTGCACTTTCACGAACGTCGCCGAGGTCGAGCATCCAATCGTCGGCAACCGAGGGGTCGTCAATGGTGAATTCGACGGTGTAGCGTCCGGTTCCGAAGTTGATGGCTGCATTCGGGTCGGGGAGTGCGCACCATTGGGTGAGGGTATCTGTTGAGAAAGTACCTTCGATTGCGGGTTCGCTTTTCGGGAAGGAGAGCGACCATCCGCGGTCGATGACCATCGGTTCACCCTTGGACTCGACGTAAGCCCACATCTCACCGTCGGTTGTGGCGGGAAATGATTTGAGCATGACTGATTGTCCCGGTGCGAGTTGCAGACGCACCTCTGTGGTGCCTTCTGCCGAAGTGCGGGTTTGGGCTATGCCTTTTCTACGGGTCACAGGATCGAAGATTTCGACTGCTGCCGCCTTATTGGCGAGGCTCACCCAACCGTCGAGGGGACGGTCTTGCAGGAGCGATGCGAAATAGTTATGTCCGCCCGCTTCATTGCGGCGGCGTATCATCGACAGTCCGTTGACGGTGCGCATTGGCTCAGCCTTGACTCCGGTCAGCGGAAGTGCCTCCGCGAAATCCGGAGCGGTGATGATGCGTCCCTTGCCGTAAGGGCTTACAGTGGCCTTGCTGCCGATGGCGGGTATTGTGGCAGCGAGGTCGGTAAGTTCTTTTTTGCGTGCTTCTGCATTGGCGAGGCCGGGGACTTCGGATGGTGCTGTCCCGATGAAAAGGACGGTTGCCCCCTCATTGGCCAAATCAAGTATGCGTCTGAGTGTCGCGGGCTGCATGAAACGTGCGGGGGGAACTATGATTGCACCGTAGCTTGCACCCCCGTTGGCTTCAAGTCTGCCGGAAGTGCCGACAGAAATACGGTTGACAAGTTCGTCAGAGATATAGTCGGCGTCATAACCGGCTTTGATGACTTCACCGACAGCGCGCTTGATGTCGGGCATACGTTGGTGCATCTTGTGGATGTCAAACATCAGGTAGGGATTGCCACCCTGACGTTGCCAGATTTCCTCGATAGGGAAGTAGAGGAGGAAATCATTGTCGGGCACTCCTGCTGAGAGGAATGACTGGACGCGCGTGACATAGCCGAACAGCGAGTCGGCATCCTGCCAGATGCTGTTGGTCGGCGACATGTTGATTGAAGCGTAGAACATCCAGCCCGGGAACTCCGCACCCTTGGGCGAGTAGGGCGCACCGTGGAAGTAGACGTGGTTCACGCCTGAGCAGAACATCTGGTCCAGCTCCGGTTTGCAGCGTGAAAGAGATGTGCGGAAGTGTTCGGTCAGCCATGTCAGGGTTTCGGCCGATGTGAGTTTCTTGCCGGTGACATGGGCTGCCGACGAGGCGAATTTCAGCACTGCCGGATCCGAGTCACTGGGACGGGTAGGGCCGTCCTGATTCAGCCCGGGAATTGAGAAATCGGTCTGGCCGAAGGATTCACATTCGGGAATGTCAACCGCGGCATAGAGGTCGATGATGTTGGCGGGTGAACCGTGGCTCTGGTTGCGGATTCTCGCTCCGTTGGCATGGGCACGGGCCATCCACACTTCGGTGAAGTTGTCGCGGAGCATACGGGCGAGAGTTGCACGGTAGTCACGCACCACGCGTGAACGCAGGTCGTCGTGATTCTTCTCGTCGAGGAATTCCGGAAGGTAGGCTTCAAGACTGTAGCCATGATCTTTGCGGAATTCATCGAGGATATTGTCAGCCCAGTCCGAACCGTAGACTTCGTAGGAGTCGTTGAAGAATGTGTCGGGCATCTTGCAACCTGATTCGGCGAAAGCGCGGTCAAAACGGTCGAGATAGTGATTGATGGCTACGCTGTCGTAGTGGTTCACGACAAGACCGACACCACCCGGAGCGGCACGTTTGACTTTCTGGAATGTCCGTCCTGAAAATACGGCATAGACTGTCCAGTCACCTTTGGCTTTGGGCGCTTTCCACAAGAGAGTGCCGTCGGCGCGGAGTTTGGATGTGATATTGATGCGCTTGTCGCCGTTGCAGGCCATGATGACCTGAAGAGTCGCCACCGGGGCTTGCTTTGCATCCTTGGGGACGATTTTTTCAGTCAGTTTTTTGCCGGGTGCCACGGTCCATGTTTCGACCACACGCTTGCGGGCACTGTGGTCGGTGGTAACTTCCGGACCGCCGAAAGGCCAGCCGGTGCCGTTGTTCATGTCAATCTGCAGCCCGAGGCGGTCACCTTCGGCTATTGTATGGCCGAGCATCTGCATCCATTTCGGCGACAGATAGTCGATGTCGTTGGCCTCGTTGCCCTTCACACCGTAGATAGGCGTGATTTCTACGCCTCCAAGACCTTTCTTTGCAAATTCCTCAAGGTTGAAGGTCAGACCTTCGCGGTCAACGGCACTGCCGAGCCACCACCAGCGGACAAAGGGGCGGTTTTCAACCGTCGTGGGATACCAGTCGGTCGCATGGTTTGCAGGTGCGGAAGGTGAGGATGCCTGAGCCCCGCTCCATGACAGCAATCCGAGGAGGAGCAGATTTTGAATACGGTTCATGTATTGTTGTGTGATAATGTGATGGTAAAAGTTGGCGTGAGGAGAGGGTTGCGGTTTTAGGGACGCTGGAGTGTGAGTCCCATGAGGCCGATGACCACGTCGCCCGAGAGTGTCTCGAGTGAGAGTGATGCAAGTTCTTTAGAGGGGTCGGCGGGTATGTCGAGAACCACACCGGCTCCACCTTCGATGAAGCGGTCGCCGACACCCTTGATGCCGAGTTCATTGCCGAGGTTGCGACTCATGCGGCCTGTCTTCAGGTGCAGGCGGTAGGGAGGCAGTGCGCCGGGAGCCTGTGCGAAGGCATGGTCGTCGTGGTAGAAGTCAAGTTCGATGGGCGCCCAGTTGTGAGGATTGATGAGCGGAGTGACCTCTTCGCTTCCGTCAGAGTAGCGGACACGGATGAGGCCGTTTTCAATCCCCCACTGCATGTGGTTGGTCGAACCTGCCATGAGCAGATAGAGATGGGAGGCTTTGCCGGAAAGTGCTACGGATGCGCTGTCGGGATAGTTGTCCCAGAGGGAAGTGAAGAGGATATTGCTGCCTTCGGCGGGAAGTGCGAAGGGTATGCCGGCTTCGGTGCGCAGGATTCCACCTTCGGCTGCAAGGCGTGAGCGGAGTCCTGAGTCGTCGATGTCGGCTGTGAGTTTGGGGTGACACCATTCGCCGATGCCTTGCTTGGGAAGCTGGAGGGTGGTCACGTCGGGACGCGGCGATAGATATTCGTTGCGGAAGATGTCGGTCACCGAGGCATTGTAGTTGCCGGTGAGGTCGGCGGTCTCGCAAAGTTCACTCTTGATGTCGTCAAATCCGTTGGCGGGAACCGGTGAGGATTTCACTGCATTTTGGTCGATTTCGGGAATCCACCAGACAAGCTTTCCATCGGTCATCTCGCGGAATTTGACAGGGCCTTCCGCACGGTTACGTCCGGTGGGCTCGGGCTTGAACGATGCACTTTCGACAATCTCGATTTCAAGTTCGGGGGCATTGCCTGCATAGACTGTGATGCGCGGTGTGGAGATGGAATTGGGTGTCACTCTCCATTCCGCATCCTTGCCGTTGACCTTCACGCTTTCAATACCTTTGGCCGGAACGGTGAGCTTGACGGACGAACGCTTGCCATAGCGGTTGGATATTTTGTAGACCGATTTGCGGTCTGTGCGCTTGAAGCTGTATGAGAGGTCGGGAAGATTGACCGAGGCCTCGTCCCATGAAGCGGGGAAACCGGGCACGATGTCGATTTTGGGATTCCTTTCGATGAGGTTGGGGCGTATGCCGAATAAACCTTCCGTCAGGGCGCGGCTCCATACACCGATGGGGTCGGCGAAGTCGCGGTAACATTCTCCACGGGCGGCATCGTAGTGGCTTATCTGTCCGAAGTTGAGTGGGGATGCTCCGAGATACATATTGTCCATCGCAACGCTCTTCATCAAGTTATATGCTTCCTCGTTGCGTCCGGCTTGCCAGTAGGCAAGCGCTGTGTGCATGACTTCGGCAATAGCCACATTGTTGATACTCCATGAGTAGGGTTTCCAGTTTGTGGTGGAGAGTGTGGCCATGCCATCCTCCATACCTTCGCCCTTGACTGGTATGTGAGGAGTCTCGCGGTCGATATAGGTGGTTGCAGCATAGCTCTTGAAGGGATCGGCGATTTCCGAGTCGATCGCATGATAGATGGTCCATAGAGCGGCTGACGGATGCAGACGCTGATGGCCACCCTTGTCCTTGTATTCCGCCCAGTGGCCGAGTTCGGGCATCCATAATACGCTGTCGATGGCTGTGGCTATACCGTCAGCTTCCTTGACGAACGGAGCGGGGTCTTCACCGATGGCGCGTGCGACAAGGGCTGTCATTCGGTTGGCGAACAGGTTGTAGGCCGACGAGTGGGTAACGGCTCCTCCGCTGTAGTAGAGTGCATCGCTTGCCCAGATGCAGCAGTATGCGTCGTAGAGGTGGTCACCGTCGGGGTCGAAGTTGAGTTTTTCCCATTCGAGGTGACGTTTGATGACTGGGAATAGCGAGCGCATGGCTTCGGTATCGCCTGTGTGGCGGAAATGGCGCAGGAGTGCGTCGATGTAGACGAGGTTCATGTCGTAGTGCGACATTTCGTCCTTCTTCCCGGGACGACGGCAGATGTAGCCGTTGCTATACATGGGTGTGCCCCATTTCTTCTCGGCACGGGCAAGGTTGAGGGTTGAATCCTGACGCGGATGCGTATAGATTGGGGGGATGTCCGTAATCTGGTTTGCTGCGTAGGTGTTGAAGTGTGTGAGCGCACGGTCGTGTCGGCCTATGGCATCACCGACGTATGCGCCTCGCCAACCGAGGTGGGGTGTGCGCCAGCCGATTGAACCGTGGAGCCATGCCTCGCCGCTCCAGATACCGTCGGCTGCCACGGCGAGTGCGCCACCGATAGGATTGAGCCATGCATCGGGAGTGTTGAACTCGACGTTGGCCGCGAGTTCGGCTCTCTCGCTTTCTGCCTTCTTCATCAGTGATTCGAGGCTCGCTTTAGGAGCGTCGGCCGAGGGGAAGAGGGCAATGTAGGCGGTTTTTCCCGGTTTGATGCTGATTTCACCTTCGTAGGCCGGGAGTGAATTGATGGTGTAGGTCTTGGAGGGGATTATGAGGGTGAGTTTCTTGCGTTCCTTGGCTCCGTATTCCACGTTGACTTTGTTGCCCTTGACGGTGTAGATATTTCCCTTGCAATACTCCGGCTTGAGGTCGAAGCAGGTCGGGTCGTCAACGCCGAGGTCACCTTCACGATAGAATTTCTTTTCGGCCACACCTCCGAAACGGACGGGGATGGTGACGGTTTTCTTCGTGGTATTGGTGATGGCCCAGAGTGCCATGTCCTCACTGCGCATCACCTGTGCCTCGACCTTCACGCCACCCTGTTCGTAGTCCATGCGTCCGGGAGTGTAGCGCGCGGTGCATTTGCCTTCCGGAAGGGTCAGGCGGAGGTTGCCGCCCATGCGGGGAAGGTAGATGCCGAACTCGGGGGTGTCCGAACAGTCCATGCGGAAGCCGGAGTGTGCGCCGTAGAGCGCACGGTTGAAACGTGACTTGCCGTCGGTGGTTACGGCTGAGTTGCCGTCAGGCACATAATGCTGCGGGCGAATATCACTCTTGGCGACGGCAGTGAGTGCAGTCGCCAAGAGGATTACGCTGATTATCTTAATTTTCATCAGTTTCTTGTATGTATGGAAAGTCTCAGATCAATTGTGGAGGGATAGGGAGCCGGAATGTCCGTATCAGGGGAGGGGCTTGATGCCCTCCCAGCGGACATCCCATGTGCCGTCCTTCGGGAAACCGGGATTCTCGGTCTCGCAACCGTCCCAGCCGGCACACATGAGGGCCACTGCGGTGAGCAGACCGCCGTTGCCGGGGAGATAGCAGCGCAGACGGTTGTCCTGGAAGTTATGACCGTTGGGGAGGTAGGTGTTGGTGCGCTTGTCCATGAGGAGGGCGTTGAGAGCCTTCTCGGGGTGTCCGAGACGCACGGCGTTCATGGCTGTTGTCGGGTAGTCCCAACCCCATGTCTTGTCCCAGTTCCAGTTGTCGTAGACCCAGTCGAAGGTGTTGTCCATGATGTCGGGCTGAACGAGGGGTGAGCTGGGGAGGATGCCTACGGCGGCAAGCACGGCCATGTGGTCGGAGGTCAGACGGATGTCGCTGTATGTTTCGGGAGCTGTCTCGGCTGCAAGATAGAGGCTGTCTTTCGCAGCGAGGGGAGAGAGGGCTGCAACGATTTCATCCCATTCGGCCACGCGGGGTTCACCCTTGCGCTCACGCCATTTCTGCGCGGTGTTGAGGGCGAAGTGCCAGTAGGAAAGCTCGAAGGGGGGATTGACGGTCTCGGCAGCGCGGAGGGTTTCCTGAGCGGGGATGATGCCGCGGAGTGTGTAGCGGCCGAGTGAATCCTTGTCGGCGAAGTCAGCCATGAATTCGGCTGTACCCTGCACGAGGTCATAGTAGCGGTTGATGATGGCGCTGTCCTGCTGTGCGCGGTAGGCGAGTTCGGCAAGGTAGATGAGGTGGGGTTGCTGCCAGATGAGGAATGAACCTACTTTCGAGGGGGCCTCGATGCCGGAGGGGTCGGTCATCTTCATCCAGCGGAGACCCTTGAAGCCTTGACGTTCGGCGATGTCGCGGGCGACTCCTGCCGAGCTTTCATACCAGGGAAGGGTGCGGTTGAGAAGGTCTTCGTGTCCCCAAAGAGCGAACTGGGCCTGATGCCACCATATCATCTCCATGTGGAATTTTCCGAACCATGAATTGTAGGTGAGGCCGGTTTCCTGAGGAGGAGTCGAGCCTGCACACTGGATGGCGAGGAGGTATTGCGAGAGGACTACACGGCGTTCGAGTTCTGAGGCGCGCGGGTCGGTGCAATGGCTGAAGTCGACCACACCGCCTTTTTTCCAGAAGTCTGTCCAGTAGGCCGAGGATGCGTCGCGTGTTTCAGCAACTGAGGGATTGGCGTTGTCTGCAACTTCGGGGGTGAAGGTTGCTGTGACTGTCCATTCATCGGCAGTAGGGGTGATGGTGGCAACGTTGCGGCCTGTCATCACGGGAGCCTCTGCGCCGGTCCATGCGAGGTTGATATAGTATGTGGTCGAGTCGAGGGTATGGCGCAGAGTTGCGTGGTTTTCATCCGATGCCACGATTTCAGTGACGTGGAGCGAATCGGCATCCCAGTTGCAGGCGTCATCGCAGTGACCGCCTGTCGGATAGGGGAGACGGAGAGCCACAGGCAGACGCTTTTCCGACTTGATGGAGGCTGCGACCATATCTTTTTCGGGGTGAACGTAGGTGCGGACACTCACAGGCGCGCCGTCAACCTTGAAATCAGAGCGGATTTCGCCGTTCCACATGTCGAGGGTCTGGTCGATGTCGGTAATCTGTTCGGGATTGAGGTTCGCAAAGCCGAGGGCACCGAGATGGAGGCGGTGGGGATTCACGCGATACCAGTTGGCTGCCTGACGGTTGCGTCCCTGCTCGTTGAACTGCACCGAATACGGTTCCATGCGGCCTCGTCCGAAATCATAGTCCTTGAGGGTTTCCTCAAACTTCAGGTTTTCGGGATTGGAAAAACTGTGCCAGCCCCATTGGCTCTGTGTTCCTAAGGGCACACCCTTGCTATAGAGTTCGGGGAATGACTGGAGGCCGGTCACATCGACTGTGACTGCAAACTCGCCGTTACCCACCGAGAGCGACGCCATTGTGTCGATAGCGGTGATGTGAGGATTGTTTCGCTCAACGAGAGCCTGACGGTCAATGGCTGATGCACTCTGACACGCCACGAATGCCTGCAGCGGAAGCGTGCACGCTGCGGCATAAAAAAGATTCTTTAATGTCATCGGACTTAAGTCTATGAATGGTCTGTTTAAGGTGAAAATTCTTGCACTGCCCATATTGCCTTGCCTGTAAAACGCACTGCAATGGTTAGATTCTTCGCAAAGTTAACACTTTTCCCCCAAGCAATCAAATCAAACACCCCCTCACCGCAAGAAAAATCACTCCAAGTTCAGTTCAGGTAATAGAAATTAGAATTTGAAGAATACTTAATTTTAGGCTGTCATTGTTGTCTGCCGGGAAAATAGTAACGGCAATAATATGTTAAAAAAGATTAAGCGAATAGGCCTGGGTTCGTGGAGGATTGCCTTCTGAACGGATATTATGTCTAAATTTGCAAGGCTTTAGGATTTCCGGTAATTTCTAAAGCGGATGTGCACTGTGCAGAATTCAATAATACCATACGATAAAAACTTTATTATCATGAAATTTCTTTCATCACTCTTAGTAGCTCTCGCGCTTCCGGCAATGGCTGTGGCGCAGGTTCCGTCCGATACCATCACCGTGTTTATGATTGGTGACTCTACCATGGCCAACAAACCTCTCGACAAGGAGAATCAGGAACGCGGTTGGGGGCAGATGCTCCCTATCTATCTTGAGGGTGCAATCAAGGTCGACAACCACGCCGTCAACGGTCGCAGTTCCAAGAGTTTTATCAACGAGGGACGTTGGGAAAAGGTGCGTGAGCAGATTCGTCCGGGTGACTATGTAATCATTCAGTTCGGTCACAATGACGAGAAGCCGAAAGAGGACCGCCATACCGATCCCGGTTCCACTTTCGATGCCAACCTTAAGAAGTTTGTCAATGAAACCCGCGAGAAGGGTGGCAAGCCCATTCTTATGAACTCAATCGTGAGACGCAACTTCCCGGTTGGCGACGCAGTTGCCGAGGATACCGATGACCTTCGCAAGACATGGAAGAAGAATATCAATAACTATCCTGCCGAGGGTAAGATTCTTGTGGACACTCATGGTGACTATATCGTCGCTCCGCGCAATGTGGCCAAGGAACTCGACGTTCCCTTTGTCGATATGAACGCGCTCACCCATGAGCTTGTCCAGGATCTTGGTCCCGACAATTCAAGAGCCCTCTTCATGTGGATGCCTGTCGGAAAATATGAATTCGCTCCCGAGGGACGCATCGACAACACTCACCTCAACGTCTACGGTGGCATAGTTGTGTCGCGCCTCGCTGTCAACGGTCTTGCCGAGGCTGTCCCCGAACTCCGCCCTTACATCCGTCGCACTGTCTATAACCTCAATAAGTAATTCCTTATTCCGGGCTGCATGACAGGCCGGGGATAGAAAAAAGGTAGAAGGAACATAAATTTTTTTAGAACCGAAAGGCTTTCAGCGCAGGCAAAACACCTGATTGCATATCGGTCCTGATGAAAAATTTATGTTCCTTCTGCCTTTTTTCTATCGCAGTATATTTTTCATATCATAGCCATTTCATCAGATCGTCCTTGTAGCTGCGCGACACAGTTATGGTCGTCCCCGGAAGATGAAGCATATTGCCCTCGATGCACTCCACTTTTTCCATGTTGACGATATAGGATTTATGAACTTGCAGGAAGCCATGCGAGGGGAGATCGGCAACGAGGTTGCGCAGCGGGCAACGAGTGATGACAGCTCCGCTATCCGTGACTATCTTGACATAATTCTCGACAGCTTCGAGATAGAGAATGTCGGCAAAACGGATCTTGTGGAATTTCTTGTCGGATTTCACAAAGAAAAAATCCCGTTTTTCAGGATGCGCCGTAAGGTCGGCGAAATCGCAAGCCTTGGTCACTGCCTGTAGAAAGCGCGCGAAAGGGATGGGTTTGAGAAGATAGTCGACGACGTTGAGTTCGTAGCCCTCAAGTGCATACTGACTGTAGGCACTGGTGATGATGACCATCGGATGATGCTCGACAGTACGGAGATAGTCCGTTCCCGAAAGCAATGGCATTTCAATGTCGAGGAAGATGAGGTCGGTTCCCAATCCGGACCTGAGCATGGAATCGAGTTGCAGGGCATCCTCACATTCTCCCTGCAATTCAAGGCGGTCGACGCGCCCGATATATCTGCGTAACCCATCGCGGGCAAGCGGTTCGTCGTCCACGATAATACATTTAAGTTTTCTGTTCATAGCAGTCTGTTTTTTGAGGAATACGGTTGGGAGAATGCCGTGTCATTCAACCGGACGCAATGTTAGTATGGCTTTGAACTCGTCATTCTCCTTGGTCAAGGATAGCGAATGGGTACCGTCGTGGTATAGCAACTCAAGCCTCCGG
The DNA here is from genome assembly GCF_910577345.1 of uncultured Duncaniella sp. Lineage (GTDB taxonomy): Bacteria > Bacteroidota > Bacteroidia > Bacteroidales > Muribaculaceae > Duncaniella. The sequence goes on from NZ_CAJTMT010000002.1 coordinate 133,933, forward strand.
CGCAGATTTTCGAGACCCAGCCCTGAATCTGCTTTTCTGGCGGAGCCATTGTCAGGATTGACAGTGTTGATGACCGTCAGGATGAAATTTCCGTCAGCCATTGCAAATGTGATGGATATTCTGCGGCATCCTCCGAGGTGCTTGAACGCATTTTCAACCAATGGAATAAGCAACAACGGGTAGATTTTCAGCCCGGATGGCGGATTGGATATGCTGATGTCAAGTTTCAATGAACGAGATACACGCATACGGCATAGCTCAATGAATTTTTCCATCGCTTCAAGCTCATTTCGGATTTCAACAGGTTGCTCGGGAGAGTAAAGCTGATAGCGCAACACTTCCGAAAGACATTCGATGGTGTGGCGCGGGGCATCGTTGCTTTCGTCAATCTGCACATAGATTGTGTTGAGCATATTGAAGAGGAAGTGAGGATGATACTGGGCGCGCAATAGACGCAGTTCGGTGTCGAGTTGCCGGTTGCGTGTCTTTTCGAGTGTTAGGGTCTGGTTCATCAGCCACCGTTCGCGTTCGCTGTTGCAATAGTAGGCATAATAGAGGCAGGTGAAGAGGACGACTATTGTCGCCGGCAGGATGAATTGCGTGAAGCTGACACCGTCTAATGTGAGCGAGTGGGACAGTACCATGCCAAGACCTACCGACAGGGCTGCGAAGAGACTTGCGATAGCATATTCCAGCGGGGCTTTCCATCCGCGTCGCCGCGCGGTGTGCATGAGCAGCGGGGCAAGCAGTATAAGCTCAATGGAGTAGAACCACGCAAGCAGCGATTCCGTCACAATGAATGTCGTGGAGTGGGCATTCCAATAGTCCTCGCCTATGGTAAGGTCATGGGCGACCCTGACAATGGCCATGAGCATTGCCGCGAGAGCGAGTGAGGTGAGAAGTTTGTGGAGTGCCGGTTTCAGTTTTCGTGACAGATGTTTCATGTCTCAAAATTACTGGAAAATAATTTCAAATCAAAGTCTTTCGAGTTCTTCGGGGCCTTTACGCTCCTTATAGTTCGCTGTCTTTCTGCCGGAATGGAACTTATAGTTGAACGAGAAGCCTGCAATCCGTCTGTATTCCGTCTCTTCGTAGTATGATTTGCGTCCTCCGAGTGGAATTTGAGTGCGGGTGGTGTTTGTGGCGAGAATGTCTCGGACAAACAGTGTCAATGCAGCCTTTCCATCATGGAAATTCTTGCGCACAGCGGCATCTATATTTCCGAAAGGGAGTAATGTCACCTGTCCGTAGGCCATTTTGCCGGTGTAGGAGGCTTTCAGCTCTGCAGTCCAACCTTTTCCGAAGTCAAACTGATTGTCCATACTCAGCATCGGCGTCAGTCTGCGTGTGGATTGTCTTGCGTCCTTGTCTTTCCAGTCATAGCGGTTGTAGACACCTGTCGCTGTGAAGGTCGAACGGATTCGGCGGCCGACAGGCAGATTGGCCACGACACATCTGATACCCGTCCGGAGGAAGTAGGGGAGATTCTCTGCTCCGGCATAGATGCAGCGGTCCGATATTTCATGATAGCCTTTCATTATGACATCGTCGGAGCGGGTGAGGAACAGGGCGGCTTGCAGCCATCCGCCGTAGGAGAGACCGAGCTGGACGTTGTCGGAAGTTGAAGCATGAAGGTTGATATTACCACCGGAATGTGTATATTCGTCGAAGATGTAGACGAACGGATTGAGGTCGGCGTAGTTCGGACGGTCGATTCTCCGTGAGTAGGATAGCATCATGGCGACGCCTGAGCCTGACAGGTATTTGATTTCCGCCACCGGGACGATGTCGAGGGTATTGACATGGTAGGAAGTGTCGGCTGCGGTCTCGTTACCTGAAAAATGGCCACGCAGTTTTTCGTGTTCGAGACGCGCGCCGACTGTAGCGGTCAGGTGACCGCGCGTGAAAGAAATCTGTGTGTATGCGGCATTGGTGTTGGCTTTGTAGCGGAAGCGCGAGCTGAGATTGTCGGCAGGAATAGGAAGCCCGTTTGTAAGTTCGAAATAGGTCCCTGAGTTGCGGATGTCTATGAAAGTCGTTTTGGCTCCTGCTTCAAGGCGCCACATCTTGCCTATCGGGAGTGTGAGGTCAATCTGCCCGATGTTCCATCGGATATGGCCCCCGACATTGCTGCGGAGAGTGTCGGCAGATGTCGGTTCGAGTAGCTGGTGTTCGGTGGTGTTGAAGCGGAAGAGGTTGTAGCCTGCGGTCAATCTTGTGCCTGAGGAAAAAGTATGGTCGAAATATATGTCGGCCATTACGTTGCGCCAACGTTTACGGTTGTGATTGTCCGAGCGGTCTTCCTCATGCAGAGCCGGAATTTTCATGTCCATGCGTCCGAATTCGTTCTGTCCGTTACGGCTTAGGGTCAGCGAGGTCCCGATGACTGTATTTTTTCCGGGACGGTAACGCCAGCCACCTTTGACGGTGTGGGCGTTCGATGTGCGACGTCGGGTTGATAGCTGTAACATCCGGTCCCCTTCTTTCAGAGTGTAGCGTTCGATGTCCATTCGTATTCTCTGCCGTGCGGCGAAGAAAGAGTAGAGCAGGTTGAATTCCGAGCGTCCGGCATTGTAGGTCATATTCACGTTGCCGTGGCCGCGTAGGTTACGCCAGGTCGATGCACCGCCGTTCAGCCCGAGTGTGAAGCCTTGTTCGCGCACTCTGCGGGTGCTGACTTCTATCACTCCTGCCTTGTCGGACGCATCGTCCTTGGCGTTGGCAGTCGTGCGCAGGCCGATTGTACTTACTGTCGAGGCCGGAAGCGACCGGAGATAGTTGGCAAGCTCCCGACCTTTGAGATAGGTCTTTTGTCCGTCGATGCTGATTGTTGCTCCGGAGTTGCCATAGAGACTGACAGCTCCATCGCTCCTGACGTTCACTCCGGGAATTGACGAGAGAGCATCGAGCAGAGTGCCTGACTGCCCCATGACTGTCGATTTCAGGTCGTAGATTGTTTTGTCGGGTGTGACTCTCACGGATGGCCGCTTGGCAGTCACCACGACTTCATTCAGAAGTTGTTCGGAAAATCCCGGTATGCTGTCCGTCGCAATGACGGTCGTGTCGGATTGCCCGAAGAGCTGCATCGGCAGATATAATGATATGGCAGCGACGATTGCAGAAGCAAGGTACTTGCCGGGATGGCAGATTGTGCTAAGATAGAATAATGTCGGTATTCTCATGGACGTAAGATGCTGTTTTGTCATATAGACCGGTTGCATTGATGTGATTTTGTAAGGCGAAATTACCGAAGAGCCATATATCTATAAAATAATAGTGACAAGCTGCACGAATGGCATGTCAAGATGCAGGAGTGTTATTTCAGATTCTTTGCTATCAATTGTGTCTGTTTCAAATTAATTCATTAAATTTGCCATGCTTATGAAGATTGAAAAAGTCACTATATCCAATTTATGGGGCCGTTTTGACATAGAATGGACAATTAATAAACAGGTCTCTATTCTCTCGGGCATTAACGGTTCGGGAAAGTCGACTATATTGAGGGCGATGGCATCAGTGTTGCGTGGAGAGCCATTACCTGAAAATATTGCTCATCGTTTGTCACGGATTCAGGTCATGTTTGATTCCGGTTTGAGCCTTTCGCTTGATGTTCGTATTGAAGATTTTGACGGTCTTCAGTCGCGGGCAAAGAATAATATTGATTTGTCAAAGGCTTTTGATAAGTTGAAGGATAAATTCAAGCAAGGCATGGAAAATAAGACTGTGTCGCTCGTGAACAGTCAGCGTATGTCTTTGAATGGGGCCGGCCATGAAAAAATTGATATTAAACAATTTATAAACGATTTAAAATTCAGCTATATCTCCACATTTGACAGCGCTCCTGCAAGACATGATGACCCGAAATTGTATATGGAGTATCTGATAAATTCATCTTACAGTGAATTAGACAGGCATTTAGAGATAGTTGTCGAACGTTACAAGACATATCAGATTGAATTGTCGACACGAATGTCTAAAATGATGTCGGTTGCAGAGTCCAAGGATGCGTTCGGCGATATAAAGAATCTCATGTCGAAACGTTCTGTCCTGCAGGATGTGTTGGATGATTTGATGCTTGAATCAGGAAAACGTGTCAACAGGGATAAAGGTGATGTGGAGTTTATATTCAACTCCGATGAGGTTTCACATTCTTACAAGGATTTGTCGGCTGGGGAGAAACAGCTACTTCTGATATTGCTGACCGTATTCATGCAGGAGGAACGTGAGGCCATTTTGATTATGGATGAGCCTGAAATATCGCTTCATGTTGATTGGCAAAGACGTCTATTGGATGTGGTAACGCAATTGAACCCTAACTGTCAAGTTATTGTATCTACACATTCTCCCGCCATGATATTGAACGGTTGGCAATCTGCTGTCGATAATATATCAGCAATGGCAAAACAAATCATTTAAGATGAGAACAAGCCTTACTGATGCGGCGGATAGTGCTTATGTTGAGGCACAGAGTTATCTGCGTTCCTCCACCCGTCTTCCTGAGATTATAATATACGTGGAGGGATGGGCTGATGTGGCCTTTTGGACAGAGTGTGTCCGGCCATATATGAATAAGTATAAATTCTCTATAGAGGTGTTCCGTCATCCGGATGGAGCTGTTGCCGATGGGAAACGACATCTGATGGAGAATGTTGATGATGCATCTTTAGGGCAACATTTATTGTTGGCGGTTGATGCTGACTATGACTGGATTGTTGAAGACTATCGCCCTTCGGCAACATCTCCGTCTCTGTCCCGGAGAGTGTGTGATAATCCTTACATTCTGCATACATATTTATATTCAATAGAAAACTATAAGTGTCATGCAGCCTGTTTGCCAGGCCTGATTTCAAAGGCGACTGCTGTTACGCCGACCTACGAATGTCAGTTGTATATGTCGGAGTACTCAAAAGCAATTTCTCCGTTGTTTCTTGCTCACTTGGTATCGGTAGATATGATGGATGGTGTATATACTTTGAAAGCATTTATCCGTGACGCTGACAGACTCAAAATGTCATTCAATCCAATCGCGCTCAGCCCGAACAGTAAAAGATTCCTTTCTCGCAGGATGAGTGAGTTGTCAGATTATATGGATACAAACAGAGAGCGTATTCAAGATTATATTGACAAACTGGCAGGTTTAGGATTTGACAGTGAGAGGTACTATCTGTTGTTTCAAGGTCACTGCGTGGCCGATACGATCGTGAAGACTCGTTTCATATCGCTGATAAGCAGTATGCGAGTAGGCAGGATAAGGGCTATACAACATATCCCGGATGTTCAGCAGGCTTGCCAGCATATAGCAAACTATTGCGATATAACAGGAATAGGAGAGGCAAATACATTTCCGGAAGTAGAGCGACGTTTGAGGCAGTTGATCAATGATTGTACGGAAATACATAAGGCAACCGAAGGCTATAGGTTTCTTAAAGCAGACTTGGACCGGTTGTTCGCGTGAATGATACCATGGCTCTAAGTTGAGCTTGGGGAAATAAAAAACCGGCGTGGGGGGAGGGTTTCACAACCATCGGCCACGCCGTTTTAAACAATAGCATCAATTTCAAAAATAGATTACATAAGCCGGGCTTGTCAGCGGTTCAGCCGGACTGAGCCTGCCTTGTATTGTCCAAGTGTTTTTTATCAAATTTCGTATAAATTATCGTATATCTTTCGTATAAATTAATCTATATATTCGTATAAATTATCTTGGTGAATGAGGGCGCTTTCGCGTTTCATTTACACGATGCAAAATTACTACGGGATTGCAAGCTTTGCCATACCTAAATTTAAGTAATTTCGCATATTTTCCTTTGTCGGAGTAATTGAAATCAATTAGAATGGCCGGTCAATGGCTGTTTTCGACCCTCTATAATGGCCTTCACGCGGTCGAAAAATTCGGGATTCGTTCCTCGCTGTATTGCTGCGATTTTCCCTTCCGGGTCAATGAGGACGGTGACAGGGATTGATGTGATTCCGAGCGCACGGACAGGATTTGCATTGCTGTGGTCGGTCGGGTCGTTGAGAAGGTTTATCCACGGCATGTCGAACTTGTCTAAGAGCGGACGCCATATAGGGGCCTGATCATCTATGTCGATGGTGATGACAGAGCAACGGTCAGCATATTCTTCTGAAAACTCCCTCAAAGCTCCGAAGCCACGGATGCAATGACTGCACCAGCTGGCCCAGAAATCGAGAAGTACCCAGTTTCCTTGAAAGGAAGAGAGCGATATTTTTCGGCCTGTCGAATCTGGCAGACAGAAGTTGGGCATGACGGTTCCCTCCTGCATCGTTGTCTGCGCATTGAGTGCTGCCCGGCTTTTGTGTGCCATGTGCCGGATGTAGATATATTCATCTCCGGCAACTGAATTTTCAAGTGCCGGGTCCAGTTCGTCGAAATATATTGCCATTGCTTCGTTAGATGCCCAGGCGAGAGCATAGACACCTATCGGTTCATCCTTGTGGGCCATAGCATAAGCGGAATAGAATTGGGAGGTCAGTGCCATCTTTTCTGTGAATGACATCGTCGAGTCGCCGTTGGCCGACATGAATTTCATACCTTGTATGGAAAGCGAACTGATGCTGTCGATGAGCGGCGAGCCGGAGAATGTGGCGTTGCGCAGACGGCCATCGACTGTCACCGTGATTTCGTCGTTGATGTCAATCGGGCGTATTAGAGAACCCGGTTCAAAATTCTCTGGATTGGAGATGCTGAAGGAGTAGGGACGGCTGATGTTGTAGCGGACGGTGGCCGAAGAGTCTTTCACCACGACGGTGTCGCGGAAAATAAGCTCGGCTGTCGGATTCTCTTTGTCACGGCAGCGTCGTTCAATTATGATTTTTTCAGGGGGATTCTGCTTGAAGATGACTTTGAGGACGGCAGCTTCCGTCACTCCGGAGAGGGCGGTCAGGGCTAACGAGGCAGAGAGGAATGATAGCAGAGGGTTGTGTCGCATAATGTGAGGGGTGAGTTTTAGGTTGAGAGTTCTGTTCATTGCAAAGTTAAGTTGTTTTAGTTGTTAAACAAAAGAATTAATGATAAAATGCAGCGTTAAGGATAATAAATGTGTGTGGAATGCTTAAAAGTATGTTTTTGATTAGTCTAATGGCCGGAAAATCAGAGGGTGGAAATGACTATTGAAAAAAATTTCATCAAAAACTTGCATGTTTCAAAAATAGCGTCTACCTTTGCGGTGTACTATTATACTAATACACCATTATGCTTAAAGTCGAAAACCTTACTTTTTCCTACCGGCGCAAGGCTCGTCCGGTGCTCAGCGACTTCTCTCTTGAGGTCGAGGCGGGAGGCGTCTACGGACTTCTCGGTCGCAACGGAGCCGGAAAGTCGACCTTGCTTTATCTGATTGCAGGGGCGCTGACCCCGAAGAGCGGACAGGTGCTGTTTCGCGATGTGAACACCCGTCGCCGTCTACCGGAAACTCTCTCCGATATGTTTATTGTTCCTGAGGAATTCACTCTCCCGCGAATACCTCTTAAGGACTATCTGAAAGCCAATACAGCTTTCTATCCGCGCTTCTCGCATGAGGATCTGCGCCGTCATCTTGAAATCTTCGATATGGACATGGACCTGAATCTCGGCGCGCTGTCGATGGGTCAGAAAAAGAAGGCATTCATGAGCTTCGCCCTTGCCTGCAACACTTCGCTGCTTCTGATGGACGAGCCGACCAACGGTCTCGACATCCCCGGAAAGAGTGCTTTCCGCCGTTTCATCGCGCAGAACATGACAGATGAACGTGCCATCATCATATCAACCCATCAGGTGCGCGACATCGACCGTCTGCTCGACCATGTCATCATCATGGACCATTCAAATGTGCTTCTCAACGAAAGAGTTGACCGCATCACCGACCGTCTGAAATTTTTCGTCACTGATTCGCGTGAGGTCATTGATTCGGCACTCTACTCACAGCCCTCTCTCGAAGGCACTTCCGTCATTCTCCCCAACTCCGACGAGACTGAAACCGAACTCAATCTCGAAACCCTCTTCGAGCTTTCAATGGCAAAACCGGCCGTACTTAAGGATATGTTTAACCGAAATACCGATAAACAATGAGCAATAATCAGACTTTCAGCCTCTCCCGTATGCTTCTTCTGTGTCGCCGTGACCTGAGTGAACGCTGGCGTCAGCACCTGGTATCTATCGGTACACTTTTGGGAATACTGCTTGTGATAGCTGTCATGACAGCCTTTAATGTCAGCCGCTGGTACGACCCGGAGACATGCAGCCATTTAATGATTACGTATGAACTGCCATTTTTTATTGTATCACTGTTCTTTTTCGGCTGTCTGATGGCTTCAACGGCTTTCAAGTCGATGTCTACCCCGGCAGGAGCGCTGTCAACCCTCATGCTTCCCGCTTCGCAGTTCGAGAAGTTTCTTTACAGGTGGATTATATCCGTCCCGTTGGCTTTCCTGTTGTTTTTCGTATGCGCTGTGATAGCCGACTGGCTCCGTGTTCTCTTCGTTGATTTCTATATGGGAATTGAGGTACGTACGATAGACTGGTGTAAGTTGATTTTCCATTCCGCGGACGCCGGCTTCAACACGGATGCCGCTTCATGGATAGTGCTGCTTATCTTCTTCATGACGCAGTCATTCTTCTTGGTGGGTTCCGTCGTTTGGCGACGCTCGCATTTCGTCAAGACATTTTTCAGCATGTTTGTCATCACGCTCATCTACGGACGCGTGGCCGTATGGATATATGATTTATTTCATAAAGAGGATTTGTTTTACGGAGCGCCACCTCTGCTTGATAATGACAAGACTGTTTTCTGGTCGGCCGCTATCCTTATGACTGTCATCTCGCTCTTCAACTATCTACTGACCTACCTTAGATTCCGCGAGTCGGAAATCATCAACCGATGGTAGTTAACAGAAAGGATTACCATGATATTCAAGGAAAACAACAAGGCCATCTATCTTCAGATAGCCGATAAGATTTGCGATGACATCCTGACAGGCCATTTCCTCGCGGGCGCACGCATCCCTTCGGTGCGCGAGTATGCCGCCTCGCTTGAGGTCAATGCCAACACGGTGATGCGCAGCTATGAGTATCTCGAACGTCTCGGCGTGATTTTCAACCGCCGTGGAATCGGGTTCTTCATCGCCGACATGGCCCGGGATGTGATAGTCAATGAACGCAAACAAACTTTTCTCAACGGTGAAATGAAATATCTTTTCCATCAGCTGATGCTTCTCGGCATTTCGCCGGAAGAGGCAAAAACAATGTATGAAAACTATTTAAAAGAGAACAACAAATGAAACGTACAACATATATGATGCTCGGGGCCTTCATCTGTGGTCTCCTGCTGGTTTCGGCGTTCAGTCTTATCCTTCTCACCGGAGGAAGGGACCGAAAAGAGATGGACAAGGAACGCGAGTTTGGAGGAAGCAAAATTGAAATCCCCCTGCCCGAATCTTTCAGTAGTATTGCGTTTGAACTGGAGGATGATGATTCCGGTTTCCGTATCGGAAACTTCAAGGGGCTCGCTGTGGAAGTTTCCGACTCTGTAAGCGCTCCTGTTCTTCGGGCCAATACGGCATGGCGCAAGATTCTCAATATCACTACGACTGTTGACACGCTCAACGTCCGCATTAACTTAATGCAGCTCTACGATTCCATCAAGGCGAGCGGAAGCTTTATGGACATACGCTATCTTGACAGTTCAGAATCATGGCCGCTTACCGTGGTGGTTCCCCGCAGCATGACTTTGAAGAATATGCGCAATAGCTGGAATTCCATACTGTTGAGCAACCTGAGCAGCGAGACAATGACAGTGGCGGTTTATGATAGACTGGTGTTGGATTCATGCCACATCGACACTCTGCACTCCACCTTCGCAGGCTTGGATGAATTGAAATTGGTCAATTCTACCGTTAATCAAGTATCACTGACTCAACCTTCCGGAGAACTGAGGGTAAAATGCGTTGACAGTTCAAGTTCCATCGGTAAGATTATCGTTGAAGGTGACAGAAAAAGCGATTCAAGTCTCCTCAACCTGACTTCGGCCAACTTTGGAACGGTCAAGTGGACCCCCCGTGATTCGACTGCCAAGATGAATATCCGTGTTCACAAACCTGTTGAACTCGTTTCAGGGAAATAGTAAGTTTTTTTAAGAAAGATTGTTTTAGTATCCATGTAAGTTTCCATAAATTTGTAACGCGGACTGATTTGAACATATAATGGGATTATATATAAACTGCGATAAAACTTTCATTCCCATAATCGGTTAAGCTTCCGATCGCTTCAAATCAGTCCGCTTTTCTCTCTAAGCAATTGCGGGAAAGGCACAAGCAGGAAGGGTACATAAAGACATAAGGTCAGAAGGGACATAAGATTTTTTCAGTCGAACAAATAGCTGAAAATTTATCTTATGTCCCTTCTGACCTTATGTCTTTATGTACCTTTCCCGTCTGTACCCTTCCTGCCTATAGGGGTTAGTCTTGTTGGGTTTTGGCGGCGGGTGTTTCCTCCCAGATATAGAGGCGGTCGGAGGGGCGGATCTTGCGTGGTACTTTGATTGAGAAATTATCGCCCTTCTTCACCGAGGGGACGGGATCGTATTCAAGGCGCAGTTCTTCGACGGTCATTATCAATGCACCGGTATCGGTTCCGGTGATGACAACCTCGTCGCCAACATGCAATTCTCCCGCTTCCATGACGAATTCACCAACACCGAGTTTCGGGAAGTAGCGCACTCCCTTGGCCACATAACGTTTGACGCGTGTGGCCGACGATCCGTACTTGGCCGACCATTCGCCGAGACGCTGACCAAGATAGTAGCCGTCCCAGAATCCACGGTTGAAGATTTTCGACAGTTCCTCGTCCCAGCGGGCAATCTTCTCGTCTGTAAAATCACCGGCGCAGATGGCATTGATGGCCTCGGAGTAAGCATGAACTGCGATTTTCACATATTCGGGACCACGCGCGCGTCCTTCAATCTTGAACACACGCACTCCCGCGTCAATCATCTTGTTCAAGAAGTGGATGGTCTTCAGGTCCTTGGGCGACATGATGTATTTATTCTCCACGGCAAGTTCGTCGCCGGTCTCGCGGTCGGTGACGGTGTAGCCTCGGCGGCATATCTGGGTGCAGGCTCCGCGGTTGGCACTCGAATTCATTTCGTGGAGGCTGAGGTAGCATTTGCCTGACACAGCCATGCAGAGGGCGCCGTGGCAGAACATCTCGATGCGGATGCGCTCACCTTTAGGACCGCGGATGTCCTCGCGCTCGATTGCGTCGGAAATGGCCTTGACCTGGTCAAGATTGAGCTCGCGGGCAAGCACCATCACGTCGGCAAACTGAGCGAAGAATCTGACGGCCTCGATGTTGGTCACGTTGAGCTGGGTGGAGATGTGGACCTCAACGCCTATGCTGCGGGCGTAGGTGATGGCGGCGATGTCGCTGGCGATGATTGCCGATATGCCGCTCTCCTTGACCGCATCAATGACTGAGCGCATCTTGTCAAGCTCGTTGTCATAGATGATGGTGTTGACTGTCAGATAGGTTTTCACTCCTGCCTCATCGCAGATGGAAGCGATGTTGCGGAGATCGTCGAGGGTGAAGTTGACCGAGGAGCGGGAACGCATGTTCAGCCCCTCGACACCGAAATATATGGCGTCGGCTCCAGCCTCGATTGCGGCGTGGAGCGACTCGTAGCTCCCGACGGGAGCCATGATTTCAAAATCTTTTCTGTCCATTGGATAGTGTGGTTTGGATGGCGGTCAGAACGATAATCCGGGTGTTGCTGACCGCAGTGCAAAGGTAGTCAAAATCGCAAATTTATCCAAAAAGAGCGAAGCGGCGGGAAATGTTGCCGACTGCGTGGGGATGCTTTCGAGGAAATTTGCTAATTTTGTAGCTTGACGGTTATGGCGGAAGGTATATGCTGTCCGGCATACGCGCTGCAGCGCGTCCCTACAGTCAAGGGGATGGTTGCGTTGCGGCAAATCACTACAAAAGACTCTCTAAATGGATTCAGAATTCGATATACATGACCGCGTGAGTGCGGACAAGGATTTTGAGAAGGCTTTGCGACCATCGTATTTCGACGCGTTCAACGGTCAGGAAAAGGTCGTGGAGAATCTCAAGGTTTTCGTGCAGGCGGCACGGATGAGAGGGGAGGCCCTCGACCATCTGCTGCTGTTCGGCCCTCCCGGACTTGGCAAGACCACTCTCGCAGGCATCATTGCCAATGAACTTGGTGTCAACTTCAAGGTGACTTCAGGCCCCGTGCTTGACAAACCTGGCGACCTTGCGGGCATCCTGACCTCGCTTGAGGAGAATGATGTGCTTTTCATTGATGAAATCCACCGCCTGAGCCGCGTGGTGGAGGAATATCTCTACTCGGCAATGGAGGACTACCGCATTGACATCATGATTGACAAGGGGCCGGGTGCGCGCTCCGTGCAACTTTCGCTCTCGCCGTTCACACTTGTGGGCGCTACGACTCGTTCGGGTATGCTGACGGCTCCTATGCGTGCGCGTTTCGGCATAAACTGCCATCTGGAATACTACAGCCATGAGGTGCTTGAACGTATCATAAAGCGTTCGGCGGCGCTTTTAGGCGTGAAATGCACGGCTGAGGCGGCCCATGAGATTGCCCTCCGCAGCCGTGGCACTCCCCGTATAGCCAACTCGCTTCTGCGCCGTGTCCGAGACTTCGCCCAGGTGAAGGGCAACGGTGACATCGAGCCTGAGATTGCCCGTTTTGCCCTCGAAGCGCTCAATATTGACCGCTATGGTCTGGATGAGATGGACCATAAGCTCCTGTTGACCATGATAAATAAGTTTGAGGGTGGTCCGGTGGGCCTCTCGACCATAGCGACGGCCATAGGCGAGGAGCAGGACACCATCGAGGAGGTCTATGAACCATTCCTGATAATGGAGGGTTTCTTAAGGCGTACACCCCGTGGCCGTGAAGTCACCTCGCTGGCTTACACTCATCTGCATCTCAATCCTCCCACATCAATGGGGAGTCTGTTTTGATTGGATTGTAGGGACGCGCTGCAGCGCGTATGCCAAATTGACGAAAATGTCCGGATGGGAATTTGGTACATAAATTCATTAATTACAGAAATTACATATTTTTTATTTGTCAATATGTTATGTTGTTATTGTGGTTTATGAATCATGTACCCAAGGTAATCGGGCATACGCGCTACAGCGCGTCCCTACAAGCATACGTTTTAAACTATTTATATAAACGAAAAAATGGCAGGAATAAAATCACTCGCCAAGGATACGGCCATCTATGGCCTCAGCAGTATTATCGGACGTTTTCTCAACTGGTGTCTCGTCCCGCTCTACACCCAGATGTTTCCGTCGTCGGAATATGGTGTGGTAAGTTACATCTACGCCATCGTGGCTCTCGCGCTCATTGTCCTCACCTACGGTATGGAGACCGGTTTCTTCCGCTTCGCCAACCATGAGCGCTACAAGGACCCGATGGAGGTCTACTCGACATCACTCATCTCGCTTGCAGTCAGTTCGACGGCTTTCCTTGCGCTCGTCATGATTTTCATCAAGCCGATTTCCGGTGCGATGCACTCGGCGCTGCATGAATCCTACGTCGTGATGATGGCGATCGCCGTGGCCTGCGATGCGTTCACGGCCCTGCCGTTCTCCTATCTGCGTTTCCGCAAGCGTCCGATGCGTTTCGCATTCCTTCGTCTTGTCAACATCGGTCTAAACATAGGACTCAACCTTTTCTTCATACTTATCTGTCCGTGGCTGTGGACGCAGGCTCCCGGCTGGATTTCGTGGTTCTACAATCCTGATTTCGGTATTGGCTACATATTCCTTGCCAATATGATTACGTCGGTCATCAACGTCGTCCTGCTCCTTCCAGAACTTCGAGGCTTCCCCTATAAGTTCAATCCTCGTCTATGGCGCGAGATGCTTGCCTATTCCGCCCCGTTGCTTGTGCTCGGTATCGCCGGAGTGATGAACCAGACTCTCTATTCCATCCTCTTCCCCATTCTTTATCCCGACAAGGCTGAGGCCATGTCGCAGTTGGGTATCTACGGTGCGAACCTTAAGATTGCCATTGTCATGGTGATGTTCACCCAGGCTTTCCGCTTTGCCTACGAACCATTTATATTCGCGCGCGCCAAGGAGCGCGGCGACGGTCAGTTGCAGAGCTATGCCGACGCGATGAAATATTTTGTCATCTTTGCCATGATTATCTTCCTCGCTGTGATGTTCTACCTCGACATCCTGCGCCATTTCATAGCATCAAGCTATTTCAGCGGACTTAAGGTCGTGCCAATAGTTATGGTTGCCGAATTTTTCTTCGGGGTGTTTTTCAACTTGTCGCTGTGGTATAAGCTCACCGACAAGACTGCGTGGGGCATGTGGTTCTCGCTTCTTGGCCTTGTCATTACGGTGGTGCTGAACGTCCTGCTCGTCCCACGTTACGGCTACATGGGCTGCGCATGGGCCTCCTTTGCATGTTACGGAACAATGATGCTGGTCAGCTACATCATGGGACAAGTGAAATATCCTATCAACTACGGCCTGTCGCGTCTGACATTCTACTTCGTAAGCGCCATAGCGCTATGGTACTTCTCCGAACTCATCGCGTTCACCTACAAACCGTGGCTCAACATGATAATCCGCACCCCGCTCCTCATAGCCTACATCCTCATGGCCATGAAAATCGAGCATATCACCCTCCGCGACCTCATCCCGAGGAGAAGGTGAGAGGCTATCGGATTGAAGTATTCAGCAGCAGTTCCCCACAGTTACTGTAGACCTCGTCGAAAATCTCACGACAGCGTTTCTCACCTATTTTTGCTCTTGTGCCGACCGCAATCATGTCGGCAAGAGTCGGTTGGCCTGTCTTGTTGACAGATGTGGCATGTTCGCCGTTATAACCCTCTTTGCATACCGTCAGATCGTAGGCCGGAGCAAGATGCCATGCCCATTTTCCGTTGGAATTCTGACGCACGATAAAGGAAAAATTCTTGCAATGATCATCCTTGTTGTCCGTAAGGTAGTTGAACACCATCCGTCGGAACATTTCCTCCACATCCGCAGTCTTTTTTGTGAGGAATCCGGTAAGGGCAAGGAGGTTCGAATAGTCAAGTATCGGCATTGAAAGCGATACACCGGTGAGAGCACCGGCGGTGGCGATATGGAGCCGTTGACTGTCCTCATCTATGTCAAAGCGGCGGCTTGCGAAATACCTGTCGTTTACGAGCTTGAAATCCGGAACGTCCAGCCCGCATTTTCTTGCTGTGAGATTGTGGAAAAACTCCTGTCTGCCCATGTCGAGAGGGTCGTATGTGTGACGGAATTTTATCAGCCAATGGCCTTCTGCATCTTTGAAGATGGACTTGGGACGGCAACCTCCGCTGTTACCGCTGTTGAAGAGCAGAAGTTCGGCATCGTCATCGTTGCGTTCGCGGAGTACTTCAAGAGCTTTTTCCTGGAGCATATCGAAATCATCGGTCTCCATGTCGTGGAGCATACGGTTTGCCGGTTGATAGGTCAATGCGCCCATCCCACCGTTTCCAATGATGCTCAGGCGGTCAAGTGCTGACAAAGAGCTGTCATCAATTCCCTCCCGGAGCAATGCCTTGTGAAGAAGGTAACGCCCATAGCCGTCAGGCAGACTGTCTTCAAAAATCCCGAAATTTCCGTAGAATGGTTCGGGGTTCGCGACGAATACTCCCGGACGCAGAGGCAAATCAAGAGGTGAGATTGAAAAGCCGTTGGCAATCCAATCTTTATCATATTCGAACATACACAGCCGTTTGTCCGAACCCAGTGAGAGTGTTCCCACCGGAATGTCACGGTAGCTGACTGAAAGGCGGTCTATTTTCATTTTTATGTCCTCGTTTGCGGTTAGCGTTCTTGCGTATGAATGAAAGTTCCTCCAGAGTGGTGAATTTTGGTTCGGAAAAAATGTTCTTGATTTCCGAGACGTAGCCG
Organism: uncultured Duncaniella sp.; assembly: GCF_910577345.1. GTDB lineage: Bacteria > Bacteroidota > Bacteroidia > Bacteroidales > Muribaculaceae > Duncaniella. Next base: position 149,885 of record NZ_CAJTMT010000002.1, read on the forward strand.
AAACTAATGGCAAGTGCAATCAGGTTGTGGAGCGAGATGAGTCCTGTACGCTCGAAGCGGATAAGATTGGACACTGAGATACCCGCCTCTTTGGCCACCTCCTCGCGCGTCATGCCCCGCTCCACGCGTCGGCGCTTGAAGTCCTCGGCAATCCCCTTCCCGATGTCACCCGGATTGTCGGCCATATATGCATCCAATATGGATAATATTTTGTTTGTATACATGCTATTTTGTGGATAAAAGTTTAAATATTATCTGTTACAAAGATAGGATTTTTTGTTCTCTCCTCCAAAAAATCAATTTCCCTTTTGCAAATATACCGCCCGAATATTCCACTTTTGGTGCGATAATGCAAAACGAAGCGAAAAAAATGGTTAAATTTGCATTGTTTGACAAATAACTACAGATGAAAGCGATATTTCTTATAGGCTACATGGGGAGCGGAAAGTCCACTCTCGGCAAGGCGTTGGCCCGGCGTTGCGACGTTGAGTTCATTGACCTTGATGACTACATCGAGGCCCGTGCGGGCAAGAAAATCCGCGAGATTTTTGCCGATGAGGGTGAGGCCGCTTTCCGCGACCTCGAACGCCGTATGCTCGTGGAGGTCAGCGGAAAGGACAATGTGCTTGTGGCCTGTGGCGGTGGCACTCCGTGTTTCGGCGACAATATGGAACTGATGAATAGCTGCGGAACCACTGTATTGTTGCAGACCTCACATGGCCGCCTGTTAGAACGCCTGAAACGTGGTCGCCACAAACGTCCGCTTATCGCAAATCTCTCTGATGAAGAGCTTGATGTGTTTATCATCGAGCAGCTTGCCAAACGTATGCCACACTATGGAAAATCGGCCGAAGTGTTTGACTCGACCCTTCTTGAGGATGAGAATCAGATTGAAGAGAAGTGTGAGGCTTTCATCAGTCGATTTGGTTTACCGGTGAAGGGGAGTATAGAGGAGAAAGTATAGAGAGGAAAGTATAGAGTATAGAGGGGAAAGTATAAAGTATAGAGTATAAAGTGTAAAATATATGGTTCAGGACATTCCCACTCCGCAGGAGCAAGCTCAGGAAACATGCACGGCTCACCGAGGTTTCACCATCGGTCTGCCGGCTTGTGAGTACCCGTACGAGCGCCGTTTCCCCATCACTCCCGAAGCTGCCGGTCAGTTGATCGAGCGAGGTTTCCGAGTGAAGATGCAGGAAAATGCCGCCCAGTGCATCAACTATGGCGATAACAGCTATATGCGTGTCGGGGTCGAGATTTCGACTCGCGAGGAAGCACTGCGAAGCGACATAGTCATACATCTTGCCCCGATGACGGCTCCGGATGTCCGCAAGATGCGTCGTGGCGCCATGTTGCTGACCCTGCTGAAGCCCTCACATCAGGATTGCGAGGCGGTTAAGGAACTCCTGCGCCGCCATGTCATCTCCATAGCGGTTGATCTTATAGAAGATTCGCGCGGGTGCACTCCCTTTGCCGACATTCTTGCGGAAATCGACGGGCGCGCATCAATAGCAATGGCTTCGTCGCTTCTCGCCGATTCGACCCGTGGGAAAGGTATTCTTCTGGGAGGCGTGGCGGGGATTATCCCCTGTGAGACATTGATAATCGGTTCGGGTATTGCTGCCTGTGCTGCCGCGCGTTCGGCTGTCGGACTCGGTTCGACGGTGAGGATGTATGACAACGATGTCTATTCCCTCCGCCGTGCCCAGCAGGAACTCGGACCGTGGGTCATCACTTCCACGCTTCATCCCCATACGCTTGAAAATGCGCTCCGCAGTGCCGATGTGGTGGTCGTCACCCCGACCCAAGAGCCTTTTGCCGTCAGCCGTGAGCAGACCGACATTATGAAACGTGGAGTCCTTACCTTTGACCTCGCATCCGATACCGGTGCGGCTTTCCCGGCCATGCTTGCCGTGGATCTTGCCGGAGCCTTTGCCGTGCGCAATTCGGCTTCCATCCGTGACCGTGTGTGCTTCACCCACACGGGATGTGCGGTTGCGCGCACCGCTGCAATGGCTCTCAGCAACACCTTCCTGACACTGATGAGTTCGATTGTCAGTTGCGAGGGGGTAAGCAATGCCCTGAAATTGCTGCCGGGAATGCAGAAGGCGACCTTCACATTCTTCGGACGCATTGTCAATCCGCTCATCGCCCGCGCCACAGGGATGCGCAGTGTCGACATCAGCATCTATCTAACATTATCCTGAATCCAAAACATAACGCAATAGTCAGAGTAAAGTAAATGGCACCGAGAAGGAAATTTTATGTCGTGTGGAACGGTTATGCCACCGGAGTCTTCGACTCCTGGGAGGAATGTCAGCTTCAAGTGAAAGGCTATCCCGATGCCAAGTACAAGAGTTTTGACTCACAGGAGGCCGCAGTGGGCGCCTATCGTGGCGACCCTGCCGAGCAGCTCGACATTCTCAAAGCCATAGCCAAAGGTCCGGCGGTCAAGGTCAACTATGAGGCTATTCCGGAAATCAAGCTCGACGCGCTTGCCGTCGATGCCGCTTGCTCGAAGAATCCCGGCCCGGTGGAATATCGTGGGGTGTGGGTGCGCACGGGTGAGCAGATTTTCCATGTGGGGCCTCTGCAGGGTGGTACAAATAATATAGGTGAATATCTCGCGCTTGTCCACGGTCTGGCCTTGCTCCATAAGCAGGGACAGCCTTACACACCTATATATACAGACTCGCGCACGGCCCGCTCGTGGGTGCGCAACCGTCAGCCGAAAACAACATTGAAACCAACGGCTCAGAACGCGGAACTTTTCGAAATGATGCGCCGCGCCACCGCATGGCTCCAAAGCCACGAAATCACCAATCCGATTCTCACCTGGGACACCCCCAACTGGGGCGAAATCCCCGCCGACTTCGGCAGGAAGTAAGGCAATTATCCCAGTAGGTATATCCAGTAGGGACGCTTTAGGTATATCCAGTAGGGACGCTTTTCAAAGCGTCCGCAACAGCATAGAGATAAAAGAGAATACCAGAATTGATTAACGTTTTAATGGATTCCGTAGCTGATGTATTTTATTCGTATTCGGGTTGCGGACGCTTTGAAAAGCGTCCCTACAGGGGCAATCCCTACAGTGGCAGTAAAGGCCATCGATGTATCCGGCTTTAGGCTTTCGGAGGCTGATTGTTGATGTGGTCTTTTATCGTAAGGTTTACTGCAAGGTAAATGACCAGACCTCCCCAACTGGCAAAAAGGCAACATAAAACCCATGCGATTTTGGATGACTTGGAAAGGGTTTTATTCTTACGATTCAGAATCAGGCATATAATTACCGGAGCAAACAGAAACAAAATTCCGAATATGCTGAAAAGAGTTGTTTGAAGGTCCATCATAATTATAAAATTTTATTACATAAGTTTGATTATTGCATAAGAAGAACCACTATCCATAGTGCAGCGGTATGGATATGCCGTATCTTAGTCAATTAGAATGGTCTCTTCATAATGCAATCCGAAACCTTCGTCTATATGATTGTCATACTTATTAATATAACGATTGATAAGAAGAGAAGGTTTAACAGTTATTTATGTAACTTCTTGATATGATGCTCCGTGCAAACGCGAGGCCCTAAAGCCACGAAATCCCCAATCCGACTTCGGCCGGAAGTAAGTCAATTACATTCTGGCCAATTACATCCTGGTCAATTATATCCTGTAGGGACGCTTTTTAAAGCGTCCGCAACCTCATAGATACCGAAAAATATATACCAGAAAAAATGTATACCGATAATAAATGAAATCTACCGCAACCGAAAAGAATGCCAACATCTGATTAATGGTTTGATTTATTCGGTGTCGAAAGTGTTTTATTCAGTATTTTTTATTCAGTATTTAATGTATTTTATCCGTATTCGGGTTGCGGACGCTTTGAAAAGCGTCCCTACTGGAGGGATTTGGGTTTGTAGCCGTGGAGGGCGTAGTATAGCATGAAGAGTTCGCAGATGAGGGCGATGACCCATGTCCATTGCCAGCCTCCCCATGCGTCGGCGAGGATGCCTTGAAGTACGGGGAAGACAGCTCCGCCGAATACTCCCATCATGAACACACCGGAAGCCTTTGACGTGTATTTGCCGAGCTTGTCAATGGCGAGGGTGAAGATGCAACCCCACATCACCGAGTGGCAGAGGCCGACCGAAACGAGTACCCAAAGATTGTTGGATATTATCGCTATTATTATGAGGATGGTCGCGAGGATGGTTGTCACGATGAGCAGCAGGCGTGGAGGAACATTCTTGAAGAACGAGAATATCAGACGGCCCACCATCAGTCCGCCCCAGTAGAGGGTTGCGAGGAGTGCGGGGATTCCGAGGTCGAGACCCCACAGCACAATGTGGTCCTTGCCGAAGAAGGATGGACCCAAACCTTTCTCAATCAGTTCCATCGCATGGAGATTGACGTTGACACCTACTGCAACTTCCGTACCGACGTAGAAGAAGATTGCCACTACACCGAGGGTCAGATGGCGGAACGACCACACGCTCCTCTCCAGTTTCTCTTCAGGATTCGAACGGGTCCCCTCGATGTCGGGCAGATGCAGACGCGAAGTGACGAGGAGTGTCACGGCTATGCAGAGAGCGATGAGGATGAAGGGGATGAGCAGACTGTCGGCGGTCACGCTTTCGATAGCTACACCAGCGAAGATGATGCCGGTCACGAAAAATGGTGCTATGGTGGTGCCGAACGAGTTGGTGGCGCAGACGATGTTCATGCGTTGGACCGGTTTGGTGCCCGGAAGTTCGTAGGCGGCGATGTAGGGGTTGATGACCACCTGGAGCAAGGCTGCCGAGGTTCCCATCAGGTATGAACCGAAGAGAAACACGAAATATGCTCCCGGAATGGAGTCTGTGCCGACAGTGACATGTAGGTCAGGGTAGATTTTCACAACCCACGATGAGAGCGCGTACATCAGCAAGCCTCCACACATCACCCCGAGGGCACGCATGAGGGTGGTCTTGTAGCCGTGGCGGTTGATCCATTTGCCTCCGGTGGAGCTGTTGAGCAGGTAGCCGAGGAAAAAGAAGAAAGAGATGAGGGTTGTGAGAGTGTTGCGCAGTTCGTCGGCATTCGATAGGAAGGCCACTTTCATGGGACCCTGAAACTGTCCGTTGACAGTTGTCAGGAAACCCACGATGAAGTAGATGAAGGTCAGGACGAGAAATGGTCCCGCCGTCGGAGTTTTCTTGTCAGTCATGGCCTTGCGGTGTTAGAGGATGGATTCGAGGACCGGCATGGCTCCGCGCTCCGCAATGGCCTTGCACATTTCGAGATAGAGACCGACGAATTTTTCCTCCTTGCTGAGGTCCGTTGCAGTGAATGCCGAAAGACCGAGGAAATCCACGGGATTGTCGGAAGAGATGAGGGCTTTGTCGGCCTCGGTCATCCATGGTTCGGCGATTTCGAAGTTCTCACCGTTGTCGTCCGTGTGAAATTTGAGATAGTGACGGTAAGCAGCGAAGAGATAGGCCACACGGCTGAGGTCGGCTTTCCCGTCGGAAAGCATCTTGATTAAGTTAGGCATGATATAGACGGGGAACTTCGAAATGCCGTCGAAACATAGACGGGCCACCTGGTCGCTGACACTGCGGTTGGCGAAGCGTTCGATGAGTGTCTGTTTGTAGAGTGCAAGGTCAGTGTCGCCGGGTGCGGGGACGAAGGGTGTGATGTCGGTGTCCATGAATTCACGGACGAGGCGGACAATCCTTTCGTCGTGCATGGCTGCATCGACCTTGCGGTAGCCTGCGAGGAATGACGGATAGGAGAGGAGTGTGTGGGATGCGTTGAGCAGACTCAGCTTCATGTTTTCGTAGGCAGTCACGTCGTCGGTGAATTCCACCCCGACTTTCTCCCATGCCGGGCGTCCGGCGGCAAATTTGTCTTCGATGACCCACTGGATGAAGTCCTCGCAGTAGACGGGAGCTTTGTCATCGGTACCGTTCATCTCGTTGAGGCGCTTGATGTCTTCCGGACGGGTAGCGGGTGTGATACGGTCGACCATGCTGTTGGGGAAGGTCACGTTGGTCTTTGCCCACTCGGCAAGCGCGGGATCCTGAGCCTCAAAGAAGGTCATGAACGCACGGCGGGCAGTGTTGCCGTTGTGCTGGAGGTTGTCGCATGAGAGGATGGTGACGGGTGCGCCCGAACGCTCCATGCGTCGGCGCAGTCCTTCGGCTATGAAACCGAAGGCGGTTGTCGGGACAGCCGGGCGCTTGAGGTCTGTAGATACCGCAGGGGTGTCGAGCATGAAGGCTCCTGTGGCACGGTCGGTGTTGTAGCCACCTTCGGTGATGGTGAGGGTGATGATTTTGGTTGCAGGGTCAGCGATTTTTTCAATTATGGCTTCGGGGTTCTCACCGGCCCAGATGAGTTCGGTGAGCGAGCCGATAGCGTAGGCCTCGTCATTGCCGTCGCGTCCGCAGACGGTCAGGGTGTATTCACCCTTCTGGCTTTTGAGGGCTTCGTAGAGAGCCTTGTCCTGCGGCATGAGCATTGCGCCGCAGATGGCCCATCCGTTCTGCGAGGGGTCGGCGAGAAGGAGATTGGTGTAGAATTCTTCGTGGGCGCGGTGGAAGTTGCCGACACCTATGTGGAGGATACCTGTCGAGAGGTTTGAACGGTCGTAGCTGTAGGGTAAGATTTGATTTTTCATGATGGTATTTATGTCTATATAAAGAGGTAAGAATTGATTATTTCTCAGATTTGTAGTGCAAAGATAGGCGGGAGAAAATACTATAATAAATAAATTGGTGTTATTATTAATGAGAACGTTTGCGGGAACGTTTCCAAAATCTGCAAACGTTTTCATCTTCCCGCAAACTTTTCCCCTGAATCTAACCCTAACTTCCAAATCTGACCCTACACAATGAAGCGTATCACCATCAAGGACATTGCACGGACACTCTCGCTGTCGGTATCGACTGTCTCCCGTGCGCTCACCGGCGACAAAAACATCCGCACCGAAACCCGCGATGCCGTCATTGCTGCTGCCAAGCGTCTCGGTTACCGTCCCAACCCGGTTGCCAAGAACCTCAAGGCCGGACATTCCAACACTGTCGGTGTACTTGTCCCCGAGATGATTACACCCTACGCAGCCAAAGTCATCAGCGGAGTGCAGAGCATTCTCTACAGTCGTGGCATAAAGGTGCTTATAGCCGATTCAGGGGAAGATTCGGCTAAGGAGCGAGACAATCTTGCCCTGATGGAGCAGTTTATGGTCGATGGTATCATCATCAGCCTCTGTGACTACAAGCGGAACAACGATGAGATACGCCGTTTGGCTGAGGCGGGAATGCCCATCGTGTCCTACGACCGCATGGCGCGTGGGCTCGACATTCCGCAGGTGACTGTCGATGACTATATGAAGTCATTTTTCCTTACCGAGAAATTGATTCTCGGTGACCGTAAGACGGTTGTCCATCTTCAAGGACCGGATTGTGTCTACAATTCCATCGAGCGGTTCAGGGGCTATCGTGATGCGATGGCGAAATACCGTCTGCTAGTCACACCCGAGATGGTCATTAGGACCGGCCTGTCGTTTGCCGACGGAGCAGAGGCGGCCGACAGAATCATGCGCGAATGCCCTTCATGCGATGCAATCTTCGGATTCACCGACACGGTTGCCATCGGTGCGATGAACCGCATGAGGGAACTCGGCCGGTCAATACCGGAAGATGTCGCGGTGGCCGGATTTTCAGGGACGGAACTTTCAACCATAGTCTATCCGCAGTTGTCGACCGTAGAGCCGCCTCTCGAACTCATGGGCCGTACAGCCGCCGAACTCCTTCTTGAAAAAATCAACAACCCCTCCGCCCCCAATCGCTCCGTGGTCCTCAACGCCGACATAATCATGCGCGGTTCGAGTCAAGCATGATTAACCGGGAGCCGGATTTCATTTGGAGATTTTATGGATGATTTTAAAAATCATTAACGAAGGTCTTGGATATTAAAGATATTTGCTACCTTTGCGGTTGAAATAGTTGTCCGGCGTGAGGAGTCGCGCCATGATGGACATTAAAAGGGAACACGGTGAAATTCCGTGACAGTACCCGCTGCTGTAAGTCCCCTCTACGATGCAAAATTCATCTTGCATGATGCTTGATTGAATTTGTCATTGATGAAAATTCTCCGTAACACGTCATTGCCTGTAATGGTGAGAAGGCGCGGAGAATCGGGATAAGTCAGAAGACCTGCTGTTTCAACAAATAAAGAAAAACCTGCGGGATGATGGGTTGATTCTCTTTTTCATGTAAAATTGGCATAGGGTTCCTGTAATCCATTCCACTTCTATATATAATAGGAGTATCCTTCTTGTTTTTCAGACAGCCGTACATAACGGCGGCTGCAATTTAACCGATAAACAAGAATGGATTCCATGAAGTGCAACAGACTACGATTTATCCCGGCCTCCTTACATCGAATATTGCAAGGGCGGGTAGTCCATGCAGGTATATTCCTTATTTTTACTTTGTTTTTCAGCCATTTCGATGGCTTTGCCGCAGGCAATCCGACCAATTCGGTTGATTCAGTCAACAGGTTGGGTGAGGTTGTCGTGTCGGCACGTCGACGGCCGCTTGCCACAGTCCAGGACCTTGCCGGAGCGGAATTGCAGGCTCTTTCGTCGACATCCATAGCCGATGCGCTCAAGTATTTCGCCGGTGTACAGATTAAGGATTATGGTGGCTTGGGCGGATTGAAGACAATCAATGTCCGCTCACTCGGGGCGCAGCATGTCGGGGTCTACATCGACGGCATAAGAATCACCAATGCGCAGAACGGCACCGTTGATCTCGGCAAATTTTCACTTTCCACTCTTGAATCGGTCTCGCTCTACAACGCCAACAAGCTTGACCGTTGCCAGTCCGCATCGGAATTCGCTTCGGGTGCCACCGTCTATCTCCGAACTCGCCGTCCGACCGTCGATTCGCTCTCTGTCCTGGGTGCGATAGGGTCGTTTCATACCTACAAAGGACGCGTCACAGCCCAGATCAACCGCAACGGTTGGGCCGGATTTCTCGATGGGGAGTATCTGAAGTCAAAGGGTGATTATAGATTCAGATATAAATCACAATATGAGGACACGGTGGGTGTGCGTCGTAACTCCGACATTGAATATTACCGTGTGGAGGGTGCGCTGTTCAAGGACGGCTTTTCATCACATCTTTACTGCTATGTCTCGGAGCGCGGTGTGCCCGGCGGAATCGTGCGCCGTCTCTCCGACAAGTATGTCAACGTCGGTCGAGAGTGGGATGTCGATTGGTTCGCACAGGCCTCATGGACCCACCGTTTCGCCAAGAGCCATCAGGTGTTGTTCAACGCCAAATACACTCAGGAATATCTGCGCTATTGCACTGATTATCCCGAAAATCAGAACACTGCGAGAGTCAACAACCACTATTGGCAAAAGGATGTCTACGCTTCGGCCTCATATTCCTTCACCCCGTGGCGATGGATGTCGTTGAATGTCGGCTATGATGCCCGTCACTCTTGGCTTGAAGCCGACCTCCGCAATTTCCACACCGTGCGTCGTCTCGACCAGAAGGCTGTCGTTGCGCTCCAGTCGGAATACCGTGGCTTCCGACTGGCTGCCTCCATGCTCTATCAGCACTACCGTGACCATACGCGCACCCATGCCGGAGCCGCCGACCCCCTCAGCAGATTCACCCCTTCCGTGACCCTCGGCTATTCGGTCAAAGGCTTTTCGTTCCGCGCATGGTACAAGAAGATATTCCGTGCGCCGACACTTAATGACCTTTACTACACGCAGGTGGGCAACCGCAATCTCAAACCTGAATACACCCGTCAGTTCAATCTCGGTGCAGAGTATCACTACAACACGTCCCGTTGGTCAGTCTCCGCGCAAGTCGACGGCTATATCAACAGTATCGACAACCGCATTGTCTGTCTCCCGCTGAAAGGGACCTATTCATGGTCGATGATGAACTATGGCGAGACATATTGCCGTGGACTTAACTCCACGGTCTCCGGACGTTTCTCTCCCGGCGATTGGACTTTCTCACTCCTTTCATCAATCACATGGCAGCGTGACCTGAACCGGACCGACCCCACCGATCCGGATACCTACAATAAACCGATATGCTATTCTCCGACCTTCTCCTGCGGCCTTACCGGAATCGTTGGATGGAAGTGGCTGACTCTCTCCGTTTCCAATCTCCATGTCGGTAAGCGGATGTGGTCGTATGCCGACCCGGAGGATGTCTTGAAACCCTACAACAACATAGACCTTAAGCTCACCGGCACCTCGCGCCTCTTCTCTGCCTCTCTTGAAATCAACGACCTCCTCGACGAGCAGTACGAACACGTCCCGCGCTACCCTATGCCCGGTCGCAGCTTCACTTTCTCCCTCAGCCTCTACATGAAATAATAATTCCACTCCCCTATGAAAAATCTCTGTATCTATTTGACCTGTTTGCTGACCTCCATGCTGTCAGTGACAGTTGTTTCCGCTCAGGAGAAACTGATTGTTGTCAACGAAGGCAACTGGCAGACCGACAACGGTTGCCTCTCATACTTCGAGGACGGACGCATCGTGAGCAACAAATGGTTCCGTGAAGCCAACGGCTATAAGCTTGGCGACACCCCGAACGACATCATTCAGCTTGGCGACGATCTCATAGCCATCGCCATCAACTGGTCCAACATCGTCCAGTTCATTGACAGCAAAGGCAAGGCTGTCGCTGCGACCGAAGATGTCCCCAACAACCGCAAACTTGCCACCGACGGTGAGTATCTCTATGTGTCCTCCTACGGTCACGAGTGTGGCACCATAAATGGCATGATGTATTTCACAAAAGGCTATGTTGCCAAAATTGACCTCCGGACATTCAAGGTTGTCAACGCCGTTGAGGTCGGTTATGAACCCGAAGGTATCGCCTACTATAAGGGTCGTCTTTTTGTCGCCAATACCGGCGGTTATGCGTTTCAGGAAGATCACCCCTACGAGACAACCGTGAGCATAATTGATCCGGTCACGATGAAGGTTGTCAGAAACGTGGACACCGGTCAGATTAATCTTTACGGCAAGATGTCGCAGAGCGGTCAATACCTGTGCATAAATTCTCCGGGTGACTACTATGATGTCCCGGCAGCCACAATAGTCTTTGATTGTCAGGCTGTCATTGACGGTAAGCCGGACAAGGAGTGTTTTGTCAAACTCGAATATGCCTGCACCTACAACTGCACCATCACCGACGGCCGTTTCTTCGCCATCGGCTCACGCTATTCCTACTATACCGGAGACTATACCTTCAACTACGTTGTCATTGACCCCGCAAAGGTCATCGAAAGTAACGGTAGTCTGGGCATTTCGGAGGATTTTCCGGGCACTGTGCTAAGTGACTTCAAGAAATTCACCATGCCCTACGGAATCTATGTCAATCCTTACACCGGCTACATCTATGCCACCGATGCAGGCAACTATGTGGCTGCAGGGTCACTGTATCAATGGAATCCGGAGGGAAAGCTGCAGGGTGTCCACAAAATCTACATCAATCCAGGCCATTTTCTTGCCCTCCCGCCCGATGGTCATTTCACCGGTATTGATGAGGTCATAGCTGATTCTTCTGCCGTTGCGGATTCCATCATATATAATATGCAAGGTATCCGCGTCGCCCGTCCGATTCCGGGACAAATCTATATACGCGCCGGAAAGAAGTTCATACAACATTGATTCACCAATTATTTCAATATCTAATAACAAACCAATCAAAAATGAGAACCAAGACTTTACTCCTCACATTGTTGCTGACAGCAATTGGGGCCGTCAATCTCGGGGCTGCGGCTACCAAGCTGACGGTAAAGATGGACGCCACTTCGCCAACGATGACGATCGTCCCGAAAGGTGGAGAGACCCCTATTGAAACCGGAGAACCCTCCACCCGCATCTATGAGTTTGACATTGACAAAGGCGAATATGTCCTCACTGCCTACGGCAAGGACGGCGAGACCGTCAGCGGAACCATCGAGTTCAAAATTCTTGGCGACAGCCTCGAACAGCAACTGACCGTGCTGACCAACACCCTCGCTGTCACCAATAAGAAAGCCGACAACACTTCATGGGTCTACGGTGAAGACTATACCATCAACACTATCGTGCGTTCGCGCGAGGGTGCCGATCAGGTGGTCACTCTCGGCAACAGCGTCACAGCCGGACGCAAGACCTGTCTGGCTTTTAACGGCAATACCATCATCGCAACCTTCGTCCCCTCCGACGAGCATCGCAAGGAAGGTTATACCGACAATGTCCAGTCGCGTACGCTGACTGCGGGTGTGACGGTGTCGGTCAAAATCCCGATGGGCGGTTACTACACCATACCTGTACCCAAAGAAGCCGGTTTTGAGCTGAACATGAAGTTTGTCCACTTCACGGACTTCACCAAAGTGGAGCCATACGAGGTAAAAGAGGAGGGCGACAGAACTCTCTACACCTACTATCTCTCGCAAGGTCAGGTCTACAACTACCGCACATGGATGGAAGGGAAACTTACCCAAGGCGGTTATTTCACCTATCCGACCGATTCAACCAAAATCCCGGAAATATCATTCACCCGTGCAGACTACGAAGCCTACAATCCCAAGCAGATTAATCTCTCACCTCAGAGCAATGACACATACGAGACCGGCGACATATTTGTCAATGCCGATTACCGTGGTATGCTCTCGCTCAACGTTGGGGAAAGTTTCCAGGCTCACGCCATGCGCACATGGGAGCTTACCGACAATTCAACCAACAACTATTTCATCGAGCCGGATTTCCACTATACAGTCCTTGATCTCGACGGCAAACCCTGCAAGGATGTCATAGAAATAGATTCCACGAAGACCACTTCACCCTGGGTCACAATTACAGGTAAGAATCCCGGCACAGCCATCGTCCTCGTGACCTACGATGCCATCGGTCTCAACTATTATTCCGGAAAGGAAAAGAAGGCTTATCTCGGTGGTGAATACTGGGGTGCTATCTGGCCTGAAAATACCGGAACCTACGTCGTGACTGTAGGGGAATCTGCTTCCGGCATCATTCCAAACATGACTGTCAATGAAAAGTACAATATCCCTGCCGAGGGTGCCAAGACTCTGAAAATGTCGGGCGCCTATGTCGATGCTGAGCATGATGTGTTCTACTATCTCGACACTGAGGATTGCGCCTACTATACTTTCACTCCCGAAGGTGTCGACAATGTCACCATCGCCTATCCCACCATCACTGAAACTGAAGCAACATATACCGGCTTCACTTCGGATGGTGTCGTGAAGAATGAGGATGGTTCCTACACACTCTCGCTCAGACATGGACGTCAGATTGTCAAGCTCACCGATGCGCAGGGCCGCTCGACCTATCAGGTGATGAGAGCTCGTCGTTGCACCCGCGAAATCTCCAACACGTCGCGTCCCGGAAGCAAGGTGTTCCAGCCGGGTGACCGCATCAAGATTCAGTACAACGGACTCTACCACCCCGCCAACAAGATTGCCGGTATCTACAACATGAGTGCATACGTGACCTACAACAGTGTGCCTAACGGTTCATCACTCATTCTCAGCGCCAACCAGTACAATTTCGCCGGAATTCCCAAGGCCCAGGCTGTCGAAGTAGATATACCCGAGGACTACGATGCCCTTGCCAATCCAATGTGGGTCATGGATGAAGGTGTGATTCAGGTTAACGGCTACGGTGACCCCATCGGCAACCACCGCTTCATTGATCCCATCGGTGGCCGCTCTCCCAACTTTACCGCCGTCCCCCATAAGACATATTTCGGATATATACCCGATGTTAGCATTCCCCTCAGTCCTTACAAGGCTTTCGATATCAAGCTTTCAAATCCGGAGGGTGCGGATGTCACCTTGAGCTTCAATGGTAAGGAGCTTACTCCCGGTGAGGATGGTCTCTATAACGGTACTTACGGAACATATAGTGTGATAGGTAAGAAAAAAGGCTTCCTCTGTTTCCGTGAGGACTTCGAGATAAGTGATGACGCCGAGGGCCTGCAGACATTCAATATTGATCTCGTGGCCGATGCCTCTTCTTGGGACGGTGAATCAGTGGCCGAAGCTCAGGAAATCGAAGGTGTCTACCACATTTCCACTCCCGAACAGCTTGCATGGTTTGCCGCACAGATCAACAGCAAGGGTGTCGATGCAAGTTCAAAGGTCATTCTTGATTCTGACATTCAGCTTGGCGGATATGACTGGACCTGCATAGGTTCAAGCAGCTCGAATCCCTTCACAGGAGATTTCAACGGCAACAACCACTCGATTGAGGGTCTGTTCATAAATCTCCCCGATGCTCAGTATCAGGGACTCTTCGGTTACTTCGGAGCCAACAAAGCCACCACTAAGGTGCATAATCTTCGTGTCAGCGGTTCGGTGACCGCCAAGGCATACGTCGGGGGACTCGTAGGTTCGTCTGCCGATAACACTGAAATCGACCGTTGCGAGGTCAATGTGACCGTCACTGCAAGCGGCAACTACGCCGGTGGTATTGTCGGTATGCTTACTGGCAAGAGTTCCAAGGTTTCCAACTCGTCCAACCTTGCAGCTGTCGCCGGTACTTCCAATGCCGGAGGTATAGCCGGAGGTTGCAGTGTCAGTGCTGCCACTGCCCCGACTTTTGAAAATGTGTTCAATATGGGTGAGATTGTCGGTGGAACAACAGGCGGTTGCATCGGCTCGACAGGTGCTTCTGTCGCTACGAAGATAAATGTATTCTCTACATTCGAAGGCCGCAATACCGCCGGACAGGAAACTGTGACACCCGAGCAAATGGCTTCAGGTGAAATCACCTGGCTCCTCGGTGAGGCTTTCGGTCAGACAATCGGTGAAGAAAAGTATCCGGTAATCGGTGGTGCCAAGGTCTACAAAGTCAACTATGTGCTCGTTGACAATGGCGCTGCAGTTGCCGATGACTCCGCTGATGCTGAAAACGTCATCTATACCAATGGTAGTCTTCCCTCGGAACTCAATGGAGATGAGGTTCGTTGGTTTACCGATTCGGAGATGACCTCACAGGTGAGCGCAGTTGAAAGCGATGTCACTCTCTATGCCGCCGTTGGTACATTCTCCGGCATTGACAATATCATCGGTGATGGTGAGGAAATGAATGTCCGTTGGTATGACCTCCGCGGCATTGAAATCAATGCTCCCGCTCCCGGTGTCCACGGTATCTTCATCCGTGTCGTCAACGGTCGCAGCGAGAAGGTTGTCCTCTGATTCCCGGCAATTCAGATTTTCTGAATTTACTGACGAAGCTGTATCATAATTCAGTATTTTCTTTTTTTGATACATAAGCACCCAAGAGCATAAGAGACAAAAGAATATATAATTTCCTGTAAGATTGATAGTTATTTTCAGGTTCTTGATTATTATATATTCTTTTGTCCCTTATGCTCTTGGGTGCTTATGTATCTCCTATGTTAGATTGGTATTCTCCCAAAAAACTATTGACCTATTTCCTGCTGCGGTCGATGAGGTGGGAGGGGAGGGTTGGGGTTGCGCCGTGGCAGGTGCAGACGTAGGCCGAGACATTCACAGCAAGCCTATGTGCCTCGACAATGGGGAGTCCGTTGAGTAGCGATGCAACGAAAGTAGCTGTGAATGAGTCTCCTGCCCCTACAGTATCGGCAACTTCCACAACCGGAGTCTCTACGAAGCTGACATTTCCGGGGGTGAAGACGTAGCTTCCGTGCGCTCCACAAGTCAGGATGAGGATGTCGAGCCTGTAGCGTCCGAGCAATTCCTCGGCAATCTCCTCCATGCTCAGTCTGTCGAGATTGAAGAGACGGCCGACGGTGATGATTTCCTCATCGTTGATTTTAAGCACATTGCAGCGCTCCATCGAAGCCTCGATAATCTCGCGGGTATAGAAATTCTGGCGCAGATTGATGTCAAACACTTTATAAATACCTTCGCCTTCGGGCATGGAGTCAAGGAAGGCGTTGATTGTCGCGCGAGATACAGCATCGCGTTGGGCAAGCGAACCGAAGCATACCGCCACGGTTTCCGATGCAAGTTTCTGCATTTCAGGCGTGAATGGTATATTGTCCCATGCAACGTCAGTCTTTATCTCGTATGACGGAATTCCGTCACCATCGAGAGTCACTTGAACGGTTCCGGTCGGAAAGTCAACAATAGAGAGCAGAGAGTTGACATCTTTCCCTTCAAGTACGCTGACGATTTCCCGTCCGAGTTCATCGTCACCGATAGCGCTAACAGCCACGCCGTTGAGACCGAACTGTGAGATATGATAGGCAAAATTGGCCGGTGCGCCACCGAGTTTCTTACCCTCAGGCAGAACGTCCCAAAGCAATTCACCAAGTCCCACCACCTTTCCGGCAGCAGGCAGAGAAGTATTGTTGCAATTTTCAGATTTCATGATAATATCGAGTCAAGATAAGTTTTGTTTGATAAGATAAGTTCCTTTAATAAGATACGTTTTCTTCGATACTTTCTTTAATAGGATAAGTTTCTTCGATAGATAAGTTTCTTCCTTACAAAGTAAACATTTATCTTCCGAAAATTCAACTAAATCCCTGCATAATCCTCCTTTCAAACGTTCCCATAACCTGCAAACGTTTTCATCGTAACCCATAAAAATAAGCCGTCACCGAGCTTACTCATTGATTCCCGGTGACGGCTTGTTTTTAGATTGATCTTGAGAGCTGTTATTTTGCGGTTGTAACAAAGTTACCCTCGGTTATGGCCTGGTTCATCCATGCGAGACGTTGCTCATAGACCGTTTTAAGATTGTCAATGATTTCAGGATATGTATTGAAATCTTCGTCGCCGGAGAATCCGGGACCCCATGAAATAATGGACGTACGGTTGAATGCAAGAGGCCATATAGCATGGTTCACTTCCCATGAGCGGATATTAGACTGTCCGGCCAATTCGATTTCAGCGCTGACTTGCTGCAGATATGGGTAGATTGTTTTCCAACGTTCCTGAACTGCATTCCTGAAGGCCGCGTCCTTGAAGAGGAGAGGATACCACATATATGGTCTGTCAGAGTCAGATGGTCTGTCAGAGAACGAGGTGGCTGGAGCGGAGTTTGAATATAACCATTCTGATGAGGAACGTGGCAGTTCACCGGCTCCATATCTGCTTTGCAATGATTTGCTTTTTGAAAGATTCGGGAAAGTAAGGTAGTCGAAATCCCAGACCGGACCTCCGCAAAGTTTTGAGTTTCCTCCATCCATGTAGAGGTAGACACTTTTAGGATGTTTGTATTCATCGTTAAGTGTTAATTCAAAGACTATCCATTGGTCTATTATGGAATTGATGTCGAGTTCTTGATATGCATCCGAGTAATTGCCGTTTACGATATTTGATTCAATACGGTTGATTTTGGTTTGGATTTGAGCCAGAATATCAGAAGAGACATCATCTTTAAGCATTACAGGAATTCCTCGTTTCGAGGTCACGAATTTGCAATTCTCATCATAATTGTCATCACATTCGATAAGGTAGCCGCAATTATTGAAATCCGCAGTTCCGGTGTCGGCAAGCACATCTTCGTATGCATCCTTTATATTCAGTCGGTTCGCATCTATCTTGATTTGTTCGCAGAGATAGTAGTTACCGACATGGCGTCCGTCAATTACGAGTTCGACGTTGGTTCCATGTACATTCCAAGGCATTCCTTGTCCGATGGCACCACTTTTTGACGCTGATTCCGTTGCGTGGGCGATTGCAAAAGCTGTATGGTTACGCAACATTGAGTTGTCAATCCAGTTGGCAAGAAGTACCCAGCGTTTGTGTTTTGGCATGTCGCCGATAGCTTGTTTTTTAGTCAATTTAATCGCAAAGGGTTTCTTGGGAAAATTTTGAGTCGAATTGCCACGCAGACGCATTCCGCAGGTCTGTGCGGCCATGGTGTATTTACCGTTGATGTCGTATATACTCATTGAGTCATCTTCTGCCCAGGAACTGTCTTTTGATCTGACTTTGACTCCACCAAACCACTTTGTCCAGGTTCCTGAAATTGAGGCGGATTGATTGATTACCACGACCGGAAGGCCTGTATTGGTGACTGTGACAGTGTATTCAGCTTTGTTACCGTCGGATGCCTCAAGTGTATATGTGACAGGTTTGGAGAAATCATGCGAAGTCACACCGGATTCCTGCTCTGCTCCCTCAACAGTAACTTTGATGCCTTCCGGAACCTTGAAAGTCGGGACAAGGTTGAAGTCGTAGAGATACGGAATCATCCCTGAGATGTCTTTCCCATTGATTGAAAGCACCTCAGTGGTCACGTCTTTTTCTGTTACGGATGCTCCACCGGAAACAGATTCCAATTTCTTTGCAAGAATCTTGCCGTTGTTGGCGGCTACAGTGAATTCGAATGATTGCATCACGGGATCAGTGACTACCTGATTTTCCCAACCGAATTTGTCGGATTCCGCATACATTTTGAGAGTAAGAGGGAATGTATAGATGTAGTCAGCTTGAAGTGCCGCTTTAGCTTTTGTTGTGAATGTAGCTATATGTTTGTCAGTCTTCACGTGCACTTTGAGCTCATCGCCTGCGAGGATGGCGGGGGCGCAGGTGAGATAACCGGTAAATGTTTTCCCGGCAGATAGTTTGGGGTTGGAAACCCATTCCATTTTGAGCTCATTGATGCCTTCAGTCGTGAAAACAGGATTGCCGCCCGGGGAGGTTACGTCAAAAGTAAAGTCTCCGCCAAGTGTTCTCCCTTCGGGAGCAGAGAGTGATATCCACTGTAGTTCTTCTTCGGCAAGCTCCGTCCCGGTTGCGTCGATGGTGAAACGTATGAGGGCAAAGAGGTGGGAGAATGAGAATTCATTTGAGGAACCGGCTTTGGGGATGCCTACCTTGTAGTCGCCTTCAAGAGCTCCGGTCAGATGGTCAAAGTGCTGGATGGCCGGGAGAGATCCTTTCAGGCTCGTAGGAGCCACGCCTGAGTTCGTTTCAGAATAAGGGTAATAGGCATAGAGAGGAACATCGTTGCCTGTCATCGTTCCGTTGAAGGAGCTTGTCGGAAGATTTTCTGTCGCGGTGTTCTCAAACAGAGCGTTGCGTGTGGAGCTGCCGTAGACGCCTAACATGTCTTCAGGCATCCATAGAATGCCTACTTCATTACCTGCGTAGGGCGTTTCATCCACACATGTACGGGAAACAGGCATGTCGAGTGTTGCAACAATGGTCTGTTCTGAGCCTTTCTGTTCTTTTTCAACATCGTCCGAACATCCTGTAGTGGAAACGCTAAGAAGGATGGCCGCTGTTGGATAGAGTAGTCTTTTCATATTCAAGGTAAAAACCCTGTTACTGCCACATAAACAATATGGAGCAGTAACAGGAATTGGTTGTAATAAAAAATAAAAATAATAATGTGATGTAGATTTAATGTAGAATCAAGAGCTGTTTAATCCCAGTCTGCGAGATTTCCGCCATCTTGGCGGGTGGCATTGTGGGGTGCAGATTGTTGGGTTGTGCCTCCGGTGCTTGTCTGCATGTGGAAGGCGTAGTTGTTCCACATGATGGCGTCGATGAGCTTTTGGTTAGATTCATCGGCGTTATTCATCATAATCATACCATAGGGCGATGTCTGACGTGAGGGATTGGTCAGTTGATTGTAAGTGTAGTCGTTAATTGTCGTGACATTGCTGGTGTTTGATCCGGTAGCCTGGTCATCACCTATAACCATATAGATCCAGACATTGTGTTTGCCCTCGGTGTAGTAATTGTAGCTGTTAAGCGCCATATTCTGCACGGCCTGCTGGGTAAGGGACAGTGTTGAACCCCATTCGTATTGAGTAGTAACCATTCGGCCAAATTCATAATAATACCAACGCATGGGGGCGTCTGCCAGTTTGGAGGCATCTTCTGTGAGGTTTGTGAGTGAGTTTCCGGAAATGTAATCGAACATAGGTTTTCCAAAAACAGCCTGGGTCATGCGGGGTTGATTATAGTAAGTGAGATTGGTCGTACTGCTTGGGGTCCACCAATAGGAATAGAGAATAGGAGCCTGTGTAACGGTGGATGCCTGAGTTTGGTTAAGCAGAATCGGGTCGGTTGCGTTGCAGTGTACAATAATTTTACCGGCAACATCACTAATTGTGGTATTGGCTGTGATATTCTGTTGAATGTTTGTGGCTGCGTTCACAACTTTGGCAATGTTGTCAGCTGCTGTAAGAGCATTAGTGATATTTTGGGTTTCTCCATGGAAGTTTGTAGCGATGTTGAGCACTACAAATTCATTGAAGTTTTCACCGTTGAATTTGTTTTTCTCCTCCTGAAGCCAAGTGTTGAGGTCACTCAAAAGCTTGGCTAAAGTAATGGAACCCGTGTTGTCGCCAACAGTGTTATCGATATCAGTGGTATTCCAAGCAACACTAACGTTGAAGGCGCGGATACCGGCTTCAAACTGCTCCTGCATACTCTTTGTCTGACAAATGCCGTTTGTGGCCGCCCAGGAGCCGGGGATAGAAAGTTCGGTGATGTATGTGTTTGGATCGATGTCCGACATCCAGTAGTTATAGTTGATGGTCACACCGGGCTGTTCGATTGCAGGGAGTTTGATTTTGTTAATTTGCTTCGGCTCGATGCTGTTGCTGGCAAGTTTCTTTATATAGTATCCTGCATTAGTGTAAACTTCAAGCTGGAGATTTTCCGGTTTGATAGTGGGGTCAGGTGCGATGAAGAACCGCACTGAGAGCTTCTCGCCTTTCTTGATGGTGACTGGCGAGCTGCTGGAGGTGTGCTCGGCATCGGAAGCATAGGTGGGTTTCACGATAACCATCTGAATCATGTCGGAACCTTCGGATATGGAGCCTACCATTTGACCTGTAGTGATATTATACTGGAAGGAACCGGTTATATTGGCGCCGTCTGTACTGCGGAGTATAATACGGTTGATGGTCATGCCGTCGCGGAAAGCCTGAATGGTGTTGGTTGTTGAAGGCGCAGAAACTGTGACATCGAGCACAGTGGCTATGGGCTCGAAGCCAAGGGTCACGGTTTCGGCGTATGCCTGTGCGTTGTTATGTGCAATCATGAGGCAGTTCTGCATGTCGGGCTCTCCACGCCAGGTGGTCACTCCACCGTCGGTAATGGTGGTGAACTGCTTGGGCGACTGTCCGTTGCTGATGTTAGCGGTGGCAACGTAATTGCTGCCGCTCGTGGCAATATTGCTCCAACGCATGGACGGGAATAGAGCATAGAAATCAAATTTCTCTTTGCCGGATTCATTATTGCCCCATTGCACACCGTAATCACCGGTCTTGTCAAGTGAGCCGGCTGTGTTGCTGCCACCGGTAGGTGTGGTGCTACCTGTCCCATAGCCGTCAGTACCGATGGTTCCGGTGGTAGGGGTGATTTTATATTCAGCCTGATTGCGGCCAGCGGCGCAATCGGGTGAGAAAATAGTCACGCGTTCATACACGGCGTTTTCCCAATTGAGATAGTTTCCCCACCAAAGTGTCTGGGAAGTGCCGTCGGAGGATTCGGGACCATACATTGTTCGGCTTGTCTTGCCGGTTCCTATTGCAAAGTTGACCTCATCATCTGCAGTGACAGGATTGGAGTTTGGCTCCTCATTTGAACAGGAGGCTAAACCTGCGATTGCTGCGATAGACAGCAAGCTAAAAATCTTACTTATCTTCATTTTTACTGGTGTGTAGCGTTTGTCAGATATTAGTTAATACCCATCGAATCCCAACTGTCTGCAGAGAAGTCGTTGGCAGTACTGCTGTTGATGGCCTGATCATTGATTGTTACATTTGTCTTCCCGTCTTGGTTCGTCAAGTCAATGGAGCCTCCGCAGATAGAACTTTCAGTTTCTATCTGAGTGAGCCAAGTCTTGGGTGACTCGTATGGCCTTTTTCTTGTTTCCATAATTTTATTGAGTGAAGGTTATTATAATTTACTGTGTGAAGGTTTATAGTTTAAGCAACTTGTTGAATAATCCACATTTATAGCCAACTCTAAAACGAATTAGTAAAAAGTCAATATTCAAAGTTTAGTTTGCAAATATATAAATAAAAATTTTACCCCCCCCCGTTTTTGTTAACATAATTTAACTACTAATAACGCTTTTGTGGAGAATTAACAAAAAAATCCAGATTTCATGACAGATTAAGAGCCATTGGGAAGTTGGTTTAAAGTAAGTTCTTGAAATTAAATATTATACTCTGTTGCGTTGGGATGGCGGACCAGGTGAAGAGGGTGGTCAGTTCGTCGAGGGTGAGAGGGGTTGGTGTCGGAGTGAGGTTGGCAAGGTGGGCTATGAGGCCGAGGAGTTGCTGGGGGGTGTGGTTGCGGCGCAGTTCCTCCATGCTCATGGAGAGGTCGCGTTTCGAGAGGCGTTGCATCCGTTCGTTGCAGATGAGAGGAAGATGGGCGTAAACGGGTGGTGTGAAGCCGAGCAGGCGGTAAAGGTAGAGTTGCTGGGCTGCCGAAAGGAGCAGGTCGGAACCTCTGACTATTTCTGTCACTCCCATTAGGGCATCGTCAACAACTACGGCCAGTTGATAAGCCCATGCGCCGTCGGCACGTTGCAGCACGAAGTCGCCGCACTCACGGGTGAGATTGTAGCTCTGCGGCCCGAAGACGCGGTCGTTGAAGCTGATTTCCTCGTCGGGGACATAGAGGCGGGTGGCATGACGGTCGGTCGGGTCAGTCGTGCGTTTTCCGGTGGGGAAACCGGCAGGGCGGCAAGTGCCCTGATAGATGATGCGTCCGTCGGTCTGATGCGGAGCCTGGGTTGACATTATGTCCGCGCGGGTGCAATAGCAAGGATATGTCAGACCGGTTTCCTTGAGCGTCTCAAGGTAGCGGGCATATATTTCTCCGCGCTGACTTTGACTGTAGGATCCGTTCGGTCCGAGATTGTCCACTCCTCCCTCGTCCCATGTAAGACCGAGCCACGCCAGGTCGTCCTCGATTTGGCGTGCATATTCCTGTCGTGAACGCTGGGGGTCGAGATCCTCGATGCGCAAAATCCACTTTCCACCGGCTTTCCGGACCGAGAGCCATGAAATGACGGCGGTGAAGATGTTGCCGAGGTGCATACGGCCTGTCGGCGAGGGGGCAAAACGCCCGGTGACTTTCTGTGGTGACGGATTGGTTGCTGTCGTTTTCATTCTATCTGCATCTCATTTTTACATGACAAAGTTAGCCAATCCCCGCTAAATCGCATAAAATTTTCATGTCTCATGCAAGATTTCCGAAAAACAGGATTTATAAGGATAGAATCAGGATAATCCAAAGTTCGTATTCATTTTCAAACACTAATCTTATCACCAACAATCTTATCGACAACGATGAAAAAAGTAAAAATTTTCGTGTCAGCCTTGGCTCTGTTTGCTTCGGCAATGGCGTTTCAATCATGCAATGATGACGACGATACAAATTGGGAACTCTACCGTCCGACAGCCATAGTGACCGTATGCCCGACAGCAGAAGGCGGCTTCACGATGAACCTCGATGACAAGACCACGCTTCTCCCTTCCAATATGGAAAAATCGCCCTACGGCGACAAGGAGGTCCGTGCGTTGGTCAATTATACTGAGGATAAGAAGCAGCAGCGCGAGACCCGGAGTGTGACAGTCAACTGGATAGACAGCATCCGCACAAAGCTCCCCGAACTCTATCTCGGCGAGGAGAATGATAAGAAATACGGCAATGACCCTGTCGAGATTGTGAAAGACTGGGTGACTGTCGCCGAGGACGGTTATCTGACTTTGCGTGTCCGCACTCTCTGGGGCGACCGTCAGACTCCCCATTACCTCAATCTTCTCACCGGCATGAATCCCGACGATCCCTTTGAACTCGAACTCCGCCACGATGCGAAGGGTGATGTCAACGGCCGTCCCGGCGATGCGCTGATTGCCTTCAATCTCAACAATCTTCCCCGGACAAACGGCTCGACAGTCAAAATCAAACTCCACTGGAAGTCGTTCAGCGGCGAGAAATCGCAGGAGTTTGAGCTTGCATTGCGTCCTGCCGTTGTCGGTGACGACGACGCGAAGCTCATGCCGTCGGGCTATGTGAAATAGCCGGTGTCACAGATATAATATCGAAGAATATCACGTTTTCATGTTAGACAGATGAACTAACATTCATTTCAGACAGCGGAAGGGTGTGTCAGAGAATGTCACCGAACGATTTTTTTGACACACCCTGTTTTTTGCCTTCATCACCATGCCGTCAACATCATCCGAGGGAACAAATGTCAGCGAACGCGAACTGATGGATCTTGTCAGTTCCGGCGACCCTGCGGCCGGGAGAATGATATATCAGAGATATGTCAGGAATCTCGTGGCCGTATGTTCCCGCTATATCCTTAACGATGAGGATGTGAAGGATGTGTTACAGGAGAGTTTCATCCGGATTTTCGACTCTTTGCCCGCTTTCAGGTTCAGGGGCGAAGGTTCGTTGAGGGCATGGATGACGAAAGTCACTGTCAACGAGGCGTTGAAATTCATCCGTAATCACAGACGCATAGATTTCACCTCGCTTCCGCCCGGAGCGGCTGATTTGCCTGACGACGAACCGGAAATCGAATCCGTCCCGGCGGAGGTCATACACGACCTGATATGCCGCCTACCCGACGGCTACCGTATGATTTTCAACCTGTATGTCATCGAAGGGCGCAGCCACAAGGAAATAGCCGGGATGCTCGATATAAAGGAGAGCACATCAGCCTCGCAGCTACACCGCGCCAAGGCTATGCTTGCCGACAGCATAAGGAAATACCAAAATTCTCTAATCCGATAACATTATTATGAAAGACCAATGGCTTAACGATATAAAGCAACGTATGTCGGACTTCGAGCTTGACGAACCCGACGGACTCTGGGATTCGATTGAAGCACGCAGGCCCGTGGTGCCGTCGAAGTCTGTCAGGTTCGTCATGCCACGACGCTGCTTCCGCCCCATAGCTGTGGCGGCTGCATTGCTAGTCCTTTTCGGGCTTGGTTTCTCATGGCTTGCAAGAGAAAATGACATGCGGGTTCCGGAGATGAGGGAGGACTATGCTTCAGCCGTGGTCGTACCGGACGTGGAGCCTGTCAAGCAGACAGAAAGTGGGATACCCCACAAGATTGATATACAGGATAAATCTAAGGTGACAAAAACAGGATATATATCGGAAAATGCTGAATCTGAATCATCCGTAGATGTAGTGACTGATAATATCAATGAAAATGATGATAAGCAAAATTGTGAACAGACTGAATCAATAAATACAGAAAATAATGATGTTGAGACAAACGGGAAGGATGTAAAAAAACAATCCACACTGCAAACCGATAAATATACCTCTCCTTTATATGCTTCCCGTGAGCTCTCACATTTAAAAAAATCCACATCCCGACGTGTCAGACTCGGGCTTTCCACCTCCGGAGCTACCTCAATGTCCGCATCGCATGTTTCTCCTGCCAACATGACCGACGTTTCCTTAGGCCCCGACTGTTCGTCGTGGAAGGACAGCCCACTGCTTGCCATGCTCCTGTTCAACAAAGGCAACGAGACAAGTGTCAGTGTCAAGCATCACACCCCCTTGACGTTCGGTCTGACGGTAGAGTACGGGTTGACTCCCTCTCTGTCCGTTGAAAGCGGCATCACCTACAGCCGGCTCACATCCGATGTCCGTGAGGGGGGCGACAAATATTACTACACCGGAGAGCAGAAGCTCCATTACATCGGTATCCCCCTGAATCTTAAATATACCGTCTTGTCGTGGAAAGCTCTCGATCTCTATGCCTCAGCCGGAGTCCGGGTGCAGAAATGTGTGTCGGGCGAGGTTGATAAGAGATATGTCATTGAGGATATGATGAAGTCTACCGAGACGGAACGACTGCATGTCAAGCCTCTCCAATGGTCTCTCTCCGGAGCGGTCGGCGTGCAGTGGAACATCTCAAGACTTCTCGGCCTCTATGCCGAACCCGGCGTTGGATATTGGTTCGACGACGGCTCATCCCTACAGACCATATACAAGGAAAAACCTCTCAACTTCAACCTCAACATCGGTCTGCGTCTGAACGTAGGGCGGTAGACATGCCCACAAAACAACGATTATAAAAGTAAGGCTGACAACATTTTCGCTGTCAGCCTTACTTCCGTTTTTATGGGTCAGATGGACAGTTTCAAGGCTTGTCCGTCGTAAGTCAGAGTATGGGGCTTTGCTTCTGTTGTGTCACCGTCGATGAGGATTATGTTGAAACGGCGTGTATTCAGCATTCCCGGATACTCACCCTCGCGTTTGCTGATTGTGAGACGGTGTCGCTTGTCATCCCAGTGGAATTTGATTGTCGAGTAGATGCCTTTCTCATAATTGTAGCTGTCACCCTCATCTTCATAGAGCGTGAATTCGGCATCAGCTCCGGGATATATTCTTATGTCAAGATTATCAGCCGGTTTTTCATCGACATACTGCATTGTCTCGCCGACAGGAATAATCGAGCCGGCCTTCACAAACAGCGGGATATAGTCAAGGGTTGTTTCAAGTGTGACGGTCTGCCCTCCGTCAAATTTTTTCCCTGTCCGGTAATCATACCAGTCTGCACCCTCGGGGAGATAGACTTCGGTGGATTTGATTTCATCCCAGGGGTCGATTTTAAAGCTGTCGTCATCACCTCCTTCTTTCCTGTCCCAGCCACTCATCGGGTCAACCGCCACAGTTTTCTCCGGGGTGTATTGGGCTTTGACTATCGGTGCTGCCATCAGGGACTTGCCAAACATGAACTGGTCGCTTATATTCCATGTATTTCTGTCATCCTTGAAGTCGCTGACGAGTGCACGCATGTAGCTGCCATTGTTGGCCGTCACGTCCCACGCGGTGCTGTAGATATACGGAATCAGTGTATAACGCATCTTTATGGCTTTGAGAAGTGCATCATAGACAGGATCTCCCTCCGTGCCATATTTGTAGATTTCGCGCGACACTTCCGTGCCGTGGCTGCGCATGATGGGATTGAAAAGTCCGAACTGCATCCAGCGGACATAGAGTTCCTGATAGAGCGGATTGCGGCAACCGCTGTCGTCAAGATAGCCCTTGTTGTAGGCCCCGGCGAAGAAACCACCTATATCCGAGTTGAAATTCGGGTTGCCTGTCATGGAGAAGTTCAGTCCGGCGGGAATCTGATTGCGCAGCGATTCCCATGAGGAGCCGACGTCGCCGCTCCAGGTGTTGGCTCCGGTGCGCTGCTGTCCGGCAAAGGCGCAGCGAGTCATGATGGCCACGCGCTTGCGTGCGGTGACTGTGTCGGGATGGTTGGCGGCGTGGGCGCGGTGATGGTCATAGACACCCTCCACAGCCATCAGAGGGAAAGCATTGCGGACCTTGCGCCATGAGCCCATAGCTGTCCGGAGTTCGAGGTCTTTGTCACTGAATTCAATGTGGTCAGGCTCGGTCGAATCCATCCACCATGCGTCGACACCGAGGTCATAGAGGCGGGTAAGATTTTTCCAATAGATGTCACGCGCCTCCGGGTTGTAGACATCGTAGGGCTTGACTCCGCTCGGATAGTCGGTGCGGGGAGGCCAGAAATCGGTCAGTCCGCTTTGAGGCCATGTCTGGATGTCGAAAAGCATACCTTTAGGTTCCATCTCGCGATATTGTTTGGTCATCGGACCGAAAGATGACCAGATGGTTATGAGGAGTTTGGTATTTTTGTCGTGCAGACGGTCAATGTTTTCCTGCGGATTGGCGAAGTCGGCTGTCAGAAATTCCATGGCATTCCAGAGATAATGCGGACCCCAGTACTGCCAGTCCTGCACGATGCAGTCCAACGGTATTCCGAGGCGGCGGTAGGTGTCGACCACTTCCTGCACCTCGTTGAAGCTCTTGTAGCGTTCCTTGCTTTGCCAGAAACCGAAAGTCCATTTCGGAAGCATGGGGACAGTGCCTGACAGCTCCCTCATCCGGGCATTCACACCATCCACGCTACCTCCATGCATGAAATAATAATCAATCGCCTCTCCTACCTCGGATCGGAAGGTCATACCATCGGTATTGTCTGCGAAATCGGTGGGTGAGAGGTTGTCCCAATAAAGACCCCAGCCTTTCACGCTCTGCACCATAGGGACATAGTCCTCTGTGTTGGCCTGAATCATCTGCCGCGATGTGCCGCGTTTGCTCAACTTGTTTTCCTGAAGGATGCCGAGACCATAGATAGCTTCATCATTATCGAGAGTAAAGGTCTGACGGACTTCATACGCGCCTTTGTCAGCCCCCGATGTCCGGAGTTTGAAGCCAAAATCCTTTTCGTTGAGTAGCGGATTGCCCTTTGCATCGTCAAAGCTCACTTTTCCGGTCGACTTGTCAACGGTTACTTTGATTGACGACGATGAGAGGACTATGTCATTGCCCTTTTCAGAGAATGCGGTTCTTACTTTTTCATGTACAAGCGTGACCACCACTGATGGCGGCTGATTATATTCACCTGTGGGTGACTTCTCGACTCTCACAATGTCATCGGTGAGGAACTGCACCCGTGTGTGGATGTCGCCGTTGTCAAGTGTGAATCCACGGTCACTCCTTGTCACAGTCTGTGCGAAAATTGCGGATGTGAAGAGTGAGAAACAAATAAGGGAACTGAATATTTTCATGTATCTGCGGTAATTATGGATTATTTTCCGGATTATTTTTTCATGCTCCACCAATCAATGTTGAAGAGGTCATTTCCATCACCTTCAAAACAGAAATAGAGGTCGTGGAGGCCCTTTGTTTTCTTCAGTTTGGCACGAAAATCTTTATAGTTGTCCATCGAACCGGTCGAGGCGATGTCGACAGTCCCTATCACGGGGCCATCTTGACTGTCGGTGCGGACAGTGATGCGTCCACCCTTGACCGAAGCGCAGTTCATCGTGATAGCCTTAGCTCCTTTCTTGCCGAAATCAACCCCTTTGAGCATTAGATACTCACCGTTGTCAATCCCTGTCAGGGTCTGGTTGTGGCCGGAAAGTGGTGTGGTTTTCAAGCCCCATCCCCAGGCCATGGTCTCGCCTTCGACACGGCGGAAGGGGTTGAACGGCTCTATCTGATTTATGGTGCAGTCGGTCCAGTAAGGCAATTGACGGATGGTTCCGTCGTCATTGTAGGTCATCTCCGCAGCTCCGACCGAGCGGCGTTCATGATGCTTGTCGGTTGTCAGGCGGAGCAGTTCGTAGTTGAGGCCGAACACGTAGGTCTTACCCTTGTAGTCTATGATGCCGGGATGATTGCCATTGGAGCGGGGAGTCGGGGCCATGATGTAGCCCTTGGTTGTCCACGGGCCGGTCGGGCTGTCGCTCATGGCATAGCCAATGCCTTCGGGACAGCAAGTCGATGCGAATGCGAGGTAATATTTGTCGCCACGGCGGTAGAACCACGGGCCTTCCTGATATTTGTCGGGACGGTCGAGCTTCACAATGTCTCCGCTGTAGGAAATCATATCGCGGTTGAGTTTCACATAGTATAGTTCGGGATTTCCCCAATACATGTAGGGCTGCCCGTCAGTGTCGATGAATACAGTCGGGTCGATGTCGTTCCAGTGTTCCTGTTGCCATACGAGCGGTTTGCCTATCGGGTCGGTGAAAGGTCCGTAAGGCGAGTCTGCCACAAGTACACCGATACCGTTGCCGTGGAGGGGACAGTACATGTAAAACTTGCCGTCACGTTCAATCACCTGTTCGGCCCATGCACCGTTGTCGCGTCTGCGCCACTTGAAATTCTCAAGCGAGGCCACCGCACCGCAGTCGGTCCAGTTGACCATGTCGGTTGATGTGTAGAGCAACCAATCCTTCATGTGGAAGCCGTCCGCATCATCCTCGTCGTGGGTGGTGTAGAGAAAAATGGTATCGTTGTGGACCATCGGTGCCGGGTCGGCTGTATATTTTGTCTGTACGATTGGTCGCTGAGCTATTGCCGGAAGCGAGGCAATGGCTGTAATGATTAAAGGTAAGATTGATGGGCGCATTGTGTATGATTGGTGGATTTAAGCAAAAAGATTAGCTGTCCGCAAATTTAGATATTGGACAGCGGATAGAACTTGCTTAAATGAATCATATCAATATGCGATTGTAACAACGTTGATGCTGTGATGGGATAAAGGCTTGTTTTTTCATTTGCGGCGTCCGCGGAGGAGGATCCAGATGACGACCGGAGCGCCGAAGAGGGGGGTGACGGCGTTGACGGGGAGGACTGAGTTGGACGGGAGGACGCAGACGAGGTTGCAGCAGAGTGTGACAGCCGCTCCGGTGATGAGTGTGGCGGGCATGAGGATGCGGTGGTTGTCGCTGCGGAATATCAGACGCGCGATGTGGGGGACAGCGAGTCCGAGAAACGACACCGGGCCGCAAAATGCGGTGATGGTTGCCGTGAGGATGCCTGTGGCGAGGAGCAGGAGGTTTCTGACGCGGTTGAGGTTGATGCCGAGGTTGCGGGCATAGCCGTCGCCGAGGAGGAGGAGGTTGAGGGGCTTGATGAGGGCGAGCGCGATGATGAGTCCGACGGCTGTCAGTCCGCCGAAGAGCGGAAGTTGGTCAAGCGACACGCCGTTGAATGTGCTCATGCCCCACATCACATAGCTCTGCACACCGTCGGCGGTGGAGACATAGTTGAGGAGCATGATGGCCGAGGATACGAGATAGCCTATCATGATGCCTGTGATGAGCAGCATGAGGTCGTTTTTGAGCACAGCGGAGAGCGAGAGTAGTATGCCCATTATCAGCAGACTGCCGACAAAGGCTCCGATTATGACCGCAGTGTATCCCCCGACTGTAAACACTCCTGCCGTGATTGTACCCCCGAAGAGCAACATGACCAAGGCCACACCGAGACTTGCGCCGGAGCTGATGCCGAGTATCGAGGGGCCTGCAAGTGGATTTCGGAAGGCGGTCTGGAGCATGAGTCCGGAGGCCGCGAGTCCGGCTCCGGCAAGTGTTGCAGTGATTGCCATTGGCAGACGGCTGCCGAGGACTATGAATTCCGCAGTCCCTCCCTCACCGTTGCCGAGCAATATGCTCAGCACCTCCGAAGCAGGCAAGCTGACCGACCCGATGAAAATATTCATCAGGAACAGGATGACGAGAGCAATTACAGCGAGGGGGAACACCGTTTTAGTATAGAGATTTTTTTAGTATAGAGATTTTTTTTAGTATAGAGATTAAAGTATAGAGTATAGATAATAGTTGAGAGGGAATTGGATGGATGAGGGAGGAGGGGCGAATTTAAGAATAAAAATTTTATTTGAGACCTTTTCCTGCATAAAAAAACTTCTGTTCCTTCTGCCCTTTTGTCTTTATGTACCCTTCCACACTACAGCATTGGGATAAAAAACTTCTGTTTCTTCTACCCTTTTGTTCTTTTGTATCTCTAATCCTGTTGCAGGGGGGTGAAGTATTTGGTATCTCCGGGGAGGGACGAGAGTTCGGGATGGAAGGTCTTGATGAGGTCGCGCAGGAGCCAGTGGGGATGGAAAGGAGTCTGCTCATAGTAGTTGATCCTCTCCGTATTGCAGCCATAGACCCTACCATCCTTCAGAGCCTTGAACTGACCGTAGATGGGATTGTCGGCGGCGAGTTCGCGCAGAGTCTTGTCGGAAGCCTGACTATAGCGGACAATCCAGATGTCGGCATCGCCCGCCTCGTGGAGCACCTGCTCTCCCGAAAGCCCTACGCTTCCGGCATTGCCGATGGAGCCGAACGGATTGACCGCACCGGCATCGCGGATATAGGCATCCATCACCGAGTTATGGCCGGGGACATACCATGTGTTGCCATACAGGCGGTCGACCACCACTTTCGGACGGTTGACAATCGAGTTGGTGAGCGATTTCAGCGCGTTGTATTCTTTTTCGATTGAGGCGAACATGCGGGCAGTCTCATCCTCGCATCCGAAGAGTAGACCGTAGAATTTCATCCACTCGGTGCGTCCGAGTGGAGTGCTTTCCATGTAGTCGGCACATTCAATCAGGGGAATCCCCATCTGGCCGAGCTTTCCGTAGTTGCCCGAATTTTCGTAAGGCGAGAGGATTACTGCATCGGGGTTGAGTTGCATGATGCGTTCCATGTTGGGGGTGTAACTGCTGCCGCAGTCAATGACCCTGCCGTCGGCAATGCGGCCGAGTAGGTCGGGGTTGTGGATATACTGCGCGTCGCAGACTCCACCGATGGCATCCCTCGCTCCCATCTCGCCGACGAGCGACTGATGGACTGTCGAGTAGACCAATGCGCGTTTCAACGG
Organism: uncultured Duncaniella sp.; assembly: GCF_910577345.1. GTDB lineage: Bacteria > Bacteroidota > Bacteroidia > Bacteroidales > Muribaculaceae > Duncaniella. Next base: position 182,099 of record NZ_CAJTMT010000002.1, read on the forward strand.
CACTCTCACCACCGTCCCTGCCGGAACGTTTGCCGGGACTTCCGCACTGTCGGGGACGAGGATATAGGTGTGGAGGGTCTTGGTCGTGTCCCACGGATTGCGGATTGTTGCCGTGGTGTAATCGCCGTGATCCTCGATGGTGAGGTTGCGGGCATGGTCGAACTGCATCTTCTCTCCCTCACCCGAGGAAGTAACAATGCTGTTGCCCCCCTTGCACGAAGGCATCAGGGACAACAGCAGAGCAGTTACAAGAGATAGAAAAATTGAATGTTTCATTGAGGATAGTTAGATGTCATACCGGAGGATGTCCTTACGGGAATCGTACACAAGTCTGTGTAGGAGTGAATGTCAGTAACCACCGTACGGGAACGAGAAGCAGTGGCAACCGTTCGGGAACGAGTGTCCGCAGGACACTGATTTACTCGTAACCCTGTACATCGGAGCGCAGCGGAGATGTGCAGGGATGCCATGAGAGAGTTGGCTGATGTCCGTAGGACATCGATTTACGGTTCTGAAGTGCCGGGCTGTCTCGTAAATCGGTGTCCTGTCGGACACCTTTTCGTGGGGTTTGGATATGTCCCCGCACATCTCCGCTGCGCTCCGATGTACGGGGTTACGAGTAAATCGATGTCCTGCGGACATCCCCGGCCTGATCCGAGGTGGATGGAGGCGATGCGGGCATCCTTGGATTGACCCGATACCCCGGGCGATAACGGAGATGTGGTTATACCGGCCTCGGATTCAGCATTGCCTGTAGGGACGCGCTGTAGCGCGTATGCCGGATGACATTGTAACGGATTGGTTAGAATACGAAGCAACCGGCACCAATGCCTACATCATATTTCTTAAGGAATGTTCCGGTAGCATTGTACTGATTAACAAAGCACGGCTGAGTATAACTACTATAATCAGTAGATGAATACGATGCAATAAATATATCACCCGAAATTGGTTCGATTCCAATTGCTATTGGAGTAATTATATTTTCAATATTAAGTTCAGTCTTTTTGTTGTCTGAAATAGTATACAAGCAGTAAGTTGGCGGTTCTGTTGCGTAGAAAGGAGAATTAATTGTATAGAGTTTGTTGCCACAAATAGCCATGTGTGTAGCAGGGAAAAGTTCCTCTACGCTATCATCAGAGTTGATACGTTTAAGTACAGAAGCTACAGTGGTATAATTACCAGTACAGATGACAAATACATCTTCACCATTCGTAACTAATCTGGTCGTATTCCAACCTGCTTTAATTTTAGCATCTTCTGTGAAGGTCGAAAGGTTTATTTTCGATACATATCCGTCACAATAATTGTTGCTGCCATTGTATCCATCAGAGTTGGCGGCATAAAGATAATTTCCGGCAATTCCAATTTCCTCTGTATTAGGCCCTACTTTTATTGTTTTGTCAATTTCAAGGGTAAGAGTGTCAAGACGAGCAACATAACCATTCATCATAGAAATATAGACGAATCCATCCTTAGCAGCAAGATCACGAGGAGAATTACCTTCACCACTGGGCTTGATTGTTTTAATTGACTTCATGGTAGTTGGATTAATGATGTCAATTATGTTAGAATCGGTAACACCAACATACATTTTATTTCCATATACTATTGCATCTTGTGGTGTATCGCCTAATACACGACCATTTGCATTATAGAACACATCGTTATCTACTGTTCCATTCTGCAAATTTATAGATGAAAAACTACCGGGGATATTGCTTCTTTGATTTCCTTGATTTAGGACTAAGACGGTTTTTCCAGAGAAAAATCCGGGGGTCACGCTCTGCTTAGGTTCGTCATCATCATCGCTACAAGCGGTGAAGCAGAGGGCGCAGAGGGCGATAGCAAAAATTTTGTTGAGTTTCATAATTCAATAAAATGTGAAATATCGATTTTTAGATTGTATAATATTATTCACTATATAAGATTATCTGTTATAAGACTTTTTCGCTTATACATTCCTTTTTACAATGTAAACTTCACCGTCAGTCGCCATGAGCGGCCGGGCATGGGGTAGCGGGCGACGACGACATATTGGCGGTCAAGGAGGTTCATGATGTCGCCACGGACTTCGATTTCATGCTTGCGGAAGCCGAAGGTGCGATAGGCGGTGAGGCCCATGTCGGCATAGCCTCCGAGATAGGTGGATGGATTATTGTTGTTGGTGGCGAAGCGGCCGCTGACGGCAGTGGTGTGGAGCGAGAGATTGACCCAGGGGTTCTCATAGCTCACCGTCACGTTGCCGGAGTGGCGGGGAATGTAGGCAATCTGTTTTTTGTATTCCGTCACTTGCGAACGGGTGCGCGGTTCGGCGCGCTGATAGCTGTAGTTGCCGGTGAGGAGAATCTGCTGACGGCGACCGACGTTGAAAGTGGCTGTCTCCGTGAAGTCGAAGCCGATGATGCGCGCCTTGTCGAGATTGACTACCGTCCAGACGAACATATTATAAGGTATTGCCACAATCTTGTCCTTGACCTGATTGAGATAGACATCGGCGGTCATTTCAAGGTTGGAGAGCCAAGAGGTGGGTTTGAACTGGTAGGTCAAGCCGAAGTTATACTGATTGGCTGTCTCCGGGCGCACGTCTGGGTTGCCGTAGTGGTAGAAATAAGTCTCGTTGAATGTCGGCATACGGAAGATGTTCTTGTAGGAGAGACGCATGAAGAACATTTCAGAGCCGAATGGCTGCACCGAGAGGCTTGCCGAGGGGGAGAGACGGCTGTAGTCGCGCGCACCCTCACCGATTTTGGCACTGTTGTCGTAGATTGAGCCGAGCAGACGTGCCGATACTGTCAGACGCTTGATGCGGTAACGGCCGGTGAGCGACTGGAGTATGCTGTGGCGGCGCGGGAAGGTCTCGGTCGGGAGATTGCTCGTGAAGTTGTTGAAAAAATAGTCGGCGGAGTAGTCGAAAGCCCATTTGTCGGAGGGGAGGAAGAGCACGCAGGCGCTTCCGTAGGCCTCGCGCTGCCAGTAGTTCTGGTTCAGCTCGCCGCCGGGATACTTCCCGTCCTCGTCGTGGTAGAGCGATGAGGCCCAGTTGAATTTTCCGTGGAGCTGCATGGACCACTTGGAGTTGAAAGCCTTGCGATATTGAAGCTGACCGAAAAAGTTGCGGTCGCGCAGGGTCTCGTGGTTCTCGTTGTTGTAGTAAATAGCCGGACCGGGAATCTGACGGTCGTTGTCGTAGTAATAGAGCTTGGCGCTGAGGGTCGAACGGCTGTCGGGACTCCAGGAGGCATTGAACTCACCGTGTCCGCTGTTCATTCGCGAGTTGTTGCGGCGTTCAGTAGTGGTGTGCGCACCGTTTTTGAGCTGATAGGGGTAGTCGTTTTCAGCGTAGGTGTAGTCGCCGATGAGGTTTAAGGAGGATGATTCGGAGAGGGCCTTGCCGACGCGGAAGTAGGGGTTGATGTAGCCGAACGAGCCGTATTTCACCTGAGCGGTAAGGTCGAGGGGCTTTGTCGGGTCAGGTCGGCGGAAGCTGGAGATGCTGAACGATGCAGCCGAAGCGGCCACGCGTGCGGGCTGAAAGATGTCGTCGTTGTCACCGATGACCATCGAGAGCGACTCGACATTGTCGAGCGAGTAGCGCGACACGTCCACCTCACCGCTCTGGCAGTCGCTGAGGACAATGCCGTCGTAGATGACGGCAGTGTGCGGTGCGCCGAGTCCGCGGACCGAGACGGTCTTCAACCCTCCGAGGCCGCCGTAGTCGCGCAGGTTCACTCCCGGCAGACGGTGGATGGCATCGGAGATGTCGGTCACGCCGAGACGGGTGAATTCCTGATTGTCGAGCTTGTAGGCGGGAGCGGTGCTTTTCAGCGGACGTGAGGTCTTGGAGGCCACGACTTCAACGCTGTCGAGATGGATGTCGGTCGGTTTCTGTGAGGACGCAGCAAAGGGGAGCGCTGTCATTGCAAGCACTCCTGCGGTCAGACGCAATGCGTCAATATGTAAAATCCTTAAACTTCTTTGCTTATGTTCTCTCATCCTCGAAGAAAAACATTGGTGATTCATGGCAGACGGCAGGTCTTCGGACTTATTCCGGGTTGAGGATGCGTTTTGTTCTCCTCTGTTTCAGTCTTGCCTTCCCGAAAGCGTTGACCGCGTTCAGTGACTTGACCGGACCCTTTGATGGAAATTACCGCAGCGGGACTGTCCGGGATTCTCACCCGTGTTCCCTTTTAATCGCTGCATCGCAGCGAACCGTTGCGCCGGCAAAATTACTCTAAAATTTTGAAACCGCAAAAATTATTGATGTCACTTTTTCTCCTTGACGCACCTCCGTGTGTCAAAGGACTGTAAGGTAAGTTCTTATTGTGTATCTTTCCCTCCCTGCCAACGTTGGTTCTGGAGGGCGGCTGAACGCATCTCCGCAGGGTTGTCGCATGGTTGCCAGAGATCGACGTGGCCGAGTTGGTCAGGCATGAATTGCTGGACGACGAAGTTGCCGGGATAGTCGTGGGCATACTTGTAGTCGCGGCCATAGCCCATATCCTTCATCAGCGATGTCGGTGCGTTGCGCAGATGGAGCGGGACGGGTAGGTCACCGGTCTGTTCGACGAGTTTCATTGCCTTGTGGAGCGCGGTGTAGGTCGAGTTGCTTTTGGGCGAGAGGGCGAGGTAGACCGTACATTCCGCAAGTGGTATCTGTCCTTCGGGGAAGCCGAGTTTGTGGACGGCCTCGAAGGTGGCGTTGGCGAGCAGCAGGGCGTTGGGGTTGGCCAGACTGATGTCTTCGGCGGCGAGGATGAGCAGTCGGCGCGCGATGAATTCCGGGTCCTCTCCGCCGTGGATCATGCGTGCAAGCCAGTAGAGGGCTGCGTCGGGGTCCGAACCACGGACACTTTTGATGAAAGCCGAGATGATGTCGTAGTGCATCTCGCCGTTTTTGTCGTAGGCGGCGGGGTTCTCCTGCAGGCGGTCGGTGACGATGCGGTCGTTGATGACCACGGGTTCACCCTGCGGTGTCGATTGTTCGAGAAGGTCGATGATGTTGAGCAGTTTGCGCGCGTCGCCTCCGGCAAAGCGGAAGAGGGCGGTGGTCTGTTCGACCTCTACGCCGTGTGATTGCAGGACCTCGTCGCCCTTTATGGCTCTGTCGAGGAGGAGTTCGAGGTCTGTCTGTTCGAGGGGGCGTAGGGTGTAGACCTGAGCGCGGGAGAGGAGCGGACGTATGACTTCGAACGACGGATTCTCTGTCGTCGCGCCTATGAGAGTCACGACACCGCTCTCGACGGCACCGAGCAGGCTGTCCTGCTGCGCCTTGCTGAAACGGTGGATTTCATCGATGAAGAGGATGGGACGTCCGCCGGTGAACATGCTTCTGGCATCGGCCTTGCAACGGTCAATCACCTCGCGGACATCCTTCACTCCGGCGCTGACGGCGGAGAGGGTGTAGAAGGGGACGTTGACAGTGTTGGCTATGATGCGCGCGAGGGTAGTCTTCCCCACTCCGGGAGGCCCCCAGAGGATGAAGGAAGAAACCTTGGCCGATTCAATCATTCGGCGGACCACTCCGCCCGGTCCGACCAGATGGAGCTGACCTATGTAATCATCGAGTGAGCGCGGTCGCATACGCTCGGCAAGTGGCTGATTCATGACAGTGCAAATTTACTCATTATTTCACCTTCACGCAAACCATAGGGGCGGTGAAATGAGAGTTCCCGGATTTGCGACAGCACCGCAAATCCGGGAACAATATGGTTATCTTACAATTTTTGAAACTTTCCGAATGCCTTTATTTACGGTAGGCAGGCTTCATGTCGTAGGAGAGCATGGCGATTGTGAAGCCCCAGTAGATAAATGCAAGAGAAGTAAGGAAGCTTGTCATGGCCATGTCCTGGAGCCATCCGGCTTCAATGAAGAAGAAACCGATGAGCATCAGAAGGATGCCGTTGATAAGCTGTAGCCACCAGTAGCGACGGCCGCTTTGCATGACAGAGCTGCAGAGAGCGCTGATGCCCCAGTAGATAAATATGAAAGCAATGAAATAGGGGAAGACCATTTCTGAGAGAACGATGCTGCGGACGAGCATGAAACCGATGAAGATGTCGATGACACCACCGGCAAGCCACCATCCCCAGCCTTTGCCACGGTTAGGACCCGAAGCCACGAGAAGCTGAACAATACCTACGAGAATAAGAAGCCAGCCAGAAATCTGAGAAGCAACGGCATATCCGGCAACCGGCCAGAACCAGTATGCGAAACCGCAAATCACCATAAGGATACCTGCGAGGAGTACAACCCACCAATAGCGGGATTCACCCCAGAATTTTTCAATGAGCGTTTTCATAACGACTTATTTTTTGATTAATAGTTGAAATTTATGTTTTTCTTAGTTGTGCGGCCTCCGTCGGAATTTTGGTGGAGTGCCGAAGCGATTGTCAGTTGTGAGTTTTCAATCGGGAATACCGTGAGCTTTTCATATTTAATCACTTGTAATATACTAACACACTTTCACATTAATTTGTTGATTGCGAGTGCGGATTTTATCTGACAGAATCTACAGACGCCGTCCACGCCATTTCCCTTAATGTCCGGCAGTGCTGTCGGACAATTGCTTTTCGACGTCGAGTGCGGTCTGGAGCATGTAGCGTTTCAGCAGTTCGGCGTATTGTGGCGTTGATTTGAAGCGGGTGATCTGAGCGTCAAGTGTGTCGGCGAGTGCGGGATTGTCTTTGTTGACTACCCACGACTGGAACTGGGTGAATGACACGGGTGTGGATATGTCGACATCCGGATAGTCCTTGGCCAAGTGTACGGCTTTTGCTTCGTTGACGACTGCAAATGGGATTTTGCCCATGGCCGTGAGCATGACGAGCTGTTCGGCGCTGCGGATGGAGTCATGGCGCAGGATGATAGTGTCGCCTATCTCACGCGAGAGGTTTTGCAGACGTTCGGCTGCCGGTGACCCCTCCAGGGTCCAGACCTCCTTTCCTCCAAGGTCAAGGCGAGAGGTGATTGTCGAATCACGGCTGATGAGGACCTGCTTGTCAAGGTAGACAGGTTCGGTGAATCGGAAGGCCTCACGGCGTGAGGCTGTGATGGGAAGATCGGAGATGACAACGTCGTATTTCCCTGCTTTCAGTTCGTCGAGAGCTTCGTTGACCGATGCGACGGGATAGAATTTGACATTGTCGCCGTAGAGAGCGGCCATGTCCTTCATCATCTCGTAGTTGAATCCGGCGAGACTGTCGCCGAAACGGTAGAGCGACATCGGGGAGTAGTCAATTGCTACGTTTATTGTATCTCCGCGACCGCGGACATATTCATAGCCGTGGCCGGGGACAGGCGACGAGCAGCCTTTGACGGTCACGATGATGCCGATGGCAATGAGTGTCAGCGAAAGGAGGATTCCTCCGCGCGGTGCGCGGAACAGTGAGCGCAGACCGCCGTTCTTTTTGGGAGCCGGGGTCGGTGTGGTGCGTTTTTCATCGTCGTTAGCCTGACGAGTCGGTTTATTCTGGTCTGTGGACATAAGCAAATCAGGTAGATTTATGGTTCTACCTGATTATATAAACAACCGAGCCGCCTCCGGAGGTTCGCAGGAGGCCGAAATCGACGGATAATCCGATTATGATGTCCGGGCAGTGGGAGGTGTTAGTTTACGAAGTCGACAATCACGCCCATCTGGAAACGGCGAGGATTGAGGGGGTAGTGGGGAAGGGAGAAATAGTTGTCGTCGCCAAACATGCCTTGGTTCAGGTGTGAGTAGAGCACGAAGAAACGTGCGCGTGAGAGCTTGAAGTTGGCGTAGGCGTTCATGAAGGGGTAGTTGCCGCATTTGATTTCACGCTGGTTGTAGAAGGCCATGGTCGATGGCTGATAACCGGGAGCGTAGTAGCTTGTGTAGTAGTCCATATCGACTCCCAACTGCACCTGCAGCACTTTCGCGATACGGAAATAGAAGTAGAGGTTGGAGTAGACGGCAAACTGCGGGAGCGGAATGACGGCATCGTCGGATGATTTCTGATAGATGAGCGTGTTTTCCCAGTTGAGCGCGCGCCAACGGAGGTTTTGCTGCACCTTTACGCTGAACACCTGCACACTTCCACCGTTCTGCACGGGGAGCATGTCGGGGCTGAAGTAGATGTGGTTCTGTATGTTCTCGACACCGACGTTGACAAAAGTGCCGGTGTGGGGCAGGTCAAGCATACCTCCGAAACGCAGACGGCGTATCTTGCCGAAATCGTTTTTCCACGCGAAGTGGTTGGAGATATAGTTGTTCATCAGGTAGGGGGCGGTTGTGTTGCTGAAATGGCCGTAGCCCTTTACCATCACGGTGTCGCCGAGGAGTTTGATGCGGGTCGACACATTGCCCTCCGCCTTGATTTCTCCTGCGGCGGCCCCGACGAGACCAAGACTTGCGGTTGCCTCGTAGTTGAGAAGATGGCCATGCTGTTTGACGAGCTGTGCGCCGACATAAAGGAGGTTTTGGGTCTCCTTACCTTTCAGTCTTGAATCGAACGGATAGGGTGTCAGCCCTTCGGGACGGTCGTCACCGGAAATCGCGAAGGTGTCAGGGGTCTGTTTGTAGGTGCGGAGTTCGTGGGTCAGGAATGCACCGAGACCGGCCTTGGCATATTTGTTGAAGCCTTCGAGGAGCGATACGCCGATGGTGTTGCGCAGTGAGCTGTAGGAGGTGAGGTCGTAGGTGTCGTTTGTGCTGATGTAATGATTGGTCCAGAAATCTTTTTCCTGAGTTGAGTTGGTGTTGGTGAAACGGTGACGGCCACTGTTGTAGTCGAGAGTCCAGATGAAGCTCGACACGGGGATGTATTCTCTCGCCACGACAGAGTCATTGTCATCCTTCTCCTCACGCCAATAGCCCACTTTGTAGCGGTGGTTCATGTAGAACTCTTTTCCGACGACGCGGGTGTGGGAGTTGGTAAGGTTTGTGGGAATACTCTTCGGATTGATGGTCGACACGCCGCCCTGCAACTGCGCGGGGTCGAGGATGTAGAGGTCGTCGGTGATACCGCCGTTCTCCTTATTAATCATGTTGTAGGCATTGAAGAATCCCTGAAACTCATAGCGGTCGCCTGTATAGGAGCCGGAGAGTCCCCATGTCAGGCCTTTGGCTGCCTGATTCTCATAGCTGCCTTTTGAGTAGGGGTAGGAGACGAGCACACCTATCTGGGAGCGCCTGTTGAGGTTGCCTGAGAAGAGGAATTTGAACCAGTCCTGGGCAAGTTCGCGTCCACCGCCCGTGTTGTAGCCAACCTGCGACATGGGGATGCGTGTGTTGAAGAATCTCATAGTTTCGAGATTCGGAATCCAGAACTGCTTTGCGTCGCGGAAAAAGAAATCGCTCATGGGCTCGCTGTCCATGAATATCATATTCTTGCCCACGGATGCCTGGTTGCCGGTCGTAGCGAAGGCCGGACTGTAGGATGAGGGGACTGCTGTCTTGTGGTAGTTGAACAATAATGTGTCCATCGGGGCACGCTCGCGCAGGCCGAGTGGCTGCAGGATGCGCCAGGAATAGGAGAGTGAGTCATTGGGGATGTCGTCATGCGCGCTTACCCCGCCAAACCCTGCAAGTAATACTGTGAGTATGATTAGGAGATGATGTTTCATAAGTGACTGCAAAGATACGCCAAAATGCGGACATAAAAAAAATTATCCGTCATCACGACGAATAATCTTCTTACCTTAAATCTAATACCATGAAAAACTGATGCAAAGGTAGGGAGTTTTTGTGAGACTCCAAATTTTTATGTTTAAAAACATCTCGTGTTTAACATTATTTTAAGTATCGCAGTTTATGTCTGACAAATTATTAACACTTATATCTAATTCTCGTGAGTTTACTAACATCAGTTAACATTATCCATGATATTGCAGAATTGTAGCAATTATGGGACAGATTCTTTCCAAATTGCCTGTTCCACTCCTCTGTCCGTCACAAACGATGCGTCCTTTAGAGGATTTTTAAATAGCCTCTTAATTGTGAGGGCAGACGATATATCCCACATCGTCTGCCCCCGCCTATAAAATGCAGTTCATCGACGTAGCCGATGAGCTATCTGAATAGAGTGTTTATGCGGATAGAATTTAGACTTTCGGATTTGTTACATGCAAAGTTACAAAGCTTACGCCTGCATACTGTTACACAAATTGCCTCAATTCTTGTCATAATTTCAGTTCCCCGTGCAATGACTAGACTTATTTTGCATCTTTCAGCCACTTCCATCTTTCGGCCCAGTCGCGCAGAATCTCTTCGCGCCATTTGGCGATGCTCGCTGTTCCCTGCCATTTTGAGGGCTTTCCGTCGGCAGAAGTGAAATCGAGACGGTCGGTGAACCATGTTTTTCCGAGTTTGACAGGAACAGGGGTGATGGTAGGGCTGCTGTGATCGAATTTCTTCTCTCCGGGCCACTCATTTCCTGCCACGAATTCGCCTTTGTGTTCCGGAAATCCCGGCAGAGTTGAGCTGATTGTATAAGGGAGTCGTGCAGGGGCTTTCGGTGAATAGCGGACAGTGTAGATACCATCCCCTTCATATCGGCCTTCCCAGTTCTGACGGTCGATTGTCAGGATGAACCCCACGCTGTCAATCGCAACTCCTTCGGATGGACCTTTCAACCTCCATTCCATAAGTGAATAGACAGGTACGGTATCGGTCGCGCAGAGTGGGCCGTCAATGATGTATTTCGGACTCGCCGACATCGGGATGAAGCTTCCGCCCCAATGCTCACCTTGGGGATTCTCCGCATCGCCGCTCATCAGATAGAGGAGCGACGGGGTGTCGCCCATCTTGACAATGCCTTTGTAATAGTTGATGAAGTCATCACCCATCACTCCGGCACCTTTCATGAATGTAGGCCAGTAGGCAGCCTGATAGAGGGATTGGTCATTGGCTGAACCGATGAATCCGCGATAGGATGCATTGTTCTCGACAAACCACAGATTGGGGAAGTTCTCAACGATATAGTTGTAGGCATTGGAACCCCATTTCTTGTTGGGACCACCTATCCAGTAGACACGGATGTCGTCGGCAATATCGGGCGCGTCATGGAGAGCCTGAGTCACATCCTCCAGTGCACCCCAGACGAGAACCCATAGCGGACGGTTGTCTTTTTCTGCAGAGTTTCCTTTGCGACGCGCACATTCCACAATCCACTCCGATCCTTCGGTCGGAGTGTCGTAGCCTTTCAGCGGTGCAAGGCTTTTTCTGCCCTGCTTGGTGATAGCTCGAAGTTCATCAGGCGAGGGATATGCGTCGGCTATTCCCGAAGCTTTCAATCCGCGTTGCAGTTTCGGAAGGTCGAGCTCATATTCGTCAATCATGCGGAGTATCTCTTCCTTGGAGCCTTCACCGAAGGATGGTGAGGAGACAAGGCCTTCGATGTCGAACTCGTTGGCATACATCAGCAGATGTATCATGGATTGATTGTCATCCGGATCTGTGCCTCCGATGTCAGTGCTGATAAGTATACGGTGACGCGGATTTGACTTCACAACCTTCTCACCGGCTGAGAGGTGAAGGCTGCAGATGAGTGTCAGCAACAACAGTAACTTTTTCAACATGCCTGTTTAGATATGATTAATGAAGAATGCTTACTTCCTATTATCGGTCAGGACGAAGTTGAGCAGGAGCCATCCTCCGAGAATCTGGAGCAACATTCCGGGAATACCGATGCGGAAATCCTGGCAGGCTGCCATGAAATCGGTCTTCAGCGCCCACTCGGCAAGGGTCCCGGTGAATTGATAGGCAAGGACTACGGTCGCGAGCATCCACAGGCTTGCTTTGCGGAATCTTGCAGCCGCATATCCGGCGAAGATGGCAAGCAGTCCCGACTTGATCATGATGGCAGGAAGAGCTGCAACCGGTGGCATTCCGAACAGGAGTGAATTGATGACAGAAGAGGCGAGTGCTGTCAGCAGTCCGACACGCCAACCATATTTATAGGCACCGATGAGTGTGAAGAAGTAGATTGGCAGCCATGTCACTCCTCCTTGCGGAATGAGGTGGAAGAGCTGAGGCATGATGATGTTGCCTATCACGAAGAGCGCGGCGGTCAGATAGGTGCGCGAGTTGTCAAATTGAAGAGAATGAAGTTTTATTGTTGTTGTTTCCATGATTCAGTATTTTATTCTTGTATTCACACAGGTTTCATCTTGTTTAGGAAACCTTCGATGAGAGGCAGGCATTCCTCGGCTGTCTTGCAAGCGGCACAAAGTTGCTCGACGGGGCAAATCCCTGTGCCTGCACGGCTGATTATGTTGTCTACGCAAAGAGGCGACTCCACCTTGACGCCGCTCTGTCCGAAAAGCTCCAAGGCCGGACGGCTGATTACATCGGTGTAGACCGACACGACTCCTCCGGCAACCATTATGGCGGCGGCTCCCTTGCCGATTACCTTGTCGGCAATGAATGCGTCGGAAAGCAGGGCAGGGCGGCTTTTGAATATTCGGTAGAGGTCCTTCACGCCACGCTCGTGGCAGCGGACAATCTCATCGCCGTTCACGATGACGCATGAACATCCCTCGGTGTGGAGGATGTCAATAGCTTTTTTCTGTATGTCGGTCATCATTTCGTCAGGCATTCTGCTTGAGGTTTTCGACGAAAGCATCTATGCGGTGAAGCTCAGAGGGGATATCGATTGACTGGGGACAGTGAGGCCCGCACTGATTGCAACCGATACAATGGCTTGCCTGACGCAGACGCGGGACAGAGCGGTCGTAGCCGACAAGGAAAGCACGGCGTGCCTTGCGGTACTCCTCGCCGTCGTGTCCTTCGGGAATGTTGCCCTCGTTGACACATTTATTATAATGCAGCAGGATTGACGGGATGTCGATGCCGTAGGGACAGGGCATACAGTATTTGCAGTCGTTGCAGGGGATGGTTGGATACTGCATCATGAGGTCGGCTGTCGTGTAGAGGAAGTCCATTTCCTCGTCGGTCAGAGGCTTGAAGGGGGCGTAGGTGCGCAGGTTGTCCTCCAGATGCTCCATGTAGGTCATGCCGCTAAGGACTGTCAGCACGTCAGGATGGGTACCTGCATAGCGGAAGGCCCAAGAGGCCACGCTGCGGTCCGGCTCGGCCTGTTTCAGGCGCGCGACGACATGGTCGTGGAGGTTCGACAGGCGACCGCCGAGAAGCGGTTCCATGATGACGGCCGGAATGTTGCGTTTGGCAAGCTCGTTGTAGAGATACTCGGCGTTGGTGTTGCGCGGATTTATCTCCTTCGCATGTTTCCAGTCGAGATAGTTTAGCTGAATCTGCACGAAGTCCCATTTGTATTCGTCGTGTTTCGACAGGAGATAGTCAAACACTTCGATGTCGCCGTGGTAAGAGAAACCGAGGTTGCGGATGCGTCCAGCCTCACGTTCCTTCAGCAGGAAGTTGAGCATCCCGTTGTCGATATAGCGGCCATTGAGCGACTCCATGCCTCCCATGCCGATGCCGTGGAGGAGCAGATAGTCGATATAGTCCACCTGCAACTCCTTGAAAGAGTTGTGATACATCTCCATCGAGGCTTTTCGGCTCCATGTCGAGGGTGAGAAGTTGGAGAGTTTGGTGGCGATGTAGATACTTTCGCGCGGATGGCGTTTGAGAGCTATTCCGGTGGCGCGTTCGGAGAAGCCTTTGCAATAGGCAGGCGACGTGTCGAAATAGTTCACACCGTGGGCAATGGCGGTGTCGACGAGGCGGTTGACCGTTTCCTGGTCAATCACGTCGTTGCCGTCCTCCTTGACTGTCGGCCAGCGCATACACCCGTAGCCGAGGAGTGATACCTTGTCGCCGGTCTTTGGATTGGTGCGGTATTCCATCTTGTCGGTGGGGATTTCGGGCAGAGCAGTCCGGTTGCCGGTCACAACGTTGCTCTTTGAGTCGCATCCGGCAAGTCCGACACCCAGCGCTGATGCACCGATGCCCATACGTTTTAGGAAGTCACGGCGGTTGAGTCCCTTGTTATCTTCGTGTTTCATTTCTTTTTTCGGATTTGGTTGATAAGATGTGCCCTATCAGATTGTACGGTGGACTTCATGGCCCTCCACATAGATGGCGCTGAACGGACGTGAGGGGCAGAGGTTCTCACAGGCTCCGCAGCCGATGCAACGTTCGGTGTTGACGACGGGAATCTTCACGGAATCCGGGTTGGATGCATCGGACGGCACCATGCTTATCGCTCCTGTCGGGCAGTGGCGCGCACAGTTTCCGCATTCGACGCCGTCGGTGAGCGGCACGCAGTTGTCCTTGACCCAGACAGCGTGGCCAATCTGTGTGGCTGACTTTTCAGCTGAGGTGAGCGGACGGATGGCTCCTGCCGGGCAGACTTCCGAGCATTTCGTGCATTCCGGTCGGCAATAGCCACGTTCGTAGGACGATTCCGGTTGCATGAGTGTCAGAATATCGGTCGAGGGACGAAGAACACCGTTTGGACACACCGAGACGCAGAGTTGACAGGCTGTGCAGTGTGAGGCCATGTTGCGCAGGCTGACTGCTCCCGGAGGAACAATGCGTGTGTGGCGCACGGGTATCTTTTTGTCGGCTATGACGGCCAGACCGCCGTCCACGGTCTTTTCCTGAGCTTTGACGGTTGCAGTAGCCGCGATTGTTGCTGTCACTCCAAGGAACTGTCGTCGTGAGGCATCGGTTTTGGAGCTGTCGCCGGCGAGTGTCGGTTCTGCTGTTGTGGCGGCAGGGACAACTGTACGGCGGCGGGTGTAGGATATGGCTCCTTGATGGCATTTTTCGAGACAGTCCATGCAATCCACGCAGCGGGAATAGTCGATTGAGTGGGTCTTGCTGTCGATACATGCGGCCTTGCAATTGCGGGCGCAGAGTCCGCAGCCGTTGCATTTCGAGGTGTCTATGACAGGTTTGAACCATGAGAAGCGCGCGAAGAAACCGAGGACTGTGCCGACCGGACAGATGGTGTTGCAGTAAGTGCGTCCGTTGCGCCATGCAAGTATCGCAAGGATGATGAGTGTCATGGTGGCGACTGCGAGGGTGGCAGTTCCGCGCATCCATATATCCACGTTGGCGAAGGCGTAGCTGTCATGCTCTTCCGCCCATCCGGCAAGAAGATTGTTGACCCACTGCCAGAGTGGCGACAGGAGGCTCTGGACCATGCGGCCGTAGGCACTATAAGGAGCGAGGAGCGCGACGAGCGAGCCTATCCCCAGGATGATACCGGCTGCCATGATGGCAAGCATTGTGTAGCGGAGAATGTTTTTTGCAGGGGAGTAGCGGTAACGGTTCTTGCGGGCTTTCTTTCCGAGCCATCCGAAGCCGTCCTGCATTATTCCTAACGGACATATCACCGAGCAATACAGTCGGCCGAATAGGAGGGTAAGCACTATCAGCCCGACCACTACCCCCACGTTGAGAGCGAGGAGTGCGGGCAGAAACTGGATTTTGGCCAGCCAGCCGAACCATTGGTGGACGGTGCCGGTGAAATCGAGGAAAAGCAAGCTTATCAGCACGATTACGGCCACGGCCACTGTCTGTCGTAGTCTTTTTAGCATAAGTTATTGCAAGTTTTTGGATTTACACTTGGTTTATCGTTGATTCTTTGGTATTGATACTTATTGTCCGATGATGCTATTGCTATGTGTGATGAACCCTCTTTTTCCGTTTCTATAAGCGGATTTCTGTAAGCAAATGAAACTTAGAGCAATCAATATTGCAAATTTAAGATAATTATTTTAAACTTCGATAAAACAAAACTCGCGATAACTTACCAATATTACGGTTATTGGTGCATTTTTTGCCTTTGAGCTTGGAAATAGATGCTTAGAAGTAAATCAGGAAGTCCCCCTCCCATGTGGTGTCAAATATAATGGTGCCGAAGCCTTGGCCTGCGACGAGCATATTGCCTTTGATTATTGATTCCCGGTCACGGGTATAGCCTACTGTGAGACCTGAGGTATGGCTGATTCTGTCGCCGTTGCGGTCGTAGGCAGTTATTGTGAGCAGCATTTCTTCGGTAGTGTCGGTGGCAAAAATCATGTCGCTTGCAACCGCGACATCGTCGCCCTCTATCAACGGCCTGTTGTCGTAGTGGTATCCGGCATCGGAATTGTTGTAGAGACCGAGCCGTATGTTCAAGGAATTTGGAATGAAAAAGCTGTTGCTGACTTCGATTCTCAAATCCTCAAGTGGGAGATATTTTTTCGGATAGCGTGCTGAAAGTGCTATGTATGCCTCGGCATCATCTGTCAGTATGCGGTAGGCGGCAAGAGGCCTTGTGAGCTTTATGTCGACAGGAGTGATACATTGGTTGTGATTTATGCCCTCAACTTTTGCGTATGCAGCATCCTTGTAGCGGTAATCGTCGGGGTGGATGTCATTGAGCATTGTTATAGCGCTGAAGCTTTCCGTGGAGTAAAACGTGTCGTTCTCCGGATGCTTGCCTGAAACGAAATCGCTCCACACTAAGATGTCGTAAGTTCCTTCATCGGCAACAAGGTCTAAAACCGCAGTGCGGTCTGACGATACTGGCGTGAACGCGCATTTGCGCATAACCTTTTCTCCGGTCCCTGCATCATACAGTTCAACGATGCAGCGTCTTGAATAGGCTTCGGCGCCTCTGAATTCCTGATAATCAGGAGTAAGCTCTGCCGATGGAAATTGGATGTGGAGCCTAAGTGTGGTGCCGCCTATTTCATGCGAACGTATGCATCCCGAAAGCAGTGCGCAGACAATCAATCCCGCAACGATCAATCTCGGGATTTTGCAAGTCTGTGTCTTCGATGTTCGCATATATTATTAGGTTTGGAAAGCTATGCTTCGCAGGTAGGGCGCCGGCAGGAATCAAGCGTGGAGTTTCATCGTTGTTCCGGTTTGGAATTGTAAATATATAAATAAAACGCTGAAATAGATGTGTTTGTGTGAATTATTTCAAAGTGTGGCTTAAACCGGACGTTCCGGTTTGTTCCGGGAGTGAAAAAGAATAGGCTATAAATCAGTGGCTTATAGGCTATTGCTTAAAATCAGGGTGAGAAGACATAAAACGCTCCTTTGACCACTGCATTCTCAAATTCACATCTGCACGTCTGAGCCAATTGCAAAAAAAATGACGAGAAAAACAGCGTTAAAATCCTTGACTCTCAACATTTGTTGAGAGTTTTTATTTTTATTTTCCATATCTTTGCATTTAAATATCCCAACAACCAAGACTCTGCTAATTTAGAACTTGACATAGACTATGAAACAAATGACGGGGAGACTTGAATTCCTACTTATCTTTATTGTTACTGCCCTTGCGTCCTTCGCTATCGAGCCTTGTGCGAATGATTCTATCATGGGTCGGCCATTCAAGGAGTTTTCTACAACTGCCTTCTGTTCCTACAGCTCTTTCCATCCGAGCCAATATATTGCAGATAACAACTGGGATATACTTTGCGTGTTTAGAAATCCCGGCCCTGTAGCTAAGCTTGACTCGCTCAATATACCCTACAACAAAAGTCAATTACGACTATTGATGGTTGGTGATTTACTCTCTTTTTCAGATGGAAAGTTGCAAACCAAGATGCCTATTTTCGACAAGGCACAAACTGAAAGAATTAGAAGCGACTCAAAGGCATTTGCCGATAGTATATTTCCGGATATAGAACCAAAGATAAAGGAACTGATTACAGCTTTCAAGGCTAAAGGTTATAGCTCGCAGATATATTCCCTGATATTCTCATATTTATTGGATGGATATGTCTGGAGTGATGGTAAGCTGCCGTCACCGGACCGGATGGCAGATCATGGAACATGGTCAGGGGCCTATTGGGCAATGTGGAATAAACGTCTTGAAGACCGCAACGGTACCAATGGATATGGGCCCCTTAAGGTTAATTGGACTGATGAACTGGGATATTGGCCAAGTGATAAAATGCTCCTCTCATTCGCGCGGTGCATAATGGATAATCAGCTTCCGGTTAGGGATGAGGATCTGAAATCCAAATTAATGAAATGGAATTTGGTGGATTCTAATGGGCAACCTGCGATTCCGATAATTAAAAGCGGTAATAAAGACGAAATTGATCTTCGGTGTGAAGAAATTACTACGCAAATAAGTAATGCAATCAAGAACTATGTGCCGGATATAGCATCCGGCTACAACATTCTTTCACAAGAAGAAGCCTCTGTAGTTTTTTACCACGAAGTCATGTGGGATATACTTACACTTCTGGAATCGAAAGGGATTATTGAAAAGCCGGCGATTCTAAAAGGAGAGGAGGTTGGAGCTGAGCATTTTTCGGATATTGCATTCATAGTTCTTCAAGAGGAGAACGATGAATAAGAATGCTGAGTCTGTAAAAATTTGTAATGGATTAAGATAAGAAAAACTATGGTAAAGATTATCGTATCAATAATAATACTTTCTGCCGCCTCAGCTCTCTGTTCTGCTCAGGAACAGGCTGACACGTTAAAGGCACAAGAGCTGAATGAGGTTGTTGTGCAAGCACAGATGCAACGCACTTCATCGGCAAAGTCAACATATACGCCTACAGGTAGGCAAAAGAACGCGGCCCAAAATGCTGTTGATCTTCTGCGTCAGATGGCTATTCCCCAAATCAGAATAAACCCTATTGATGAGACCGTTACCGACAATGTAGGCGGCAGCGTAGCCATTTACATCAATTTCCTTGAAGCCTCCAAAGAGGAAATGGAAGGACTGCGAACCGCTGATGTAAGGCGTGTGGAATATCTTGAATTTCCTACTGACCCTCGTTTCCGTGGAGCTGAGAGAGTGATAAACATTATCGTGCAGGAATACGCATACGGTGGTTATACAAAGGTGACTGCGAATGAAAATTTCCTTGTCGGATTGTCAAGCCGTGTCAACATCTTCTCAAAATTCTCATACAAGAAGATGACCTACGACCTGTATGCCGGAGCCAATAACTGTAACAACCACCATATTGGTAGCACGACAGAGGGCATTTACCGTTTGACCGGAGAGGATGGCAAAGAATTTTCGCTGACCCGAAAGGAAACACTTGAATCCTCTCATTATAAGCAGAACCAATATCCTGTCACTTTCCGAGCCACTTATAACAGTGACAAAATCCAGATACGCAATCTGCTTGCCTTTACAAACTTAGGAATACCTACAAATGAATATTCCGGCAAACTGGAGTATTCGCCCAATTCAGCTCAGGGATATTCTTTTGACCGAAAAAATCCGAACCGATCCAACTCAGTCGCTTATGCGGGTACATATTTCTTCGCTCTGCCAAAGGGATATTCTGTTGACTTCTCCCCATCGTTCAACTATACCCACGGTAATGACTATACGGATTACGCAGTATCAAACCAACCAACAATATACCGTCATGCTAAAGAGAACGCCTACAACTATCGTCTGAACCTATATATCCGAAAAAGTTTCGGACAGAAGCACTCTGCAATGTTAGGTGGCAACTATGGCGACAACATCAACCGTCTTGAATACACCGGAGACAACGGATACAGAGACAAATTCCATAACGCTTTTGGTGCAGGTATGGTCGGCTACAATTTCCAGACACAGAAAATATCAATTAACCTTGATGCCGGTTTTGCTTGGGAGAACAGTGATATAAATGGTAAAAAGAACAGTGACACTTATCCGTTCACTCATATAAATGTACGGTATGTTCCAAATCAGAAAAACAGCTTCTCCGCTTATTTCCAATATGCTACTAACAGTCCCGGCATATCGGAGAAATCCTCCGATATACTTCGGGAAAACGAATTGATGTATATCACAGGAAATCCATTACTTGAAAATAGCCGACACACAACTATAAACCTTGCATATACTTGGATGCCGTCAAATGCTTTTGGCATGAGTGCCTACGGACGTTATTTCGGTCTGTATGACCGTCAGTTGCTTGTATATACACCATATAAAGGTGGTCAAGCCCTGTTGCGGTCCTATATCAATGACGGCGATTATCTGAATGGAGAGATTGGATTGGCCGCCAACTGGAAACTTCTTGACGGCAAACTCCAACTCTACGCTAATCCAAGTCAGTCGTTTTACAAATCAACCGGTATTTTTAATGACAACTGTAATTCGTTCCGTGTGACAGCTCAGGCCATCTATTATCTCGATAGTTTCTATTTTCAAGCCTATTACGAGAGTCCCCAGAAAAGTATGTTTACATCTTCGCCAAGAATAAACAAAGGGCGAAATTTCCACAGTGTAACCGTTGGATGGGCCAACGCTAACTGGAATCTGCGTGTCATGGCTGCCAACTTCTTCAATAAAGGATGGGACGGCGCGACAACCGCCACCATTTCACCATATTATAGCGAGCGACAGACTATCATCGGAACATCATCACACCCTCGTATAAACTTCACAGCCACTTATACATTCGGCTATGGCAAGAAAGTACAGCGAGGCAATGAAGTCGGCGAACAATCAGGAGCAGCATCAGCAATCTTGAAATAATAATAGCTAAACATACCAATCTCTCCAAGCTCTCGGCGTAATGTCGGGAGCTGTTATTTAAGAACCATTCAAAAAAGTATTCATCAAATTTATAACAGAGCAATGACCAAGATTCTCATTGTAGATGCGTCTGCATCCGACGGGGGAATTTTCAAGATAGATTGAGAAGGCAAAATATTTTGCGACCTATACAAAATTATTGCTGTCCGATAAAATTCGGTAAAGCAATAATAATTTATATGCTTTGTCCCGAATTAGTTCCGATTTCTGATAGAATTTTCCTTGCCCACAATGGTATCGAGGAAACATACTGCTTTACAATGTGGCCATCAGCAAGTCGGAACAAAATTTGAGCGGTCTTATTGTCGATTGAATTGTCATATACATATAGTCTATCAACATAAGGAGCTATGAAGCGGCAGTTGATCATAGACTTTTGATATCTGCTTACTATCTTTGAAATTGGGACATCATGACCACCTTCTATTACACGTTTGGCAATGCGTGAGGCATTTATTGTTGGCGATGTAGTTCCAATAAAAAATAGTCTTACGAAAAATCCCGCAGCTTTAGCTTTTAGGATGAATTCGATCTTGTCTTGCGCGGAGAAAACGGTTTCGAAAACAAAAGACTTTTTTGATTTGATGCATTCATTGCGCAAATCTGAGCAATAATTAGCCGCTTCTAATATTGCTTTGCTGTCATTCCATCCACCGAATTTTTCCTCGGCAATCTGGTCGGGATTGATATATAAGACTCCGTCCGACCATTCATGATGAAGGAACTGAGTTGTGACGGTAGTCTTACCGGAGCCGTTAGGTCCGGCAATGACAATCATTTCCGGACGATGATCATTAGATACCATTGCGATATTGTTCCAGGCGTTTTTTCCAAGTCATTTTCGCTTGAGCATATTGGCGCTCGTATTCGGCGTCAAATCTCTTTTGAGCTTCTTCAGCTTTCTTTACGGCTGCATCGCGAGCTTCCGACATAATGGCTTCGAGCATCTCGTCAGTAGGATCCTCTCCACTAAGAAATCGATAAGAATTCAATTCGTTTTCACTCATATCTGTTCCGTTTTTGTTCCGTTTTATACATGCAAATCTACTAATAAAACGCTGAATGATAAAATATTGATTTGACAAAATTACGAAACGTCGTTATTGTGGTGTTCCAAATTTGTTCCGGTATATCACGACAAATGGGTTTAACTCGTTGAGTTAAACCCATTTATCTGAAAATTGTCGGGGTGAGAAGACTCGAACTTCCGACCTCCACGTCCCGAACGTGGCGCGCTGCCAACTGTGCTACACCCCGAACAATCTAATGCGTAACTTGGCATTTTGCGACCACAAAGGTAGTAACTTTTCTAATATCCTCCAAAAAAACTTTTGCTTATAGCCTAAAAAAGTTTCATTGCATGTCAATTCCGGCGTCGTCATGGGCCAATCTGCATGTTGACCGGTGTCGTGAAGGGCTGATATGTATGTCGATTATGCCATTTCGGCCTTGCTGTCGCTGATGTGGCGACAGTTGCGGTTTTATTTTTTTACGGAGTAAACCGTGTGGCAGGAGCTGATGTTTTAGTAGTATGATGGAATGACTCCAATGATGATTCCGGAGTCGGGTATCCTCAAAACCGTAAAAATTCAAACTCTACTAAAAAACTTTGATGATGGCTCCCCTTGACGAACGCACACTCTTACTTTGGTTAGGAATTGTATTGCTGGTGATTCTCGTGACTGTGACCGGTATGCTTCTTAACAGGTTCTTTACTTATCGCGCCCATCGCCGGGCTCTTGACGCATTGAAACAGCGCCGTATGCCGGAGGCTTCGCAAAGCGTGAAGCAGCCATTCCTGTCGTGACCTCGTCCGCGGGCAGTCATCGTCAGATGATGAGTCTGAATCAGCTCACAGCATTGACCGCAGGATGTCGAGCGATTTAAGGCTCCGCATGGAGACGTAGTGGATTGAATAATATTCGAGCATGGCATCTATGATGGCGTTGCGTTCGGTGCGGTTGAACCGGAACCGGTGCATGTTGGCGAATGTCATGCGTGAAAGTAGCATGGCCACTGCCGATTCTTTCGGTGGAAGGAAGCGCCGGTGGAGCGGCATGGTCTGCCTCCATCGTCCGTCGGCGAGGTCAAGGATACTCCCTTCGGTGAATGTCGATGCGTCAGGTTCGATTCCGAGGTGACGCGACAGATTGAAGAGGAAACAGATGTGAAAGTTTGCGGTGCGGGCTGCATCAGCGTTGTCAAGACATCGGATGGCGCCGACAAGAAAGTCGAAAAGGGCTGCATCCGGTTCGCCCCCCTGAAGGGTCACCGCAAGGACTTCGGCGAGAAACATCGCCATCATCTGTTTGACCGGATCGGAGTGGAGCGACGACAGCGCCACGCTCTGCGAGAGCTGTCGCAGTGGGAGGATTTCTCTTCCGGCGCGCGGTTCGCTCATACATTCGACTATGCCGAGCGACATGCACAGGGCTTTCGCTCTGGCTGCGCCTTTCCCTTTTCCGGCAGGTAAAGCAAACGACACCCGTCCAAGCTCACGGCTGTAGGCCGTGAGGATGGTTTGGGTGTCGCTGTATTTTGTGGCCTTCAATGCCACAAGGTGAAGGATCATTCCGACGTTCTTAGAAAATCTTGCCTGTCAGACGGAATGTGAGGGTGGGATACACCTTGAGGTATTTGATGTAGTCCTTGAAATCATTGTCGGCTTCGTATGCGAGGTCTTCAAGGTCGCCGGTCTCGGAGTAGACCTGCGGTTTGCCCTGGAATTGAGCGCCAAGTTCGAAGTTGAAGTTGAGAAGACGTTTGGGAATTGCGCGTCCCCAGCCGATTCCGAGATACGGACGGAAGCTTTTGACTTTGAGACCGCCGCGAACGTTACCGTTCTTGTCGACAGGAATCTTGTAGTCGCCGACTTCGATTGATGCGTCGTCCATGTTTTCGAGGGCTGCGCTGTGGCCTTTGATTGTGATGAGCTTATTGCCTCCGAAATAACCGCCGGCTGCGATGAAGAATGAGCCGTGGGGGAAGGGGTAGATGTTGAAAATCACAGAGCCTTGTGTGCGGCCGAGGGCACCTTCGACATCGACGGATTCTGACATCTGTGTGGGAACTCCGTTGATTGTGGTGGTGAAGTCTGCGTCGACATCAGTATTGAAAGTGATGTTGGGCATGAAGTGGACACCTGCGCGGAGAGAGATGAAGCGGGTGATGGGGGTTGCGGCTTCCACGCTGATACCGTTTGTGCCTACGCCTACACCAAGACCGAGGTGATTGAAGATTCCGAGTGAGGATGTGAAGGGTGCGGGAGCTGGTGACGGACACATCGCGCAATGGTCAGCGGCATTTACGGCAATGCCTAATGAAGCAGCGCCAACAAGAAGTGATGCAAGAAATTTTTTCATAATATTGGAACTTGTTTTGTAATGAAATTGGTTATCAGAGATTGGTTTTTATGAGAATAATTGAAGGTTTAAGGCTGATTTGACTTACACCTTATTATATAAAGAAGAGCGTCTGTTGGTGCGAATTCTTTGGGCGTTTATTCTCTGTTTTGATGCAAAATTAGGCAAAAATGGGCAGAATGTCAAAAAATATCTTAAAAAATTTGTTTGGTTCAAAAATAGTGCTTAACTTTGCAATCGCTTTTGGGAAGGCCCATTCGTCTATCGGCTAGGACGCAAGATTTTCATTCTTGAAAGAGGAGTTCGATTCTCCTATGGGCTACAAAGAAGACTTAATCAAGAACAAAAAGATTTAAATTAACCGATGGCAAATCATAAATCATCACTTAAGAGAATTCGTCAGACCGAATCCCGCAGACTTCGTAACCGTTACTATGCAAAGACTGCCCGCAACGCCGTTCGCAATCTTCGCAAACTGACTGACAAAGCTGAGGCTGAAGCAGCTTTCTGCAAGGTAGGCGCCATGCTTGACCGTCTCGCTTCCAAGAAGTCGATCTCTAAGAACAAAGCTGCCAACCTCAAGAGCAAGCTTGCTCACCACATTGCAAAGCTTGCCGCTTAATCCGGAAGGCTTCTTGAAGATTTTTCCGACAAGCTATCTTGGTTAAGGAAGGGCCCATTCGTCTATCGGCTAGGACGCAAGATTTTCATTCTTGAAAGAGGAGTTCGATTCTCCTATGGGCTACTGAATATCACCGATCAGATTTCTGACCGGTGATATTTTTTTGCTTCCTTGCAAAAGATTGCACATATTGGGTGCAGACGTGCACTTTTCTTTCGATTTTTCATCGTAAAGCGGGCTGAAATGAAAATACTTTGCTAAAATTTTGTGTTTTACAACATATTATCGTATTTTTGCGGATAATTTTAACAAATTCATAGGTTCGCAAAGATATGAGTTTCCCTTTGAAAAGCGCAGCAAGCACTGAAGGACGCCGAATGGCAGGCGCCCGTGCACTTTGGCGTGCGAATGGCATGAAAGACGAACAGTTCGGAAAACCGATCATCGCAATCGTCAATTCCTTCACGCAGTTTGTCCCCGGCCACACCCATCTTCATGAGGTCGGCCAGATTGTAAAGCAGGAAATCGAGAAGCAAGGATGCTTCGCTGCCGAATTCAACACAATAGCTATTGATGACGGAATCGCCATGGGTCACGACGGTATGCTCTACTCGCTCCCGTCGCGCGACATGATTGCCGATTCCATCGAATATATGGTCAATGCCCATAAGGCCGACGCAATGGTCTGCATTTCCAATTGCGACAAGGTCACACCGGGTATGCTCATGGCCGCAATGCGTCTCAACATCCCCGCGATTTTCGTTTCGGGTGGCCCGATGGAGGCCGGTGATGTCAACGGTCGTGCCGTTGACCTTATCGACATCATGATTGATGCCGCTGATGAGAGCGTGAGTGATGCAGCAGTGACCGAACTCGAACAGAAGGGTTGTCCGACCTGCGGTTCATGCTCCGGAATGTTTACAGCCAATTCGATGAACTCCCTCAACGAGGCCATCGGTCTTGCGCTTCCCGGCAACGGCACTGTTGTGGCTACCCACATCAACCGTCTGCAGCTTTTCAAGAAGGCCGCCGACATGATTGTCCGCAACACTTACGCCTATTACCAAGACGGCGACGAGAGCGTGCTTCCCCGCAATATCGCCACACGTCAGGCCATGCTCAACGCCATGACCCTCGACATCGCGATGGGTGGTTCGACCAACACTGTCCTCCATCTTCTTGCCGTAGCCCACGAGGCAGGTGCCGATTTTACGATGGACGACATCGACGCGCTTTCGCGACACACCCCCGTGCTCTGCAAGGTCGCTCCCAACTCCCACTACCATATTCAGGATGTGAACCGCGCAGGCGGTATCCTCTCCATCATGAAGATTCTTGCCGATGCAGGTCTTGTCGACGCAAATGTCAAGCGCGTCGACGGCATGACACTCGCGCAGGCAATGGATCATTATGCAATCGGAGGCAAGGATTTCAATGACGCTGCCGACGAGCTCTGGAAGAGCGCGCCCGGCATGAAGCGTACCACCGAACTCGGCAAGCAGATGAGCTACTACAGCGAGCTTGACACCGACCGTGCCAAAGGTTGCATCCGCGACATGGACCACGCCTACGTCAAGGATGGTGGTCTCGCAGTCCTCAAGGGCAACATCGCCCAGGACGGCTGTGTGGTCAAGACCGCAGGTGTCGACGAGAGCATTTTCCGCTTCAGCGGACCCGCCAAGGTGTTCACCTCACAGGAAGCCGCCGTCGACGGCATTCTCCGCGACAAGGTCAAGAGCGGCGACGTGGTTGTCATCACCTACGAAGGCCCCAAGGGAGGCCCCGGTATGCAGGAAATGCTTTATCCCACCTCCTATATCAAGAGCAAGCATCTCGGCAAAGAGTGTGCTCTCATCACCGACGGCCGCTTCTCCGGCGGAACCTCCGGTCTCTCCATCGGTCACATATCTCCCGAAGCTGCCAACGGTGGCAATATCGGACTTGTCAAGGATGGCGACATAATTGAAATCGACATCCCGGCGCGCAGCATCAATGTACGCCTCACGGACGATGAGCTTGCCACCCGTCGCAAGGAAGAGGAAGCTCTCGGAAACAAGGCCTTCACTCCGCGCGACCGTGACCGCAAGGTCTCACAGGCCCTCCGCGCCTACGCCTCGATGGTGACTTCGGCCGACAAGGGCGGTGTCCGTCATCTTGACGATTGAGAGCCGGAAAAACGAGACTATTAAACAGATATTATACACACGAAATATCACAACCACGACTCTTTATGAGTGAACGAATCACAGGTTCAGAGGCTATCTGCCGCGCGCTTGTCGCTGAGGGTGTCGACACAATATTCGGCTATCCCGGCGGTCAGATCATGCCCTTTTACGACAAACTTTTTGACTTTTCCGATCGCCTCAACCATATCCTGACACGTCATGAGCAGGGAGCTGTCCATGCCGCTCAAGGCTACGCCCGTGCATCCGGCAAAGTCGGTGTGGTGACCGTAACCTCCGGCCCTGCAGCCACCAATATCATCACCGGTGTGGCTGATGCGAATGTCGATTGCACACCTCTCGTTGTCATAACGGGTCAGGTGGCTGTCAATTCGCTTGGCACCGATGCTTTCCAGGAGACAGACGTGATGGGCATCACTCAGCCTATCACCAAGTGGGCCTATCAGGTGCGCAGACCTGAAGAAATTCCATGGGCGGTGGCACGTGCATTCTATATTGCCTCCACAGGCCGTCCAGGTCCTGTCGTGCTCGACATCACACGCGATGCGCAGGTGGGCACAATGGATTGGGATTACAAGAAAATCAACTATATCCGCAGCTATAACCCGGATCCCGAGCTTCTTCCCGGAGATATCCTTGCAGCGGCCTCGCTTCTCAACCGTGCGGAATCGCCGATGATTATCGCAGGCCACGGAGTGATGCTCTCGGATGCGGAGGAGGATCTGATAGCGCTTGCCGAGAAAGCCGACATACCGGTTGCCTCGACACTGCTCGGACTCTCGTCGATTCCCTCTGACCATCCCCTCAACAAAGGCATGGTCGGTATGCACGGCAATATCGGTCCGAACATCAACACCAACCGTGCGGACGTGATTCTCGCTGTCGGTCTCCGGTTCGATGACCGCGTGACCGGTGTGGTGAAAAAATATGCTCCTCAGGCGAAGATTATCCATATTGACATCGACAGCGCTGAGTTCAACAAAAACGTCAAGGCCCACACCACCATCCATGCTGATGCCAAAAAAGCTCTCAAAGCCTTGCTCCCGCTCGTCAACAAGAGCAAACACACCGAATGGCTTGCCACATTTGACAAACCTGAGGAGGTGGAGCGCACAGAGGTGATGAAGCGCGAGCTTGAACCGGACGACATCGCTCCCGACGGAGCAATGCGTATGGGTGAAGTCGTGCGCAAGATTTCTGAAGCCTCAGGCAACAAGGGCATACTCGTCACCGATGTTGGCCAGAACCAGATGATGGCTGCCCGCTATTTCAAATACACCCTTCCGAAGAGTGTCCTGACCTCGGGCGGTCTCGGAACCATGGGCTTCTGCCTTCCGGCGGCTGTCGGAGCTAAAATCGCCTGTCCCGGACGCGAGGTGTTCGCTTTCATGGGCGACGGCGGTTTCCAGATGACCATGCAGGAACTCGGAACCATGCTTGCCTACAATATCGGTGTCAAGGTCATCATCCTCAACAACGACTTTCTCGGAAATGTGCGCCAGTGGCAGGCGATGTTCTACAACAACCGCTTCTCGGCTACCCCGATGATTAACCCGGATTTCGTCACAATCGCCAATGCCTACGGTTTTCCGGCAGAGCGTGTGGCTACCCGTGCGGAACTTCCGGCAGCAATCGAGCGCATGATGGCCCATGAGGGTACTTATCTGCTCGACGTGAATATCGATCCTGAGGACATGGTCTTCCCGATGGTGGTTCCCGGCGCAGCGGTCGACGACATTCTTATCAACACGACAACCAAGTACGAGGGCTAAGTTCAAAGATATTATGGAAAAGAAACTTTACACGATTTCGGTCTTTACCGAAAACCAGGTCGGTCTTCTCAACCGAATCTCCATCATATTCACCCGACGCGGCCTCAACCTTGAAAGTGTTTCGTCAAGCGCAAGCTCCGTCCACGGTATCCACAAGATGAATTTCACCTGCACTTCTGACCGCGAGACAATCGAGAAGGTCATCAAGCAGATTGAAAGATGCATCGACGTGCTCCGTGCCTATTTCTACACTGACGATGAAATCGTCTATCAGGAGGTGGCGCTCTACAAGGTACCGACCCAGAAGTTGCTCGACGAAAAGGATTTCGAGAGAATCATCCGCGTCCACAACGCGCGAATCCTCGAACTGACCCGCGAATATACGATTCTTGAAAAAACAGGTCACGAAAGCGAGACCCAGGCGCTCTATGAGCTTCTCGCGAAATACGGCATCCTGCAGTTCATCCGTTCGGGACGCATCTGCATCACCAAATCGCCCACCGAGCATTTCACCCACTATCTGACCGAGCAGGAACTGCGCCGTCAGCAAATAGAAAAGAACTGAAACATGGTGCAGAAGCTTTACACTACAGAATTTTACCTCACAGCCTCCGAGGTCAATGCCCAGCGCGAGATGCCACTCTCACGTCTGGTCACCACCCTCATTGACACAGCCACGGACCATGCCAATCTTATCGGTATCGGTTTTGACAGGATGATACGCGAGGGAATTTCCTGGGTGCTGAGCCGTCTGACCATCGACATGCCGGAAATGCCGACCGTCAACCGTGCCTATCGTTTGTCGACGTGGGTTGAAAGTGTCAGCAGGCTTTTCTCGGAGCGTGTCTTTGAGATGACCGATGCGGAGGACGGACGCATTATCATGCGTGCCCATTCCACATGGATGGCAGTCAATATGACTACCCGCCGTCCGGGCGACCTTACTCCGGTGTTCGATGGACTCGATGTGGTCAATGACCGGAAGTTTGAAGGTGACAAGGGTGGAAAACTCTTGCCGGTGCAGAATCCCGACAAGGAGCGGTTCTACCGTTTCGCCGTTTCGGATATTGATGTGAACCGTCATGTCACCACACGTCGCTACATTGATTTGATTGTCGATATGTGGTCGTTGGAACACTATGAGGCGATGCGCCCCAGCCGTTTTGAACTTGCGTTCAAGCATGAGGCACACTACGACGAGGAGGCCCGCGTAATCTCGGCACCCCACGAGGGTAGTCCGGAGGTGAGCGATGTTGAAATAGAGGTCAACAATACCCCTTGCTGCCTTTCGCGTCTGCGCTTCACTTCAAGATTTTAAGAAAAAACAATATAACAAAAATATTTAATACAAGACATTACTTATGGCAAAGTTAAATTTCGGCGGCGTTGAAGAAACCGTCATCACACGCGAAGAATTCCCCTTGGAAAAAGCACGCGAAGTGCTTAAAGACGAAACCATCGCTGTCATCGGCTACGGTGTGCAGGGTCCCGGCCAGGGTCTCGACCTCCGTGACAACGGTTTCAATGTCATCGTCGGCCAGCGCGAAGGCAAGACTTACGACAAGGCTGTCGCTGACGGTTGGGTGCCCGGAGAAACTCTTTTCTCAAT
This sequence comes from uncultured Duncaniella sp., assembly GCF_910577345.1. Classification (GTDB taxonomy): domain Bacteria; phylum Bacteroidota; class Bacteroidia; order Bacteroidales; family Muribaculaceae; genus Duncaniella. The sequence goes on from NZ_CAJTMT010000002.1 coordinate 212,106, forward strand.
CGAGGAAGCCTGCAAGCGCGGAACAATCATCATGTGTCTTCTCAGCGATGCAGCTGTAATCTCGCAGTGGCCTACCATCAAGAAGCACCTCACACCCGGCAAGGCTCTCTATTTCAGCCACGGTTTCGCAATCAACTGGAGCGACCGCACAGGTGTGGTTCCCCCCGAAGATGTCGACGTAATCATGGTTGCCCCCAAGGGTTCCGGTACAATGCTCCGCATTCTCTTCAAGGAGGGTAAGGGTACAAATTCAAGCTTTGCCGTATATCAGGATGCCACAGGCCGTGCTCTCGACCGCACTCTTGCTCTCGGTATCGGTATCGGTTCAGGCTACCTCTTCGAGACTACTTTCCAGCGTGAGGCTGTCAGCGACCTTACCGGCGAGCGTGGTTCACTCATGGGTGCTATCCAGGGTCTTCTCCTCGCACAGTATGAGGTGCTCCGTGAGAATGGTCACACTCCTTCCGAGGCATTCAACGAGACTGTTGAGGAGCTTACCCAGTCGCTCATGCCCCTCTTCGCAGCAAAGGGTATGGACTGGATGTATGCAAACTGCTCTACCACCGCTCAGCGTGGTGCTCTTGACTGGATGGGTCCGTTCCATGATGCTGTCAAGCCCGTTGTCTATCAGCTCTACGAGAGCGTGAAGACCGGTCGCGAGGCTCAGCGTTCAATCGATTCCAATACTCAGCCCGACTACCGCGAGAAGCTTGAGGAAGAACTCAAGGCTCTCCGCGAAAGCGAAATGTGGCGCGCAGGTGCAACTGTCCGCACCCTCCGTCCTGAAAACGCATAAATCCCGGGCTTGACGTTACTGTTGAAACCCTGATTATAGTCAGGGGTTGATACAGAAGCACAGAAGTGCATAAGAAACAGAAGAATATAAGTACCTACAAGATTTGCAATTATCTTTGGATTACTTATATTCTTCTGTTTCTTATGCACTTCTGTGCTTCTGTATCTCTGTTGCAAATATAACCACAGATAAATAGGAGATGGCTTTAGTGGCTTTTAAGGATATGCATAAAGCCTACCGGACCTTATTTCAGTCCTTTCTTCAGCCATGCGCCGGAGATGAGGCGCCAGAGGAAGATTGCTCCGCGGAAGCAGAGTTCGACGCACATTGCCAACCAGACTCCGGCAAGTCCCATGCTCGGTGCGAGGAGGGCTGCGATGGGGAGACGGACAAGCCAGATGCTACAGAAGTTCATTGACGCGGGGATGATGGTGTCACCGACACCGATCATGACACCGTAGCTGACAATGGCTGCTGCAAACATCGGCTCGGCAAAGGCTTCGATGCGGAGGGCTTCAACGCCAAGTGTCTGAATTCCGGTGACGGGTGTCATAAGCTCCATCACCCACGGTGCGCAGACATACATCACTACTCCCATTATTGTCATGGTGACCATTCCGAGCCCTACAGTGATGTAGCCGAAACGTTTGGCAAGGTCGAGTCGCTTGGCTCCATAACTCTGCCCGACGAGTGTGGTCGCTGCATCTCCGATACCGTAGCCGGGCATGTAGCAGATGCTTTCTGCGGTCACTGCAAAGGCATTTGCAGCGATTGCCATGACTCCCAAGGGGGCGACGATGACGGTGACGGCAATCTGAGCACCACAGATGACGGCATGTTCGAGGGTCATCGGTGCTGAAACACGCAAGGCTTTCGACAGGACCGAACGTGTGGGGCGGAAGGATCCGGGATGGCCTGCGAGACGGATTGATTTTTCTTTCATGCACAGATACCACATCATGCTTCCCGCTGTGACGATTTCTGCGGAGACCGTGCCCAAAGCAGCCCCGAGAACGCCAAGCCCTGCTCCGGGGACGCTGACGATATGGCCGAGCAGATTGATTTCGCGGGAGGGGAAAATCAGGAAGAAGTTGAAAATCACGTCGAGGATACACATCATGACGTTCAGTCCACCCGGTACTTTCATGTTGCCGACACAACGCAGCATTGCTCCTCCCAGATAGTTCATGGTGAGGAGCGGGAGGGCGAGTACGAACACAAGGAAGTAGAGGGAGGCTTTGGAGCAGACGGCATCAGTGCCACCGAGCCAATGGGGTAGGGGATAGGCTATGGCGGTTCCAATAATCACAACGGCAAGGCTGAAGAGGAGGCAGGCGACGATGGACTGGCGCAAGACTTTCCGTGCGCCTTCGTGGTCGGATGCTCCGATACGGTGGGCGACCTGTACGGAGAAGCCGACTGTCACGGCTGAACAGATACCCCAGAAGAGCCACAGGCTCGTAGAGACAAGGCCGACTGCGGCGGAGTCGTCAGCGCCGAGCCGTCCGACCATGGCGGCATCAATGTACTGCATCATGATGCTGGACAATTGTGCCATCATGGCGGGCCATGAGAGTTGGGCGGTGAGTTTCAGTTGCTGAAGGAAGTTCAATGGTGCACCGGAGCGTATGAGTGAAATGTCAGACACGTTTTGGACTATTGTTTTCAGGATGGTAAATCGGTGTCCTGACGGACACCTTTCTATATAATCGCACATATACCCTGCACATCTACGCTACGCTTCGATGTACAGGGTTACGAAGAAATCGGTGTCCTGCGGACACCCGACGGACGCTTTGGGTTGCACATCTGTGCTGGGCTTCGATGTACAGGGTTACGGAGAAATCGGTATCCTGCGGACACCCGACGGACGCTTTTGGTTGCACATCTGTGCTGGGCTTCGATGTACAGGGTTACGAAGAAGTCGGTGTCCTGCGGACACCCGGTGGCCGCATTAGGCAGCACATCTGCACGGCGCTATGATGTGCAGGGTTACGAAAGAGTTGGTGTCCTGCAGACACCCGATGGCCGCTTTGGGTGGGACATCTGCGTTGCGCTATGATGTACAGGGTTACGGAGAAATCGGTGTCCTGCGGATATCCCGGTGGACACTACGATTGCTGTGTCGTAATTGGCTTTGCCGTAATGTGGCTTGGCTTGTCGTAATGGGTTTTGCCGTAATGGGGCTTAGGAGTGTTGGGTGAGGAGGGTGCAGATGCGTTCGAGGCCTTCTTCGAGGGTGTTGCGCGGGCAGGCTATGTTGAAGCGGACGTAGCCGTCGGCTCCATACATCACTCCTGAGTTGATCCAGACTCTCGCTTCGTCGAGAAGGTGTTTGACAAGTGCGTCGGAGCCAATACCAAGTGCGGAGATGTCGACCCAGGGGAGGTATGTGGCTTCAAGGGTCGCAATGGGACACTGCGGCAAGTGGTTGAGCATATACTCGCGGAAGAAGAGGTAGTTCTCATGGAGATATGTGCGCAGTGCTTCGAGCCATTCACTTCCCTCGGAAGAATATGCAGCACGGAGAGCTACAACGCCGAATGGATTGACATCGCAGACCTCATTGATGTTGACCGCACGGTCGATACGTGCACGCTTTGACTCGTCGGGAGCGATGATGTTGGCAATCTGGAGTCCGGCGATGTTGAATGCCTTTGACGGGGATACGCATACTGTGGCCTTCGGGTCGACTGTGCCGTAGGGTGTGTAGCGGTAGCCGGGCATTGTCAGTTCATTGTGGATTTCGTCGCTGATGACGGTGACGTTGTGGCGATGGCAGATGTCGCGGACTTTCTCCAGTTCTTCGCGTGTCCAGACACGTCCGGCGGGGTTGTGGGGATTGCAGAGGAGCATGAGGACGTTGGAAGGATCGGAGGCAAGCTGTTCGAGCCCTTCGAAATCCATGTCGTAGGTGAATTCGCTTGAAGAGATGTCGCGACGGAGGAGAGGATTCTCAACGACTTTGCAGCCATTGTTGCGAATGGAGGAGAAGAAGCAATTGTAGACAGGAGTCTGGACAATCACTCCGGAGCCAGCGGAAGCCAGAGCCTTGATGATTGCGGAGAGGGCGGGCACTATGCCGGGGATATATATGACATCGCTGCGGTCAAAGGTATAGAGGTGACGGGAACTGAACCAGTCGATAAGCGCGTCATAGTAGTTCTCATCAACGTATGTGTAGCCGAAAACACCGTGGTCAACCCTGCGGCGCAGAGCATCGAGGATGCATGGAGCTGCCTGAAAGTCCATGTCTGCGACCCACAGGGGAATCACATCGTGACGTGAATCCCACTTGCAGGATCCGGTGCCGCGCCGAAGTACGATTTTGTCGAAATTGAAGTCTTGAGCCATAGTTTATTGTATTAAAAAAATTTCAGATTCCTATCCATTGTATATCCTGAAAAAAGGAGATGCAAAAGTACAAGTAAAACAAAAGTAGTAATAAAAATTTAAATGCTTTTGTATCTTCGGAAGTTTTGTGGTCTTGTATCAAATACAATGATGGCTTGCTTCATTAAGAGGGTGCAGCCAAAGACCCTCTTAAACTTCTAAATTTCGGTCGTGATTTTGCAGTCGGCGGGGGAAAGCACGTTGGCATCAATGATTGTATCGCCGATGGAACGGGCTTTCAGAGAGCCGGTGCGAGGATTCTTTATGCTTGTAATGGCGGAGTTGACGGTTGCGGTGAGCGATGAGTCCTCGAAAGCGAGGTCGGCATCATCAGCCATTGTGCAATCCTCCATGATGAGGTTCTCACAGTAACAGAGGGGCTGGGTTCCGGAGATGCGGCAGCGCACGAGGCGGAGATTCTTTGAATACCAAGCAAGATATTCGCCTGTCAGCTCAGAGTCATAGACTGTGACATTCTCGGTGTTCCAGAATGCGTCCTTTGAGTCAATCACGGCATTGCGGATGACGACGTTGCGGCAATACTGGAATGAGTAGTTGCCCTGCTGACGGTAGCCTGCAATGTCAATGTCGGAGGAGTGCATGAACAGATAGTCGGCATTGGCAACCTCTACGTTGCGGAGTTTCACGCCACGGCAGTGCCAAAGAGTCTCCTGAGCATCGGGGATGCGCACATTAGTAAGCGAGAGATTGTCCATCTCGCGAAACATTTTCGGAGCCTCCACAATGGTGTCGGTCATTGTGAGGTTGCGTGAATACCAAAGGGCTGCTCTTGCACCCGGAGTGAAGAGACAGTCGCGCACAACGAAGCCGTCGACATGCCAGAAGGGGTATTTACCTTCAAAACGACACTTTTCAGCCACGATGTCGGTGCAGCATTTCAAAGCCGATTCACCTGCATGGACAGTCACATTGACGAGTTTCAACCCGTGGGAGGCAAACAGGGGACGTTCGCCTCCAAATTCCTTATCTCTAATCTCTTCCATATCTTTAATACTTTCCATTTTAAATTCTTTCCATTTTAACTTAAACCCTGATTTGATTCTTTCACACTGCAAAAATACTCAATTTAAAGGAGAAAGAGGTGCGATAATGCAAAACGCGAAAGAAATGGTAGGAGAAACCGAAAAAAGAGAAAGTGAAGAGGGAAGGGGAAAAGATGGTGGATGAGGTGTGGAGGGGGGAGGGGCAGACTATTTGAACTCTGTAGTCCAGCCTCCGCCAAGAACTTTGTAGAGGTTGATGAGTGCAAGATATTCGTCACGAAGGGCATTGCTGACACCAATCTGAGCATCGAAGTAGCGGCGCTGTGCGTCGAGCACATCAATGTAGTTGAGGGTGCCGGCACGATACTGAAGGTGAGCCAACTGGACGTATTTGACGGTGGCATCGCGAAGCTCGACCTTGAGTTTGCCGTTCTCTTTCACGCGACGGTAGGTCTCCAATGCGCTGTTGACTTCAGTGAAGGCTGTGATTACCGCTTTTTCATAATCATAACGGGCTTGATCATAGACGGCTATCGCAGCTTGATATTTCCGCTTCTTGCGACCGAAATCGAAAACCGAACCGGTGATTGTACCGATTGAATATGTGAAGGGCGATTTGAAGAAATCGGCAAGCGCATCGTTCTCGAATCCGGGAGTGAAGGCAAGGCGGAGGTTAGGGAAACGGTTGGCGTAATTCACGCCCACATCAGCCATAGCTGCCGCCAGACGGCGCTCAGCAGCGCGGAGGTCGGGACGACGTTCAAGCAAGGTGGAGGGGATCCCGGCGGGAAGTTTTTCGGGAAGAGTGATGTTGAGTGCGAGCTGTCCGCGTTCGAGGATTTCACGCGGATATTCACCCATGAGAAGAGTGATGGCGTTGCGAGCCACGGTGACCTGACGTTCGAGGTTCGGGACGAGCGCGGCTGCAGATGCATATTCCACTTTAGCCTGCTGATAGACAGTCTCTGATGTCAGACCGCCTTCGAAACGGATGCGGGCCTGTTCGAGCGATTCCTCGCGGGTGGCAAGTGTCTGACGGACAATGGCAAGCTCATTGTCAAGAGCGATAAGACGGAAGTAGGCGTAGGCAACTTCCGCGATGAGGGTCATGCGCATGGCGTGGAGGTCTTCGACAGATGCCTGAAAGCGGGCGGCTCCGCGTTTTTTTGCCCATGAAAGCGAACCCCAGAGGTTCATTTCCCAACTGACGGTGAATTTCAGGTCATATTCAGGATCCTTGGTGGTCCCGGAGCCGCTGTAGTTGTTCGTTTCGTAGTTAGCTCCGGCAAGGCCATTGATTTCTGGATAGAAATTGGCCTTGTCGATACCGTAGAGATGACGGGCCTCCTCCACTTTTGCAGCCGACTTGAGAAGGTCGCGGTTGTTGTCGAGGGTCAGACGGATGAGGTGGCAGAGTGTGGAATCAGCATAGAATTCCCACCAAGCCATGTCGGCTACGCAAGCGGAGTCGGATTCAAGGCCGGGCATATAGGTTTCCGGCATAGTGATGTCGGCCTGCGTGAGATTCTTGACTCCCGAGCAGGAGGTGAGGGCAATGAGAGCTATAAATATATGTAGAAAGAGTCTTGGTTTCATTTTTCAGCAATGGCTTTGGTGGCTTTTTTGCCACGGTGGGTCAATTTGTTGATGGCTACGAAGAAGAATGGCACGAAAACAATGCCTACGGTAATGGCAACGAGCATACCGAAGAATACACCTGTGCCGATGTCGCGTCGGGCGGCGGAACCGGGGCCTGAGGCGAAGAGGAGAGGAAGGAGTCCGAGCATGAAGGCAAGCGATGTCATGACAATCGGGCGGAAACGCAGACGGGCTGCAGTGAGCGCGGCATGGACGGCATCGACACCCTTATCGACTTCCTCTTTGGCGAACTCGACAATGAGGATGGCGTTTTTGGCCACAAGGCCCACGAGCATCACAAGGCCAATCTGGAAATAGATGTTGTTTTCCAGTCCGCATAGCCATATTCCGAGATATGCACCCACTCCTGCAATGGGGAGCGAAAGGATGACGGCAAGCGGTACGCTCCAACTCTCATATTGGGCTGCGAGGAAGAGGAAGACAAAGAGAAGGGCGAGTCCGAGCACAAGACCGGTGTTGCCGCTTTCGTGTTTCTGCTGATAGGAGAGACCGCTCCATTCCACTCCGATGTTCTCAGGAAGTTTTTCGCGGACGATTTTTTCGAGAGCGTCCATGGCTTCGCCGGTGCTGTAGCCGTGGGCGGCCTCACCGGAAATCGTAGCGGAATTGAACATGTTGAAGCGTCCGATGGTGCCGGGACCGGTGGTGAAGCGGGATGTGCCGAGGGATGAGATGGGGACCATGACATTGCCTGTTCCGCGCACGAAGAAGAGGTTGAGATTGTCGCGGCGCGAACGGTAGGGAGCCTCCGCCTGGATATAGACACGGTAGATGCGGTTGAACATGTTGAAGTCGTTGACATATATCGAACCGGTGAAGGCTTTCATTGTCGAGAAAATGTCGCTGACAGGTATGCCCTGCATTTTTGCACGGTCGCGGTCCACATCGAAGTAGAGCTGTGGAATGTCAGCCTGCATGGAAGTGGAGAGGTCGGCGATGGCTGCAGTCATTGATGCATAGTGGCGGAGAGTGTCGACGGCGTTCTGGAGGTCGGAATAAGTGGCATCGCCACGGGCTTCCAACACCATCTCGAAACCGCCTGAGCTTCCGAGACCCGGGATGATGGCCGGAGTGAAGACGAATGCGCGGCTTTCGGGATATTTTGAAAGTTCGTTGTGGATGCGTGTGCGGATTTCGGATATATCTTCGGTGGTGCGTTCATCCCAGGGCTTGAGTATGACTGTCATCTGCGAGTGGGCAGGATTTGTGCCTACACGGGGTGAGGAGCCGGTGACGTTGAGGACATATTTCACATCGGGGTCTTTCAAGAGATAGTCCATGGCGCGCTCGGTGACCTCACGGCTGCGTTCGATGGTGGAACCTTCGGGTAGTTCGAGTTCGACGGTGAAATATCCCTGGTCCTCCTGCGACATGAAGCTCTGCGGCATGAGGGAGTTCATGAGGTAGATGAACACAAGGGCGAGGCCGAAGGCCGTGTACATGCGTTTCGGGTGATTCAGCACACGGGCGATTGTGCGGCTATAAGACTTGTTGCCACGGTTGAGCCAGATGTTGATGAGGCGGAAGATTTTTGCCTTCTTGTTTTTCGACGCGGGTTTGAGCAGTTTCGCACACATCACCGGCGAGAGGGTCAGGGCAACAATGGTTGAGATGATGACCGATACGGCGATGGTGATGGTGAACTGGCGGTAGAGCTGACCGGTGATTCCCGGCAGGAAGCTTACGGGAATGAACACGGCGCAGAGCACGAGCGACATTGCGATGAGCGCGCCGCTGAGGTTGCTCATTGCCTTGGCCGTGGCCTCGTAGGGACTGAGATGTTCGGTGTTCATGATGCGGTCTACGTTTTCAACGACCACGATGGCATCGTCCACGACTATACCGATGGCAAGAATCAGACCGAGGAGGGTGAGCATGTTGAGCGAGAAACCGAACATCAGCATCACGCCGAAGGTGCCGACGAGCGAAATCGGGACGGCGATGACGGGGATGAGGGTGGTGCGCCAGTTCTGGAGCGAGAGGAAGACCACGAGAATCACAAGCAGCAGCGCCTCGAAAAATGTCCGGTAGACGTGGTGGATGGATTCGGAAATATATGTGGTCATGTCGAAGGGAATCTCATAGCTTATACCTTCTGGGAAGTTCTTGGCTATGTTTTCCATCTCCGCTTTGACGGCCTTGGCCACTTCCATGGCGTTTGCGCCGGGAAGCATGTTGATGTTGAGGACGGCAGCGTTTCCACCGTTGATACCGCTCTCGGTCGAATAGCTCGATGCTTCGAGCGAGACGCGGGCAACGTCGCGCAGACGGATGAGGGAGCCGTCGGGGCGCGCACGGAGAACAATGTCCTCGAATTCAGCTACAGACGACAGACGGCCACGCGCGATAATGGGCATGGTGATGTCGATGTCGGTAGCTGGGGCCTGTCCAAGCGCACCTGCGGCCGACTCGCGGTTTTGGTCCTTCAATGCGCTCTGGATGTCCTGGACGGTGAGGCCAAGGTCGGCGAGCTTGTCGGGGGCAACCCAGATCTGCATCGCATAGTAGCGGCTGCCGACGTTGCTGACGCTTCCGACACCCGGAATACGGCGGATGGGGTCGAGGACGTTGAGAGTCGTATAGTTGCTGAGGTAGACCTCGTCGAATTTGGGGTCGTCGGAAAGGATGGTGATGGTCATGAGGCGGCTGGCGGTCTCCTTGGAGACTGAGATACCGTTCTGCACGACTTCGGCCGGGAGGCGCGACTCGGCCATTTTCACTCGGTTCTGGATGTCGACGGCTGCGAGTTCGGGGTCAGTGTCAATGTCAAAAGTCACTCGCGCAGTGAAACCGCCTGAGTTTGAGCTTGACGATGACATGTAAATCATACCGGGAGTGCCGTTCAGTTCCTGTTCGATGGGAGTGGCGACAGCCTGGGTTACGGTCTGGGCGTCAGCACCGGGGTAAGAGGCGCTGATTTTTACAACCGGAGGGACAATCTGAGGATACTGGTCGACAGGCAGAAGAGCCAGACCGATTCCTCCGATGATGAATATCACGATGGATATTACTATCGAAAAGACCGGATGGTCAAGGAAAAAATTCTTCTTCATCTCAATCCTCCTTCTCTTCGGATATTACAACTTCCTTTTCAGCCTCGACAGTCTCCTTGTCCTTCTTGACAGGAGCGGCAACGGGGTTGACCTTCATGCCGTGGGAGAGTTTATGGTAACCCTCGACTACGATTTTCTCATCCTTGGCCAGTCCGCGCTCGACAATGGTTGTGTTGCCGACCTCAGGACCAAGCTCGATGAAACGACGCTCGACGATGCTGTCGGGGCGCACGACAAAGACGTAGGCACCACCTTTTTCAATGACAAGCGCTTTGGTCGGGACCTCGATGGCATCTTCGCGCACGTCGAGGAGCACTTTGACCTTGGTGAATTCACCGGGGAGAAGACTGTGGTCGGGATTGGGCATCTCGGCGCGGACAGAGAATGTGCCGGTCTTGGGGTCGACCTGCGGGTCGGCGAAGTCTACGATACCCTTGTGGGGATAGACAGAGCCGTCGGCAAGGGTGATTGTGACAAATGAGTTCCATTTGCGGGAGGGGTCGGAGCTGCCGAGGTTGACGTTGCGGTCCTTGCTGCGGAGATAGTCCAGAGCGGTCATTGAGAAATCGACCCTTACTGAGTCGCTTTTTACAACTGTTGCAAGAAGGGACTTGCCTCCCGACGGGCCTACGAGCGTGCCGATGTCGGCCACGCGTTCGGAAATGTAGCCGGAAATCGGGGAGCTTACTCGTGTGTAGCCGAGGGTGAGTTCGGCTTGTGTGAGGTCAGCCTCGCTGACGATGACTTCTGCGTTTGCTGTCTCGTAGGCAGCGGTAGCGTTGTCGAGGTCGAGCTGTGAGGCTGCGTTCTGTGCGTAGAGGGGCTTGATGCGCTTCAGGTCGCGTTCGGCTTTCTGAGCTTGTGCGCGGGCTTTGTTGAGCTGTGCACGGGCCTTGTTGACATGAGCCTTGTAAAGACGCGGGTCAATGATGAAAAGCGTCTGGCCTTTCTGTATGTAGGAACCCTCCTTGAAAAGCATACTTTCAAGGTAGCCTTCGACACGGGCGTGGATTTCGACGAACTGCTGGGCACGGATTCGGCCTACATATTCACCATATATATTTATATTACCGGTCTCGACAGTTTCGACTTCGACTGTCGGGAGGGGAGGGGTCTGCTGCTTTGGACGGAGGAAAAAGTAGACTGCTGCAACGATGATGAGTATTGCAAGCACTATGACGAGCCAGGCTTTTTTCTTGTGGGGAGTGTGACCTTTCACTGCCTGAAAACCTGTTGATACTTTTGAACCTAATGATTCACCGATGTGATTAAAATTCATGATTAATGTGACGGATTAAAATTGCACTGGGGTGAGAACCTTTTAACAATAGTTAAACACATAAGTTTTGAGGAAAGTTGAGAGGGGTTAAGAAAAAGTTTGCTTGCGGGTGTTTGGATTGGTTGTGAAGTCGAGAATTGCTTACGCATTTTTTTGATTATAATTGCCTGCGCATGATTGACTATATGCGCGTGAATGATTATAAATGTGTTTTATCACATTACAAATTTATAAGTTTCCGTTGACTTGTCAAAGCATGTGTCAATGAACAGCGCGGATGTGACAATGAAGCACATTCCGATTTTGAAAAATAGGCTCAGGAGGGGGCTGAGGTCCGAAAAATCGGACGAAAATGGCAATTACGGAAAAATTTCTGTAATTATTCGCTTTTTATTCCGCAAGTTGTTTGGACGGATTGAAAAAATCGCTATATTTGCCGATGATAACACAGCGGTGGAGTCAGAGGAATTTTTTTCGCTCGTTCCATCGCTTTGTCACATTTCAACATTAATAACATCTTATCACGACAACTTTTTCCAAAATTATATTATATATGAAGAAGCATAATTTTTCTGCCGGCCCTTCTATTCTTAGTGAATACACAATTAAGAATACTGCCGATGCGATTATCAATTTTGCCAACACCGGACTTTCTCTTCTCGAAGTGTCACACCGTGGCAAAGAGTTTGTAGCCGTAATGGATGAGGCGCAGGCACTCGTCAAGGAGCTTCTTGATGTGCCCGAGGGTTACCATGTGCTCTATCTCGGCGGCGGTGCCAGCCTTCAGTTCTGCATGGCTCCCTTCAACCTTCTCCGCACCAAGGCCGGCTATCTCGACACCGGTACATGGGCTGCCAATGCAATCAAGGAAGCCAAGATTTTCGGTGAGGTGGAAGTGCTTGCTTCTTCAAAGGAAGCCAACTATACCTACTATCCCAAGGGCTACACCGTTCCTGACGACCTCGACTATTTTCATATCACAACCAATAATACAATCTACGGTACCGAACTCCGCAAGGATCCCGATGTGAATGTACCTCTGGTTGCCGACATGTCGTCCGACATTTTCTCTCGTCCAGTCGACGTTTCAAAATATGATCTTATCTATGCAGGCGCCCAGAAGAACCTCGGTCCTGCCGGTGCGACCCTCGTGATTGTCAAGGAAAGCGCGCTCGGCCATGTCGACCGTGTGATTCCCACTATGCTTGACTACCGCACACATATCAAGAAGGGTTCGATGTTCAACACTCCTCCCGTACTTCCCGTATTCTCCGCACTCCAGACTCTCCGCTACTATAAGGAGATGGGTGGCGTGAAGGAAATGGAGAAGCGCGACCTTGCCAAAGCCGAGCTCCTCTACAATGCTATTGATGCGTCGAAGATGTTCGTAGGCACTGTCACCGATCCCGAGTCACGCTCAATCATGAACGTCACTTTTGTAATGACTCCCGAATACAAGGAGCTTGAAAAGGACTTCGTTGATTTCTGCGCAGCCCGCGGTATTGTAGGCATCAAGGGTCACCGTTCAGTCGGCGGCTTCCGTGCTTCGCTCTACAATGCTCTTCCCATCGAAAGCGTTCAGGCTCTCGTCGATGCAATGAACGAATTCGAGAAAACTCACTGATTCCACACATCACCCATACATAAATATATATAAGAGACCATGAAAGTCCTTATTGCAACTGAAAAACCTTTTGCAGCCGTCGCAGTCGATGGAATGCGTAAGGTCATCGAGGATGCCGGTGCCGAACTTGCCATCCTTGAGAAGTACACCGACCGTCAGCAATTGCTCGACGCCGTGGCTACAGCCGATGCTCTCATCATCCGAAGCGACAAGGTTGATGCCGAAGTGCTCGCTGCCGCTCCCAATCTCAAGGTTGTGGTTCGTGCAGGTGCGGGATACGATAATGTAGACCTTGCTGCTGCTACAGAGCGTGGTGTGTGTGTGCAGAACACTCCCGGTCAGAACTCCAACGCTGTTGCTGAGCTTGTGTTCGGTCTTGCCGTCATGATGTGTCGCAATATGTACAACGGAACTTCCGGTACTGAGCTTAAGGATAAGACTCTCGGCATCCAGGCCTTCGGGCAGGTTGGCCGCAACGTGGCCCGTATCGGTCGCGGTTTCGAGATGAATATCTCTGCGCTCGACCCCTATTGTCCTGATGAGGTGATGGAGGATGCCGGTGTTACGCCCGTACACTCAGTCGAAGAGCTTTACCGTACCAATAAGGTTGTGTCAATTCATATCCCTGCCACTGCAGAGACAAAGAAGTCCATCGGTTTCGACCTTATCGCTTCCATGCCGAAGGGTGGTCTTCTCATCAACACCGCCCGTAAGGAGGTGATAGATGAAGATGGCTTGATCCGTGCTCTTGAAGAGCGTCCCGACCTCAAGTATGCAGCCGACGTGGCTCCTGAACGTGCAGCCGAAATCAAGGAGAAGTTTGGCGATCGCGTCTTCTTCACTCCGAAAAAGATGGGTGCGCAGACCTCCGAGGCTAATATCAATGCCGGCATCGCTGCCGCTCGTCAGGTTATTTCTTTCCTGACAACTGGCGAGGAGCGTTTCCGCGTTAACAAATAAGCATAGAGAAAAAGTTAAAATCTTTGATACTGCGAATGCGCATACAGAGCTTCGGCTTTGTGTGCGCATTTTTTTTGAGATAGTGCGTGGTCGAGGATAGTAGAAGCTGAAGGCGAAGTGCCTAATAAGTGTTTTAGATTAAATTTTATATCATTTTGGGCATTGTTTAGTAGGAAACTGTTAAAATTCTGTTAAAATATTCATGAATATTTGGAGGGAATGTAGAAAGTGCCTACCTTTGCACTCGCTTTTGAGAAGCAAGCCCCACAGCGGTGAGGTGGTAAAGATTGAAACGCTGAAATGCTTGATTCGGTTTGCCGATGAAAAGTTAAAGAAAAGTTAAAATCTTGTTAAAGATTTGCAGGTTTCGAAAATAACGCTTACCTTTGCAAAACTTTCCGCTGAACGCCTTAGAGAGGTGCTTCCGAAAGAGAAAGAGAACATTGAAAGAATTACAATAGACATTGAAAGTAGTACAAGAGTCATAAAATGATAGACTCTGTCAATTCTACAGACAATCGCAATAAGTTAGACAA